>JAQIBG010000375.1 GCA_027859175.1 Planctomycetota bacterium | reverse complement strand
ACTGGATAGTCACGGCAGTAGCCGCGAACGTCAGACTCGAGGTCGTCAAAAATACTCATGGCTAGTTCTCCTTGGTCAGTGATCAATCGGGCCGATGACCAGGAGGTCTTCGGCTTCATGGCCAACGCCGCATTCGGCGGCGGTAAGAAACGGGTGATAGCTCCACGGCGCACCGAGCTGCCCGGCGAGCTTTTCAAAGCTACGGCGCGAGGCGGCATTGTCGGGGCCAATGGTGGTGTGCATGTGGCTCACGCCGCTGCAGCGGGCAATCAGATCGGTGAGCATGCGGGTGCCGAGGCCTTGGCCGCGGCCGGCTTCGGCAACGGCCACCTGCCACACGAACAAGACCGTGGGGTCGTCGGGTAGGCGGTAGCCGGTGATGGCACCGATGATCTGATCGTGCTGTTCGGCAACCACGCTGGTGGCGGCAAAGTGGCGCGCCATCAGGTGATAGGCGTAGACGCTGTTGCAATCCAAGGGCGGACAGGCCGCGATCAAGCCGTGCAGGGCTTGGCCGTCTTCAGCGCGTGGCGGGCGAAGCGTGACGTTATGGTCGCTTGATGGCATCGAGGTCAGCTTCGACTGACCCACTCTCAACCGCGCCGAGGTCTTCGGCGGTGTCGAGCATCGGAGCGGCGTCCATGTCTTGCAGTTCCAGCATATTGACCAATTGGCCAAGGCTGTCGGCAATGGAGCACTGCTCGCTCTCGGGCAAGGTCATGAGTCCCGCCTGCAGCGCTTGCTGCAGTGGCGACGGGGCGTCTAAGACCAAGTTCCGTCCCGTTTCGGTGACGTTGATCAGCACTTTGCGCCGATCAGTCGCCGAACGAACACGGGTCACCAGATCTTGTCTCTCAAGGCGGTCGAGGATGCCGACAACCGTGCTCGCGGACAGGTATATAGCCCGCGATAGCTGCGACACGGTCAGGCCCTCATCAGACTCCAGCAGTTTGTGCAAGCACATCAGCTGGGGACCGGTGATCTTGTGGGCTTTGACCAGACGTCGTGAGAAGATCTCGGTGGCACGCATCAGCCGACGCAACGATTGCAGGATCCGCAAATCGTGCGCGACGGGAAGCACCGGGGGTACCTCGTCGCGAATGAAGGCTTTGGGATCCATGCCGTCGACCATGTCGACACCGTAGGTCCAGTCTTCATCCGCACCAGGGGACCGGTGGGTAGGCTCGAGAGTTATAGTGGGGTTGTTCACAGGAGTGCCAAATCATTCGTGCCGAAATGATTTCGTCAAGAAAGATTTCTGGCGAAAACACTCCGGAACGAATCAATGCGATCCTGTAAGCCACTTGTCTGGCATTACTTGGAGGGGGTGGAAGTAGGTTTTGGAAGGGCCTGAATCGCCTTCAGAAAGGCCGCTCCGCCTGGAAGGGCCCTGCCCAGCTCGATTTCTGCGGGTTGGCGGCGGGCCGCGGGTTGGCTGCCGCGCGCAAATGACGACTTTGGTGTCGTGTAATTCGGCTAGCCATAGCGAGCGCGGCGAAACGCGCTCGGGCTCATGCCAGCGAAGGCTTTGAACTGGCGCGAGAAGAAGCCGGGGTCTTTGAAGCCGCATTGCTCGGCGATGGCGGCGAGGCTGTCGTCGCTGTCGAGCAGGCGGCTTTGCGCCTCGCGATGGCGGCGTTGCAACAGCCAGGTGTGAATCGCGATGCCGGTCGCGCGTTTGAAGTTGCGCCGCAAGGTGTGCAGCGGCATCTGGTAGCGCTTTGCGAGCTGGGCGTAATCGGGTTCGCGGTTCCAGCTGCGCTCGAGTTGGCGCTGGCAGTCGAGGACCCAACTCGGTGGTGGAGCGTGGTGCCGTTGTTGCCGGTGCAGTTCGAGCAGGAAGCCTTCGAGTGCGTTGCGGCGCAGGCGGGTATCCAGGGCTTCGTCGCCGTGGAGGTGGGCGAGCAGGGCGTCGCCATGGTGCTGCAGTGCACTGACGTCGCTGACTGGCAGCGGCGCGCGTGGCCACAGGCCTTCATCGAGCCAATGCTTGAGCGCGTCGCCATGCAGCGCGGCGCGGTAGTGGAGGCGTGGGAGTTTGCCTGCTGGTTCAAAGCCGATCGCTGGCCCTGGATAACCGGTCCACACCCAATCTCCGCTGAGGTGGTGGGTTTGTGCGCCGATCCGCACTGTTGCGCGGCCGTCGATGATGAAATGCAGGGCCCAGTGTTCGGTGTAGGCCTGCTGTTTGGTGCCGAGGTGGCGGCGCAGTCGTCCGGCGAACAAGACCTGTAGCGCGCTGGCATCCATGTGTCGAATAGTACAAGATCGCAGTGCCGACGCATGCCTTATATGGACTGATATCGCTTACTGGCGTTCAATAAGTCCAAGTTGGCCGCGCGTCCATACCAGGGCGGTGTCTTGGTCGGTGGTGTCGGTGCTGATTTTAATATCCCAGCCGCCGACATCTGCGGCTACTCCGTTGGCCCCGAGCGAGCCGTGATAGCGGTGGCTTTCGACGTGGCCATCGGCCATCAGCATGTTGCCGCGGCCATTATGCGGCGCCATTAGGCCGCCCCATTCCCAGTTGGGGCTTTCAAAACCGCAGGCCCAGCCCGGGTTACCTTGGCTGACGTCGGCCACCAGGAGCACCGAGGTGCTCCGGCTGAGTTGGCCCACGTAGAGCGGTGGCACCCCACCAGTGACGGGTTCGGCGTCGCCGAGGAGTTCCCATGAGACATTATAATTCCACCATTCGGTGCCCCAGTTGCTGGTGCGTTGCACCGGGCAAAAGGCAACCTTGCTGATGCGTCCGTCAGCTTGGCCGTCGGGTCTGATCCCTTTTGGGAAGTAGTCACCCACGGTCAGCAGTTTGACCCAACTGGTGGCGTAGGGGCGGGTGTGGCGGCCGGGCGTATAGGCGGGTGGAAACTGATCGTCATTGTCGCCGCTGTAGGCAACGAAGCTGATGCCAACCTGGCGCAAGTTGGATTGGCATTTGGCGCTCATCGCCA
>JAQIBG010000367.1 GCA_027859175.1 Planctomycetota bacterium | reverse complement strand
GGCTGGAATGGTGCTGATCACGTGATCAACGCTGGGTAAGACCTGGGCGAGGTGCTCGGGGGTGACGGTGGTGGCGCCGGGTAGGGTGTCGCCGCGTCGGTTCAGCGCGGTGACACGTGCGCCCCAGGGCAGTAGGCGATCGATGACAGCCCGGCCAACGCCGCCGGTGCCGAGTACTAGCACGTGGCTATCGGCCAGCAGGCGGACCTGCGCTTGGCAGCGCCAGGATCCGGCGGCCTGGGCCGCGCTGCGGGCCGGGAAATCGCGCAGCATGTGCAGCAGGCCGGCAATAGCGTGCTCGGCCATCGCGGTGGCGTGTTGGCCGCGCAGGTTGGTTATGATGACCTCGCGGGAACGCATCGCTGGATACAGCAGGTTTTCAATGCCGGCCCAGGTGGCTTGGATCCAGCCTAGCTTGGGGAGCGCTGGCAGTTCTTCCGGGCGCACCATCCCGTACACGATCGCGACTTCAGCGCCCTCGCGCGCCAGGCGCGGTCGGTCGTGATGGCAGTCGAGTAGGTGTAGCTGGGGATACGCGGTGGTGAGCGCGTTGCGTTGCTCGGGGCTGGTGGCTGATACCAGGGCGAGGGTCGTCATGCTTGTGAGTATTGCCGAGCGTGCCGGCGAGGAATCGATTGCTGGGGATTGTGGCGCGCGGTGTGCCGCCCCAAGCGAAACGATGCGCGGTAGCGGCTTGGGCTCAGGGCGGTGGCTGCGGTGAAGGCCTTGGAGAAGGCAAATATTTCGCTGTACCCGACGCGTTGCGCGATGGTGCCAACGGCGAGTTCGGAGCCGGCCAAAAGTTCACGCGCTCGGTCGAGGCGGGCGGTCTTGCGGTAGGCGGCGGGGGCACGGCCATACCGTACGCGGAAGGCTTTGCGGAACTGCTCGTAGCCGAGGCCCAGGCGCTGGCACAGGTCGTGAACCGATAGCGGCGCATCCAGGCGCTCGCGTAACACCTCGGCTGCGTGGGACAGGTGATCATCCTGGGTGCTGCTTGAACGCGCGGCTTGGTGCAGTTCGGCGCAGGCGCCAACCCAATCGAGGACATCCAGCGCCAGGCGGGGACTGGGGGCGCTGATTCCTTCTAGTTGACGATGCCGGCGTCGAGACGGTAGTCGTGGCCGCGCTGGTCGCGATAGCGGCCGCCGCCGTACAGCAGGTACACCGCTGAGCACATATCTGATTTGGCAAAGGTGCGCCGCTAGGTCAACCCGTGGGGCGCCCAATCCAGCCGCAGCCGATCACCAAGCCACCTGGGCCGCACCTGCGATGGCGACCAAGTGCTGTGCGTGCGCGCCGACAATAGTTTTCAGTGGGGCAGCGAGGTCTTGGCTGCGCTGTGACCGTGGTTGTTTAGTTGCGGCGACCCATGATCCGGAGAATGGCCAGGAACAAGTTGATGATGTCCATGTAGAGCGCGGCTGCGCTGTCGACGGCGTTGTCGACGGTTTTGGGGATGCCATTGGCGCGGCCCCAGTCGTAGCCGATATAGGCGCAGAAAATCAACACGACGATCCAGTCGAGAATCGGCGGGAAAGTGCCGGTAAAGAAAATAAAGCCGACTTGCACCACGATGACTGCAATCAGAGCGATCGTAACCGCGCCGATGATGCGCTGGAAAAAGCGTGGGAACAGGGTTCCGCAGAACATCATGATGACCGTCACGCCGCCGGTCACCATGATCGCGTTGCCGACGATGGTGTCGTTGTAGCGCGAAACAGCCAGGTTGATGATCAGGCCAAAGGGCACCACCACCAGATTATAGCCGAGGAAGCTGACCAATGGGTTGTTAGATTTGTTAAACAGGTAGATGCCCAGAAGGCACGACGCAAAATACCCAATGATGAACACAAATGGGTTGATCGACTGGATACTTGCTAGCGGGAGGTGTTGCACCATCAGGTAATTGACCCCGAAGCCATAGGCCAGCGTGGCGCCAATAATCAGGTTGTAGACCCCAGGGGAGATCAGGCTGTCGGTGGTGGTGGTGCGGGCGAAGACGCTGTTTTCAAGCATGGGGTATCCTCGGCGGCGACTGTAGCGGGCTGGTTGGGGCATGCATGCGAATGTCGCTGGTTTGCTTTGGCAGGTGTGCAGGTAGGCCGATGCCACCTTGATTTGGCGTGACCCGCCGTGCTGACAGCTGATTATGGCCTCGTATTATAGTGCGCTGGTTGGCGCTGCGATGGCGAGGATCTGGTGTGCCGAGTGATATGACGCCTGATGAGAACCACGAGCCCAACGATGAGATGATCGCTGCGTATCGGAAGCCTGCTGTTTTGGGCATCGTGTTGAGTCTGACCAGTTTCCCGGTCATGTTGGCGGGCGCACTGCTGCTGGGGCGCTTTGAGCGAACGATGGATGAGCTCGGTCTGCGCCTGCCGCAGATCAGCGAGAGTTTGCTGAGTTTGGGCTCACTGTTTTTGTTGGTGCTGGCGCTTGGCCTGGGCTTGGGGCCGATTGGCGCTCGGCTGGTTACCGGGCGGTTTACTGTTGGCCTCGCCCTGTTCAGCCTCACCGCCGGGATCATCGCACTTGTGGTGGCGGCCTGGGTCGTACTTGGAATGGGGCTACCGATGCTGGAGGCGTATCAAGGCACTTGCCTTCACGGCTAGAACTTGAGGTCGCCCACCAAGGCAACTTTGCGGCCATTCTCGGCCGAGAACTGGACTTCGTCATCAAGCAGCAGGCCGTCGGTACTGGCTTGGTAGGTCTCATAGTGACGGTTGTTGGCTAGGTCCATGATCGCGATCCTGATCGAAGACACGCGGCCGTCGGCGTGTTGGTGCATCCAGCCGATCGCAAGATCAAGCGCAGCGTAGGCTGGCACTTCTTGCACCGCGAGGGGGCCGCTGCCTTGAATCTGGCTGTTGGGGAAGCTGAAAATGGTGCGGTCACCGACGTAGCGCACGATGGCTGTGGCAAAGATCGGGCCGGTCTGGAATTGGACGCCGGCGTTGAACTTCCACTGCGGCGGCGCGTTGATGTCGTCGGGAAAGGTTTCGTCGAAACGGAACAGCGTGTTGCCGCTGTAGGGGTCGACAAAGCCATCACTTTGATAGCGAATCTCGTTCTCAAAAGCGTAATGCTGCCAGGTGCCATTGCCCCAGAGGGTGATGTTATTGTTGACCTTCCAGTCGGAGGCGAGTTCGAGGCCAACGCCGTGGTTGGGGTTGTCGAGGTTTTGCAGTTCGAAAAACGGCCCCGGTTGCTGGGTGTTGTCACCGGCCACTAGCCAGTCAATCCAGGCGGCTTGCATATCGGTGGCGGCAACAGGTTGAAACCACAGCAAGCCGTTGGTGCGATTATAAAACGCCCCGGCCCGGATGCCGACGTCGTCTACCTTCCCTTGCCAGCTTAGGTCGAGCGAGTCGATATCTTCGGCCTCGATCTCGTCGTCCACGCGAAAGAAAAACTCTTCGATACCGAGTTCGATCGCGGTGGGCAGGCGGTAACCGCTGGAAAATGACAGCCGGGCAAAGTGGTCGGTGCCGATGCGTCGGTTGAGGGCGAGCCGTGGGCTGACGTTGGTGCCAACGATGTTGTGATCATCGACCCGTAGGCCAACGGTGGTCGACCACTCGCCGTCGATGTCCCACTGGTGCTCGGCAAAGCCGGCTATGTTGCGAATCGTGAGTTCTTGCCAGGTGTCGCGCTCGGCGTAGCTGGCATCACGTGCCCAGAGGTTGGATGCCGACACCCATTGTTCGTATTCGGCACCAAAGG
>JAQIBG010000339.1 GCA_027859175.1 Planctomycetota bacterium | reverse complement strand
GGCCTGATCACATCGCAATTGGGTCGGTTGTCAGGTGACGCGTTGTGTGTGTTGCCAGCTCAATCACGGCTCCGCCAAACCCTAAATTCCTGGCGTCCTGGCGTAAACTCAAGCGAACTCACACCCAAGTTAAGGAATCTCCACACCGAGGTCGCGGAGGGTGGTGCAGAGGGCGATGAGGGGGAGGCCGGTGATGGCACTGTGGTCGTTGGATTCGATGCGGTCGAACAGGCTGATGCCGCGTTGTTCGAGTTTGTAGGCGCCGGCGCAGTCGAGCGGCTGGTCGGCGGCGACGTAGCGCGCGATGGCGGCGGCGCTGAGTTGGCGCATGTGCAGGGTGGTGATGTCGGTGTGGGCGATGCTGCGGCCTTGGTGCTGGATGCACATCGCGGTGATCAGGCGGTGGCTGTCGCCGCTCATGGCGCCGAGTTGGGCGCAGGCGCGCTCGGAGCTGCCGGGCTTGCCGAGGATGGTGCCGGCGTGGTCTGCGACCTGGTCTGAGCCGATGACGATGGCCTCGGGATGGGCCACGGCGATGCTACTCGCTTTGGCCGCGGCGAGGCGCTCGGCGAGCTCGAGCGGGTCGTCAACCAAGCCTTTGAGCGCGTCTTCATCGCAGTCGGGAGCCATCGCCTCGAATTCAAGCCCGAGCCGCTCGAGGAGCATTTTACGGTACGGCGAGGTGCTTGCGAGAATGATGGCGGACATGGCGGTTTCCTCATCGGGGGCTGGTGGTACGGTTTTGTGCTCGGCTGCTACGGCGGCTGACGGAGGGAGCATGCACGGCGGCGTTGAGGATGGAGACGGAAACAGAGCGAGCAGGCGGCGCCATGATGGTGTCGCCGCGGCGGATGCCAGTGGCTTGGGCCCGGCTGATCATCCGCATGCGATGCCCGACGTTGCCACTGGCGAAGCGCCAACCGGTGGTGTGACCCTCGACCGTGTCGGCATGAGTGGCATCCAGCTGATGGTGCGGGTGGCTGATGAGAATGGCGAAGAAATCGCCCTGCCGGCGCGTGCCGATGCCTACGTATCGCTCGATGACCTACGTGCGCGCGGCATTCATATGTCGCGGGTCTACCTGGATCTGCAACGTCGCCTTGAGCGCGAGCATCTCGACCTGAGTTTGGTTGCGGCGGTGCTGCGCGATTTTGTGACCAGCCAGCAGGGGCTGGCACAGCGCGCCGAGTTGCGGGTTCAGTTTGATCTGCCGCTGCATCGGCGGGCTTTGCTGTCGGCCAACCGCGGCTGGCGCCATTATCCGGTCGAACTGCGCGGCGTTCTTAACGGTGACGAGGTGGTGCTAGAGCAGGCGCTGACTGTTACCTACTCGAGCACCTGTCCGTGCAGCGCCGCCTTGTCGCGGCAGGCCACCCAGGAGGCCTTTGATCGGGCCTTCGGCGCCAGCGAGAGTATTGACCCGGCTGCCGTGCGCGCCTGGCTCGGAACCCAAGAGGGCATGCCGGCGACACCGCATTCGCAGCGCTCGACGGCGAGCTTGCGTTTGGTGCCGGCATCGGCGCAACGCGCGCCGCGTCTGTCTGATCTGGTTGACTTGGTGGAGGCCGCGCTGTCCACGCCGGTGCAAACCGCGGTGAAGCGCGAAGACGAGCAGGCCTTTGCCCTGCGCAATGGCGCCAACTTGATGTTCTGTGAAGACGCCGTGCGACGCCTGCGGTATGTCCTCGAGGGTCTGTCATCAGTGGCCGATTATCGGGTCCGGGTTGACCACCACGAGAGCCTGCATCCACACGATGCCACGGCCTTGGTTGTGAAGGGTGTTCCGGGCGGTTTGCTGCCCTAGCAGTAGCAGGCCCTTGGTTTGCTTGCCCGGGCGTTACGGCCTGCTTCGGGTGAAGGATATTCAACAGCCTGCTAGTGGGGGTGTCGCCCCTCGTGCGCGGCGCTAGCTCGGTATTGGCAGGGGGGCGCAGGCCCTGTAGAGTCGAGGCCATGGCTATCGAACCTATCGCTATCGAACTCACCAATGGTCAAAAGCTGGAAGTGCTCAAGCGCTACTATCGCTTGTACCAAGAAGAGCTCACCGGCCTCGAAGACCAGATCCGTGACATCAAAACGGCGCAGGCTGAGTTTGCTTTTCTGGTTCAATACCTGGGTGAGCAGCCTGAGGTCAAGAAGTTGACCGAGCGCGATGCCGAGCTCGAGAAGCTTGAGGCGCGTCGCACCCACATTGGCAAGCTGATGGAACGCTTGGAGACCTCGATCCCGAATCAGGGCAATGATCGCCCGGCTACCATTCAGCGCTTTTGAGCCTGATCAGGCCCGCTGCTTTGCACTTGGCGGGTGGCCCCTAGAGTCTTGTGATGCATGCAGATGCGACGATCCGTTCGGCAACCTTGGGCGATGTGCCAGCCCTGCACGGCTTGATTCAAGCCTTTGCCGAACGCAATTTCCTGCTGTCGCGCACCACCGGTGAGCTCTACGAGACGATTCGTGACTTTCTGGTGGCAGAGAACGCCGACCAGTTGTTGGGCTGCAGTGCGCTGCATATCGTTAACGCCCGCATAGCCGAACTGAAGAGCTTGGCTGTTTCCGAGGACGCCCAGGGGATGGGTTTGGGTCGCCGTTTGGTGGCTGCAACTTTGGATGAGGCCCGGGCGATTGGCCTCCAGCGGGTGTTTTGCCTGACCTACCAAGAAGCCTTCTTCGGCCGCTGCGGCTTCGTGAAGGTGGATAGAAGTCGTTTGCCGGAAAAGGTTTGGGGCGAATGTGTGCGCTGTAATAAGTTTTTGGACTGCGATGAAGTGGCGATGTGGGTGGATCTGCAGGCTTCTAAGTGAGAGTTCCTGGTTCCTGGTTCCTGGTTCCTGGTGCGCGCTTCGCGCGTTGGATGCCGGCAGTTGCTCGCGCGCGTCACACCTTGGCATACCTACTCGCTGGGCGGGACCGGTGACCACGGCCACAACGCGCCGAAGGCGCGCACCAGGAACCAGGAACTCTCCCACCTACATGTGGCTAACCCCCACATAGACAAATGCATCCAGCTGGTGCATGCAGTCGCTGCAAGTCCGTTATTAGCAAGCATATCCTGCTCAATTCAGGACTTGCCAACAGGGATCGGACTCTATGGTACGCGCCCTTCCAGGGGGCTAAGGAATCGTTCCCCCGGTGGCGAGAGGTACATTATGAGCATTCATCGCAGTTTCGCCGGTAGCGGCGGTCTCACCAAGCACCGCAACGTGCTGACCCGCGCCGAGCGCCTGGAGCGCCTCAAGCGCGACGGCAAGTGGGACGCCGAGCAAGGCGTCTTCAATTTGCCGAAGGTGCGTAGCATCAAGGGTAGCTGATACCAAACTTTGGCCGTTGTCGCGTCTGCCGCGAGCGGCAGACAAGCCCGGATCCCCCGGACACGGCGACGGCCATCACCTGGCTGGCCTGTGTGCCGGTTGGGATCCGTCTGCTTTCGGTTCCGGGGTGCGCACCTTGGGGTGGATCGGGACAGGCGGGACGACACCACCATGAACCCGGTGTTTCGACACCATCCACTATAAGAACTGAGGAGCCACCATGGCTGTTCGTGTTGCCATCAACGGCTTCGGTCGCATCGGCCGTCTCGTCTTCCGCGCCATCGTTGAACAGGGCCTGTTCCCTAACGAAGTTGAAGTCGTAGCCGTCAATGACCTAGTCCCTGCCGACAACCTGGCCTATCTGGTCAAGTACGACTCCACGCAAGGCCGCTTTGTTGGTGAAGTCACCAACGAAGGCGACGATGCGCTGATCGTGAATGGCAAGAAGATTGCCGTCACCAGCGTCCGCGATCCCGCCGAAGCCCCCTGGGGCGACATGGGCGTAGACGTGGTCATCGAGTCGACTGGTCTGTTCACCGAAGACGTTGCCGCTCAGAAGCACATCGCTGCTGGCGCCAAGCGCGTGATCTTGTCCGCACCTGGTAAGGGTGACGGCGTCAAGACCGTTGTCATGGGTGTGAACGAAGACGAGTACGACGCTGCCAAGCACAAGATCGTGTCCAACGCCTCCTGCACCACCAACTGCCTCGCCCCCGTGGTGAAGGCTGTTCTGGATGCCGGTTTCGGCCTGACCGAGGGTCTGATGACCACCGTTCATGCTTACACCGCCACCCAGAAGACTGTAGACGCCCCCAGCCGCAAGGACTGGAAGGGTGGTCGCGGTGCAGCCATCAACATCATCCCCTCGACCACTGGCGCTGCCAAGGCCGTTGGTTTGGTGCTGCCCCAGGTGAACGGCAAGTTGAGCGGCATGGCTTTCCGCGTGCCGACCCCGACCGTGTCGGCCGTCGACCTGACCTTCAAGACCGAGAAGGCGACCTCCCTCAAGGAGATCAACGCCGCCCTCAAGGCTGCTAGCGAAGGTTCGCTCAAGGACATCCTTGGCTACACCGAAGACGAAGTCGTCAGCACCGACTTCCAGCATTGCCCGCTGTCGTCGATCTACGACGCCGGTTCGTCGATCGAGCTCAACTCCAACTTCTTCAAGTTGGTGAGCTGGTACGACAACGAATGGGGCTACAGCAACCGCGTTGTCGACCTGCTGAAGTACATGGTTAGCAAGGGCATCTGAGCTCAAAGCTAGCTAGCGATTAGAAAAACACGGCCCGGGCATTTGCTCGGGCCGTGTTTTTGTTTTAGCGGGTCCTGGGTCCTGGGTCCTAGAACGCCTGCAAGCAGGCTTAGACGCGGGGCGGCTGCCCCGTACCCCGCCCAGTTGCGTTGGTC
>JAQIBG010000201.1 GCA_027859175.1 Planctomycetota bacterium | reverse complement strand
CGTCCGGGCACCGGCCGCTCGGGAACGCCCGCCAGGGCGCCAAACAGGGGGCCGCTCAGGGTCAGCACCAGCAGCAGGCAGATCCAATGCGTGAATGTCGCATTCGAGTCATTGGAACTTAAGTTTTGCTGCAAAAGGCAAGACATTGCAGCTCAATATATGCATAAACATACTTAATGGAACTAAAATGTTACACTTGTAGCAACTTTAATGTAACTGGTTTGAAGACGAAGGTTTGGGAGCTGGTCTGGTCCTAGGTCCTGGGCCGCCTGCAAGCAGGCTTAGGCGCGGGGCTGCCGCCCCGAGTACCCCGCCCAGTGGTAAACGGCTGTCCCCCACGACCCAGGACCCACAGCGCCTGTCAGGCGCGGCTCCAGGCCCCGGCGCGTCACTGCGAAGCGCGCTGCAGTTCCCGGCGCCATTCCTTGGGAGTACACCCTCGCAGCCGTTTGAAGAGGCGGTTGAAGTGAGCCAGGTTGCCGAAGCCGACGCCGAAGGCGATGTCGGCGATGCTCCCCTTGGGCTCCGTTCGCAGCCGATCGCAGGCCCGCGCAATCCGCAGTTCATGGATATAGGCGGTGAGGCTGCGGCCGGTGTGGTGGCGGAACAAGCGCGCAAAGGAGTCTGGGCGCATGCCCACTACGGCGGCTACCTCGCCGGCGGTGACCGTTAGTTCGAGGTGGTCGAGCACATAGCGGCAGGCGCGATCGATGCGTGGGTCGGCCGGGCGGCGCCAATCGCCCTGGCAGATGGCTTCGCCGCTGTCGGCGAGCGCGGCCAGGGCTTGTAATAGCAGCCCGAGGCGGGCCAGTGGGCTGCTTTGCTCCATTGCGGCGAGCGCCTGGCATACCGAGCCACCATCAGCCGCTGTGAGGCTAAGGCCACCCGCGGCGCGCTGAGCGAGGCGCTGCAGGGCGGCGCCCTCGGGCCCGGCTTGGCACCAGTGCTCGAACAGTTCGGGTTTGAATTGGACGATGACGGCGCGCTGGGTCTGGTGCGGTGTGGCCGGCGCCCAGTAGCCGTGCGGAAGGTCGGGCGGTAACAACACGAGATCGTGGTCATGGTAGGGGCTGATGGCATCGCCAACAAAGCGCGTGCCGCTACCGGCGCGGATCCAAGTGAGCTCCCATTCAGCGTGGTGATGCCAGCTGAAAGCGAAGTGGGGCTGGTCGCGGTGGCGCAGGGCAAAGCTGGTATCGCGGCCACGACTGACCAACTCACGGACGAGCTTCATGTCAAAATAGTATCAGAATGTAGTCAGCGGTCTAGGAGACAGCTGTCGTTTCGGTGTTATCCTTGCGGTTATCAACGCCAGGAGAGAGCCATGACCACAGCAACTGTCGGTCTCGATACCCCTTTGACGCTGTCGCCGGAGCAGATCGCGAGCTTCCGTGACCGCGGATTTATTCATCTGCGTGAGGTGTTGCCGCCGGCTGAATTGAGCGCGTGGCGCCCGATCCTGGCTGCGGTGGCGCATGCCCATAACCAGGAACAGCGCCCGCTGGAGGAGCGCGATACCTACGGCAAGGCCTTCTTGCAGACCACCAACCTGTGGCGGCGTGATCAGGCCGTGATCCCCTTTGTGTTCGGGAAACGGGTGGCCGGCATCGCCAAGCAACTGCTAGGCACCAGCGGCGTGCGGCTCTATCACGACCAAGCCCTGTTCAAAGAGCCAGGCGGCGGGCATACCCCGTGGCATGCCGACCAATTCTATTGGCCCTTGGCCAGTGAGTTGACCGTGACTGCTTGGATTCCGCTCGTACCGGTGGCTATCGAAATGGGACCGCTGGCATTTAGTGCGCGCAGCCAGCACGTGGCTTTGGGTCGTGACTTGGCGATCAGCGATGAGAGCGAACAGGTGTTGGATGGTTTGTTGAACGAGGCCGGGCTGGAAACGGTCACCGAGGCCTTCGATCTTGGCGATGTGAGTTTCCACTGCGGCTGGACCTATCATCGCGCCGGTGGCAATAACAGCAACGAGGTGCGCGATGTCATGACCATGATCTATATGGATGCCGACATGCGCTTGGCCGAACCCGTGAATCAGAATCAGAATCAGATCAATGACCGCGACCAGTGGATGCCCGGAGTGGCGGTAGGCGCTGTTTGCGATTCGCCCTTGAATCCGCGTATTTGCTGACCGTGCTAGCGATTAGCCGCCGGCTTACGTCACTTGTTTGCGATAGAGGCCGGGCGTGGTGCCAAAGCGATCGCGGAAGCGCCGAATCAAATAGGTGCTTGAGCTGAAGCCGAGCTCAGTGGCGATCTCGGCTACGCTCATGGTGCTGTAGGCCAAGAGTGCGGCGGCGCGATCGAGGCGGATCTCGGTGATCAGGTCAATGAAGCGACAGTTGGCGTGCAGGCGCACCAAGCGCGATAGGTGATTGGGGTGCACGCCGAAGCGTTTAGCGATGGCGTTGCGGCTGCAGTCTTCGTGGCCGTGTTCTTCGATCCAGGCGCGGATGCCGCGCAGAAGATCGGCGCCGGTGTCGTCGCTGTGGTCGCGATCGCGTTGGAGTTCCTCGAGCGCCAATTGCAAGGCGGCCTGGGCTAGGTGAACCAGCACCGGGTCGCCAGGGCCACTGCCGCGTTCGCTGGCAACGGTCATCGCGCGGAAGGTTTCAGCGAGCGGCGGCGATGTGTCGCGGTGGGTGTGGTACCAGCGTTTGCTGTTGTTGATGACGCGTCCGCGGTGATCGGTGTTGAAGCGCAAAAAACGGGTGAAGCCCTGATGGCATACGATGGCGAGCAAATTGTGCTCGGCTCGCCACACGCCGCGGGTCCAGGCTTGCGGGCAAGTGAAGATCGCATCTTGCGACTGGGCTTCGATGGTTTGCGGCCCAGCCGGGCTGGAGGTCTCGGTGATGCTGTGGCCGCTGAGTACCACCATCAGGCGTGGCAGCGCGAAGCACTGTGATCCCGTTGGTGGGCGCCCGCCGGGGCGCACGGCATGAACGCAGCGCGGCGCCTGATTGTGGAGGACGTCCATCAAGGTGCTGGCGAGGACTGATCGAGCCGATTCGCTCATGGTTACAAGAGTACTATCGTGATGACAAAAGGCGATCCCAAATCAAAAACACGCTGCGTATAATCGCGGTTATGAGCACGAAAAGTACTTTTGTTCCACGCGGCCTGTATGCAGCAACGGTTACACCAATGCAGGCAGACGGGTCGATCGATATTCCGGCAATCGCGCCGATGTTGGCGCATCTTGTCGACCAGGGGGTCGACGGCTTGTTTGCCTTGGGGACCACGGGCGAGGGTCGGCATCTAACTGACGGCGAACGTCGTGCGGTGGCAGAGGCGGTACTGGCCGAGGCCGGCGATGTGCCGGTAATCATTCACGTGGGCCATAACAGCATGGTGGCCGCGGCCGAACTCGCCGCCCACGCCGCGAGCCATGGCGCAGCGGGGATCAGCATCAGTCCGCCCAGCTTCCATGCCGTGACCACGGTTGAGTCACTGATCGCGTGTTACCAGGGCGTGTGCGCGGCGGTGCCAGAGTTGCCGGTGTACCACTACCACATTCCTTCGCTGAGTGGGTGCACGGTGCAGCCGAGTGCCTTTCTGGCGGCGGCGGCCACGGCCTTGCCGAACCTGCGCGGGATCAAGTTCACGGATGAGTCGATGATGGAGGTCCAGCGCTGCCAGCAGGTGGCCGAGGGTCGCTTTCAGGTTGGCTTTGGCCGCGATGAGCAGGTGGTGGCGGCCTTGCCGTACGGTGTCGACTGGTTTATCGGTTCCACCTACAGCGTGATTACGCCGTGGTTCCGTGAGCTCATGGCCGCCTTTGCAGCGGGCGATCTGGTGGCAGCGCGGGCGCATCAGCAACGGGTTGTTGACCTGGTTGCCATCATGCAGTGCCACCAGGGCGGGCCGGCGGTGCTCAAGGCCATGCTCGCCGCACTCGGCGTGCCCTGCGGCCAGGCACGGCCACCCCTACCGCACTACGGCCAAGCCGAACTCGCAGCAATCGCCAGTGAATTGCGCGAACTGTTCTAGACTCCAACTCGTCACCAATAATTAAAGGACCACTGCGATGACTACTGCCCTTGCTCCGCATGCCATTGAACGCTTCTCAATCAGCAACGACCCTACTTGGTATGAAGCCTTCCCCGATGTTGCGCTCACGGCCGACGGCCGTTTGCTGTGCGTATTCGCTGAGTGCACCCATCATGGTGACCGCAGTGAAACGCGTATCGCGGTGTGTCATAGCGACGATCGGGGCGCTACCTGGTCGCCCAAGCGTGCGCTGACTGGGCTGCATCAGGGCTGTGGAGCCGGTCATTACAATTGTCCGCGAATCACCGCACTGCGCGACGGGCGTCTGGTGGTGGTGGTTGATCGACTGTATAGCCCAGAAATGAGCGCGACCCCCGAAGAGTGCCGGAATGTGTTGCTGTTCAGTGACGACGGTGGGCTCACCTGGTCTGATGAACAATTGACCCCGGTGCAGGGCATCGTCCCCGATCGCGTGGTCGAATTGGCCGACGGCCGCTGGTTGCTGGCGGCGCATTACAAGGACCTGCACCTCGGGCGCCTGATCCAGCGCGTGTGGTGGTCTGACGACTGCGGTGCGCAGTGGCACGGGCCGGCCATCGTGGGCGATCAGGAGGGCTTGAACCTATGCGAGGTGTCGATCGTTGAAATTGATGACGCCTTGGTGGCGTTCCATCGCGAGAACTCGGGTGACGGTCAAGACTGCTATAAGACGGTGAGCTATGATCGTGGTGAGACCTGGTCGTCAGCGGTGCGCTTTCCGCTGCCTGGCTGTCATCGACCGGTGGCAGGGCGCTTGCTCGATGGCCGTCTGCTGATCACGCATCGCTTCATGCACGGTGGCAAAGGCTGGGTTGGAACCTGGACCCAGAACACCTTTGCTGCGCTAACCGATGCGGAGTCAGCCTTGGCGCGGCAGCGCAAAGATGCCTGGGCCCGAATCATGCCCTTGGATTTCGACCGCTCGTTGCAGTCGGACACCGGCTACACGGGTTGGGTTCAGTTTCCCGATGGTGAGGTAGTGGTGGTGAATTACATCATGGACGATGCGCCCAAGGCGCAGATCCGTGGCTACCGATTCAGCCTGGACGCTTTGTATATCGCGTGAATGGGGCGCTTGCGGCCGTCTGTATGCTGGTGCATGTAGACGGCCGAATGAGCGAATATCGCCCGGGGAGGCCGTTATTGAACTAGCCATGGCTGGTTTCTTTATAGGGTCTCGGCCCATGTCATTACGTAGCCTTCTCCTGATTTCCTCGACCTCGCTGGTTGCACTGAGCGCGGCTGATAGCACCGCCTGGGCGGTGAGCCACGGGCAGAGTCAAATGCATGCCAGCGTGGTGGTGTCGATGCCGATCGACAGCAATGTCAAAATTGCCGGCGCTGATCAGGAGTGGGACGACGCACTGCGGGTAGAATTGAGCTACCTGTTCTTGCTGCCAGAGGAGAACGGCTTCATCCCTTATGGTGAGGGCTACCTCTACTACGAAGACCGTACCTGGTCAGAGGGTGCCTCTCAGCTTGATTATGATTCACTCGGTGCCGGTATCGGTGGCGGTGGCATCTACAACTTCTTCAAGACCAAGGGTGTCGCGCTCGGTGTGGCGCCCTTTGCTCGGATTGGCCTCGGCAGTCAAGACGGTCGGGTTACCGGGCTTTCGGTGAGCGACTATACCGCTGAGGGTAATGGTGGTGACTGGCGCTGGGAACTTGGCGTTGGTGCCGATGCGACCCTCGGGCTCGGAAAAAGGTTCATGCTGCGTGCTGGTGTCTCGTGGCAGTATTGGCAGGGCGAGAGCTACATCTTGAAGTACACCGATAGCAATGATGACGTTGAGTATCGTTCGGATAGCCTCGACGGCACGGATGTGATGGCTCGCCTCGGTGCGGGCATTACCTTCTGAGATAAGCGGGCGCAATTCCTTATGCAAAAGGCCGGGCATATGCCCGGCCTTTTGTTGTTCCTGCTTGTTCTTGCCTGCTTGTTCTTGCTCAGCAGCGTTGCTCAGGTGGGCGTGGCCCCACCGTGCTGATATCGATTGGTTTAAAGCCCAGTTTCAGCGCGGGCGAATCTGACTTGAGGGTGAAGTCGCGCTTCGCGACATCAACAAATCCGGGGTCAACCCACTGTGAGCCCTGGTCGTGCCCGGCAGCTTGCCAGCCGGCCCAGTCGCGACCGTCTTCAGCCGCGGCGGTGGTGTGGGCCTTATTGGCAATGGCAACCTGGCGCCCGCTGCAGTCAAAACAGGTATTGGCGAAGGAATTCATTGGCGAACGATCGGTAGACGGATCCCAGCCATAGCCGGAGCTGTAGATCGATTGCCCGTCTGAGAGCACGATGTTGTGGTGGAAGGTCAGGCTCAAGTGTGGCTCTACCTTGCTGAGGGCGATGCAGCCCTCGCCGCCGAAGGCCCAGATATTATTGCGCACGATATTCTCGCGGCCGAAGTGCTGATGGAACGAGGCGTTGGAGGTATCGTGGCTGACGTTGTTTTCGATCACGATGGCGCCTGAGCCCTCATCGGGATAGATCGCCCAGCCGCCGTAGGCTGCCGAGTGGATATCGTGGATGTGGTTGTGGTGGATATGGGTGCCAGGTTGCGGGCCAAGCGTGTAAATGCCACCCATGTCGGACAGCACGCCCTTGCCGAGGTCGTGCAGGTGGTTGTAGCTGATGGTGTTGTCGCGGCTCACCGATTCGGCGTAGCCCCACAGCCAGCCAACCGAGATTGCGGTGTAGTAGTAATCGTGGATGTGGTTGTGGCTGATCAAATTGCTGTGGCAGTGGGTGGCTAGGAGACCAACGCCGCAGGTAAAGTAATGGCCACCATCATAGCAGTGATTATCGGTAATCCGGTTGCGGCCACAGCGACCGCTGCGCGGACCGTCGGCGTCGACGCCGCCAATGCGCATGCCGCCGGCGCCGGTGTCGCGGATAGTGTTGCCAACCACGCGGCAGTTGCTGCAACCGTTGTGGAGTTCAAGGCCATACCAGCCGACGTGTTCGATGGTGCAGTTCTCGACTACGCAGCCGTGCGCGCCGCGGAAATACAGGGCGCCGGGTACGTCGTAGGCGGCTTGGGCTGATCCGGCCAGCTTGGGGCCGCGATAGCGACCGCCGGCTTGGTCGTCGCCGTGCAGGGCGCTGAGTTCAAAGCTTGGGTCGCCAGGCCACACAGCTGCGCCGTGGCGGAAGGTCAGGTCACGGAGTTGCAGCCATTCAACGCATTGGTCGTTGCCATGGTCGCCGTCGGCAAATACGAGCACCGGCAGGCGCGGCGCGAAGGCCTCGCTGGTGGCGAGCGTTTCGTCAGCGCGCGGCACGTAGTACACACGACCCGCTTGGCGATCGATATAGCACTCACCGGGCTCAGTGAGGGCCTCGAACACGTTCTCGAGCACGTAGGTGGCGCCGCCGCAGTTCCAGGCTTTAACCAAGGGTGCGCGGCTGGTGCGCGGCGAGGTGACGATGCCGGTGGCGCCGTCGTAGCTGCCAATCGGCATGCGTTCTTCGATCCAGAAGTGGAACAAGAGCACGTCGATGTCGGTGAGATTGCGCCAGCTTGGGTCAATGCTGCCGGCCTCGGCCACGAAGCGGTTGGTGCCGGGCTGGCCCCAGCCTTGTTGCCCCTCGGCGGCGAGGGGGTCGGCCACAACGTAGCTGCCGGTTTTGGGCAGGCGGGCGGTGGTAGCGCGCTGGCCGTTGACGAAGAGTTGCTTGAAGGGCCAGCTGCCATCGGCCAGCCCGGGCACGTCGGCCACCCAGCAGGGCACGCCGTTGGCGCTGGTTTCCTGCCAATCGGTGATGGCGCTACCACCATCGATGACGGCTTGCTCGCCGTGGTAAGACTGGATGCATAGCGGGATGCGATCGCTGCCACGCAGGTGGATCGGCTTGGCGATTTCGTAGCGGCCTGCGCGGAGGTGGATCGTGACCGGCCCATCAATCATCGCGATGGACTGCTCGGGGTCACGCGCCGGCTTGCGTGGTGGCGTGAGATAACCGCGCAGATGTTGCAGGGCTGCATCGATGCTTGCCTTCGGGCCGTCATCGCCCGTGCTGTTGGGTTCAGGAATGCGGCCCGACCATGCGTCGTTGCCGGTAGGGGACAGGTAGATGTCCATGCTAATTGTGGCCTCCCAGCCGGAGGCAAACCCTGCCGTGGGTATGGCTCGAATGCAAGATCGCAGGATTGCAGTGCTGTTTGGCGCGGTGTTGCCGTCTGCGGCAGCACAGGGATGCCGTGGCGACGGGCTCTGATCGCTTGTGGTGTGGTGATGCTTGTGCCTGCCCTGTCGGGTGACCAAAAAATCCGAGTAATTTGCAAATATTGGTCAGTAAGCGCTTTTGTTTCGGGCTTGGCTGTGACGCCATCGGATCAGTCTGCGGGTAGGTCAGGGGCGCGCTCACGCAGTTCGCGCGGGCCATGGCCAAATTGTTTGCGCATGGACTTATTGAAGGCCTGGAGATCTGGGATACCGACCTCGGCCGCAACATCTTTGATTTTCGCGGTGGAATGCAGGAGCAGCGTGCGCGCACGCTCCATGCGGCGCCGGCGAATATAGGCGACGATGGTTTCGCCCCGGTGCTGGCGAAACAGCGTGGCCAAGTGGCCATGCGACACGCCAACGTGCTTGGCGAGGGATACGATCGACAAGGTCGTATCGAGGGAGAGTTCAATCTGGCGCTCGAGCGCGGCTAGGGCCGGGTGCTCGTCAGTGTTGTCAGCGTGCGGGCGCAGGGCATCACTGAGGCGAAACAGAATGTCCCAGATGCGCACCGCCGCGCGCTGTGCTTGATGTTGCCGGCAGGCCAGGGCCTCGCTCAGGGCACCATCAATGGCGGCATAATCTTGGCTACAATCAGTGACCACCGGCAGGGCGGTGTCGGTGGCATTGCCAGGTAGGCTAAAGTGGACATACAGGTGCCGCGCATCGCTGCTGGTAATCCGGTAGACCTTGCTGACGCCGGGCGGCATCAGCATGACATGGCCGGGTTTGATCGCGTAATCGACTCCGTCGATGGTGGCGAGCATCGCGTAGCGCACGAATACCAAGCTCCACACCTCTGGCAGACAGTAGCGCAGCGTGGCCATGCGCGGGTGGCCAACGCCTAGCGCGTGGATCTCGGGGCAGCGGTCGAGCGGGGGAGAGACGCGTTCGGTGCCAAGGGCAAGCATCGTAAAAATCTACCACTAAATGTGCTGGCAGGCAATTGCCAGTCGCGGCCGCAAGAGCACACTGGGGGCATGCGCACGCGTCCGAATATCGTTGTGATCTTGGCCGATGATCTGGGCTATGGCGACCCGAGCCATATGGGTGGCCCCTGGCACACGCCGCGCATGGATGCTTTGGCCGCTAGCGGCCTGCGCTGTACCGACTTTCTCGCTAACGGCCCGGTGTGTAGTCCGAGTCGCGCGGCCATTTTGACTGGGCACTATCAGCAGCGTTATGGCATTGAGGGCGTGGTGTCGGCTGCTGGCCATCGCGATTGCGGGCTGGATCCTGCCGCGCCGAGCTTTGTCCGTGCGTTGCGGACGCTGGGTTATCGCACCGCTTTGTTTGGCAAATGGCACCTGGGCTATGACCCGGCTTTTGGGCCTCGGCAGTTTGGCTTTGAAACCTTCCGCGGCTTTGTGAGCGGAAACGTGGATTACCACAGTCACGTTGACCAAGCCGGCTACGCTGATTGGTGGCAGGATGAAGAACTGCTCGACGAACCGGGCTACGTGACGGCCAAGATTGCGGAGCACGCGCGGCAATTTATTGCCGATCATCGCGACGAACCGTTCTGCTTGGTGCTGCCGCATGCGGCGCCGCACTACCCGTACCAGGGCCCTGATGACCGGCCAGAGCGCAGCCCCGGTGGCGACTTTGTGATTCATGGCTGGCGCAGTGAAGACCCGGCCGCCGCTCGCGACGGGATGGCCGCCGTGATGACGGCCTTTGATGCCGCGATCGGTGATACCGTTGACGCGATTGACGCGGCCGGCTTGGGTGACGACACCATCATCATCGTCACCAGCGACCACGGCGCTCCGGCGCCTAGCATCAATGCCCCGCTGCGCGCTGGCAAGGCCAGTTTGTATGAGGGCGGGGTGCGCGTGCCGTGCTTGGTGCGCTACCCGCGGCGCATTGCGCCGGGTACGGTGAGTTCGGCCACCGTGATGGGCATGGATCTAGCCCCGAGCCTCCTGGCTGCGGCCGGTGGCGATTGGCACGGGGATGGCCGCAGCTGGTGGCCTGCTCTGGCGGGCGACCAGCTTGCCGAACGGAGTCTGTGTTGGCGCTTTCAAGACCAGCAAGCGGTGCGTCAGGGCCGGTGGAAGTGGATTCGCCCCCAGGCCGACGCCGCGCCAGAGTTGTATGACCTGAACGCCGATCTTTCGGAGACGGTGAATCTTGCTGCTGCCCACCCGGAGCGTTGTCAGGCCATGGCGGCAGTGTTTGCTGATTGGGAGACGGACGTCTGTGCCAAGCCTATGCTCGCCTAGCGCTTGGTAGTGCGGGCAACGTGGCGCTTAGTCTCGCTGGAATCATATATGATTTATGGCAGACTCCGAGGCAACAACACGGAGTACTCGGCGAGTGCTCGGGGGATGCAGGCATGGCGGCGATTCGTACGGCGATTATCGGAGTCTCGGGTTTTGGGCGCGTGCATTATGCGGATCTGCTCTCCGGCGTGGAGCGTGGCACCTTGTCGGCCAAGGCCGCCTGCATCATCAATCAAGACGAAGAAGCCGACAAGTGCACGCGCCTGCGTGAGTTGGGCTGCACCATCTACGATGACTTCCAGGCCCTGCTCGACGCCGAGGCCACCGAGCTCGACTTGGTCCAGATTCCAACCGGGATTCCGCTGCATCGACCGATGACCGAAGCGGCCGTTGCGGCTGGCTGCAATGTGCTGGTTGAAAAGCCCGTGGCTGGCTCGGCGGCTGACGCCCACGCGATGCAGGCCGCGCGCAACGCCAGTGGCAAGCTGGTGGCGGTGGGTTTTCAGCGCATGTACGACCCCGCCGTGTGGGCCCTGAAGCGGCGCCTGCTCGATGGCTCGATTGGTCGCATTGAGCGGATCACCGGTTCCGGTTTGTGGCCGCGCGCCCGCGCCTACTACGATCGCAACGCCTGGGCTGGGTGTTTGCGCAGTGGTGACCACCAAGTGCTCGACTCGCCCATCAATAATGCGATGGCGCATTACGTGATGCTGATGCTGTTTTTTGCCGGTTCTGATGTGGCGTCGCCGGCCACGGTGGCCGATGTGCGGTCTGAATTGTATCGCGCTAACGAAATCGAAAGTCCTGACACCATGTGGGTGGGCGCGACCAGCCCTGAGGGGGTGGCGTTCAGCTTTGCGGCGAGTCATTGCTGCATGCGCAACGAGGGCCCAACCATCCGCATCCAGGGCAGCGCCGGCGTAGCCGAATGGCATTGGGGTGGTGACGAAGACTGCGGTTGGTTGGCTACCGATGCTGGTCATGTCGAGCACTTCACTGGCCTGCGTGGCGACGCCCTGCGGGCTGGCTTGATCGATAAGGTGGCAGCGGCGATTCGCGGTGAGTCGGTCGAATATTGCGATCTTGATATCGCGGTGGCGCATACCGAATTGGTTGACGCCTTGCACGCCGCTAGCCCCACCGTCACCGATTTGCCGCCAGACAGTTATATTATTGGCCAAGACGGCGATTCACCGCTGCGGATCATCAACAGCATAACCGGCATCATGCAGGCGCATCTGACCACCGGTTTGTCGTTCAGCCAGCAGGGCTGTAACTGGAGCTGAGTTCAGAAGCTGGTGGCTTCGATTTCGGTCAAGTTCCAGCCATGGCCGCCGTGTGGTTCGCGCTCAAGGTCTTCGGCGCCGGTGCCGTGGAGCACGGCAAGGGTGGCGGCCACGGCGAAGCCAATCGACGGCAAACTGCTTAGGGTGACGGCATCGCCATCTTCGCCGCCGATGCGGTCGAGGGTGATGTTCCAGCCGGCTTGCGAGTGTTTGCGCGCCTGCTTGGCGGCCGTGAGGATGCCGGCCGCGATTTCGCTGCGCAGGACCTGGAGGTGGCTGGCCGGGAGTTCGAGCCCGCTGCCGGTGGCGCGGATCGCGCGGGCGATGTCAACGTCATGACCGATGTTGCCGTCGGCGCGTTCAGTGACCGTCATGGTCAGCCAGGCCCGCAGTTCGGATTGCTGGTGATGGCTGACGATGACGCGGATCTGCTGGCTCATGGATAAGAGCATGCTTATCGCTTCGCTCTGACAACACATGACCCCCGCCAAAGGGCGGGGGTCATGAGGTGGCGTTTGCCGGTGCGAGTGGCTTACGCTCTATTCGGCCGGCATCGGGTCGACATCAGGTGCGTCCATGCCGCCGTCTTCGTCCTTGTCCTTACGCTTCGGGGCCGGCTTTGCCGGGCGTTCGGGCTTGGGCTGGCTGGACTTGAGATTGAGCGCGGTGCCGTGTTCATCAGCGCGGCACTCAATGACGGAACCGGCCTTGATGGTCACGGTGCGTTCGGTGTCGTCGGCGCCGTCTTGGCCTGGGATGCGGATCACGACGCTGAGGTCGGCGTCGAGATGGCCTTTGAGCTTCTCAGAGTTGTCGTCCTTTTTCCCTTTGTCCTTCTTCTCCTTGTCCTTCTTGGCTTTGTCGCCGTCTTTATGCTTTTTCGGCTTCTCTGCATCTGGGGCGTGTTCGCCATCGGGCGCTGGGAGGATGCCCTGTTCACCGTCATCATCGCCGGCGGTCAGGGGCAGAGCGCTTGCAAGCAGGCAGCCTGCAAGGGCGCAGGTGCGTAGGAGACTGTACATGGAGGTCCTCGTGACGCGCCGCCGGGTAAAGTGCGTGGCGGGCGAATGGCGCATGCTACTGCCCGGAAGTGGCGGTGCCCTGATAGAATTACCCTGCGCCATGCTGGGGTGTCTCATTCATGGTTGCCGGGGGGGATGACGGGCGCCACGATCGCGTCACCACCCGCCCTGTAAGGAGCCAGCATGGATACCCTCGACGCGATTCGCGCTCGTCGTTCAGCCAAGCACTACGACCCGGACCACCAGATGAGTGAGGCTGAGTTTCGGCAATTGCTCGAATTGGCGATTCTCTCGCCCACGGCATTCAACATTCAACACTGGCGCTTTGTGCAGGTGAGCGATCCGGCCCTGCGCGCTGAGATCCGCGCTGTGGCCTGGGACCAGGCTCAAGTCACCGACGCCTCGGCCCTATTTGTGCTGTGCGCTGACAGCCAGGCTTGGGATCGTGAGCCCGCGCGCTACTGGCGTGATGCGCCGGCCGAGGTGCAGCAGATCTTGGTGCCGGCGATCGGTGGCTATTACCAGGGCAACGAACGCGTCCAGCGCGATGAGTGCATGCGCTCGTGTGGCATCGCCGCGCAAACACTGATGCTCGCGGCCAAGGCCATGGGCTACGATAGCTGCCCGATGGACGGTTTTGACTTCGACGCCGTTGGCAAGTTGATCAACCTGCCCGAGGACCACGTGATCGCGATGTTCGTGGTGGTGGGCAAGGCGACCAAGCCGGCTTGGGATCGGCCGGGGCAACTGAGTCTCGACGAGGTGGTGATTCAGAATCGCTTCTGAATCATGGCAGTGGTGGCAGGCGTGGCATTGCGGCCCATGCTGCTTTGGTGATGCGCCTGCTCCCGCTATGTCTGTTGCTGCCACTCCCCCTGTGGAGCGCAGATCCCATCCTCGAGCCACCAACCTCGGCGCCGGGCAATTATTCGCGCCTCGCAACCGGGCACTTCGGGGCGGTAGAAGAGGGAGCGGTTATTGCTCGCGGTTTCGGCCCCGAAGCAGCGTGGTTTAATCCGGCTGGTCTGGCGCACGAACATCGCACGACCTTGAGCGGCAATGCCTCGCTGTTTGAGCGCGTTGACATGGAGGTCAGTGGCGACTCATCCTCAACGCCGTCGAGCGCACTCGGCATGTACCCCGTGTTCGTTGGCAACAGCTTTCCCTTGGTGGAGCCGGAGGAGGGGCGGCCGTGGGTGTTGGGCTTGGCCCTGGTGACCACTGAGAGTTGGAATCAGAAGGTGTCGTTGGATGTGGAGGTGGATGAGGGCGGTGGCTTATCCCGCACGGTGAGTTTTGATAATTCATCCGAGGTCACCGGCCTGGTGCCAACTGTTGCTTTGGGCGTGCAGTGGAACGAGCACTGGAGCTTTGGCGCCAACCTGCGGGTCCAGTATTCGAGCTACGAGGTATTGGCGAACGGCTCTCAGCGGGTGCTGGATGCCGACCGCGCGCCGGTATTCAGCCAGTCGAGTAATTCATCGCTCGATTTGTCGGTGTGGCAGGCCAGCGCCGGGCTCGGTGTGCAGTATCGACCCACTGAGCATTGGCGTTTTGGGCTGATGGCAAATACGCCAAGTTGGCAAATCGCCGGCGATGGTGACGCAAAGTTCGATCTGTTCTTCAGTACGCAGGCGGTGATCGCTGATGGTCGCCTGCGCGCCAACGACTTTGACGTTGAAGTGAAGCAGCCGTGGTCGGTGGGGATCGGGGCCGCCTATGTGGCCGAAAGCTGGGAGTTCGAGTCGGACCTCCTGGTGTTTGGTGACCCGGGCAGCTATAGCCTGTTTGAGTATGACAGTGACTTGGTGCTAACAGTGCGCGAAACGGGATCAGGCAATGTGACCACCGTCAATGAGGCCATACCAGCAGCCACCTCGAACTCGCAGGCAACCTATATCGCCTCCTTGGGCGGGCGTTTTCATCTCAACGAACGCTATGCCCTGCACGGCGGCATGAGCTATAACCGGTCGCCAACCGATTCGAGTTCAGGTGAGAATGCGTTTCGTGATGTGGATCTCTGGTCGTTGAGCCTCGGCGCCTCGCGCAGTACCGATGCGGTATCGACGGTGCTGGGTGGCCGGGTGAGCTGGGGTGAGGATCGTGATATCCTGGTTGAAGACCTGATCGGTGACGACCAGCAGTTGGCGTCTTTGGAGTATCTGATCCTGTCGCTGACCTTTTCCACCGCCTACCGTTTCTGACCCGAGTCGGCTCGCCTGGCCCTTGTGCTTTAAAACAGTGTTGTCATACTAATCCTGTGGGCCTGAGCCTGCAGAGACGAACTCAATGGAAGCCACAGTGAACAACCCCTATGCCGCGCCCCGCACCGACGGCTATTTTGATCGCGACCGGCATCGCGAGTCGGGAATACGCGGCGAGCAACGGCCGCGTTCGGCCACCGTATTTGGTGCGCTTGGCGTGGTGCTGGGTGGCTTCAATGTTCTCTTCATTCCCTTTTTGTTTGTCAATCGCCCTGACCAAATGCGGATCTTCGCCCAGATGGGCTACCATCCAGCGTATGTGTACGGCATTCAGGTGGCGATTCCGATTCTGAGCATCGCCCTCCTGATTTTGGGTGTTGGCCTGCTACGGGTGCGGATGTGGGCACGAAACGCCTTCCCCTGGTACGCGATTGCCACGATCGCGGTGCAGGGGCTCAGTTGTGTCTATGCCACCACCAATCTGCTCCAGGGCGTTGCGCCCGAAGACCCGATCATGCGCTACTGCATGATCGGTCAGGTTGCCGGTGGCGTGCTGTGGTTGGTATTTGCCGGTGTCGGTTTTGCGATTTTCACCCGGCGCCGCAACCGCGAGGTGTTCATCGCTTATCACGCCTATAACGGCTGATTCGGCCCGCTAAACGGCGGGTTCGCTGCTGCTGTCGGTCATCAGGCGCCGCACGCTGGCCTCACAAACGGGGCTGACCACGCCGCGTTCGGTGATGATCGCGGTGATCAATTCACCAGGGGTCACATCGAAGGCCGGGTTTTCAACCGGGATGTCAGCCGGTGCGAACACCGCACCGCGTGGACGTCTCACCTCATCGGGGTCGCGCTGTTCAATCGGGATCGCTGCGCCGTCGGTGAGGCTGAGGTCGAAGGTGCTGTAGGGGGCGGCCACGTAGAACGGGATGCCGTGATGCTTGGCCAACACCGCGAGCCCGTAGGTGCCGATTTTATTGGCGGTGTCGCCACGTGCGGTGATGCGGTCGGCGCCCACAATCACGGCGTTGACCTTGCCCTGCTGCATCAGGTGGCCCGCCATCGAATCAGTACACAGTGATACCGGCAGGCCGAGTTGTTGCAGTTCCCAGGCGGTGAGGCGTGCGCCCTGCAGCAGCGGGCGCGTTTCACCGGCAAAGATATGGAAGCTGGCGCCGTTGGCGTGGGCCTGGCGTAGGCAGGCGATGGCGGTGCCCCAGCCGCCTGTGGCTAGGCAGCCGGTATTGCAGTGGGTGTACACGCCGCCGCTGGCTGGCAGCAAGGCGGCCCCGGCCGCGGCAATGCGCTGGCACAGTTCGCGGTCTTCGCGATGGATCCGGCGCGCCTCCATCAACAGGCGTGCCGCCATCTCGCGCGCACTCAGAAGCCCGCTGTGCCGATCGAAGCAGTCTTGCAGGCGGTTGAGTGCCCACATCAGGTTGACCGCGGTGGGGCGGCTGCTGCGCAACTGGTGGTCGGCGTCGTTGAGAGCGGCTTCGAGGGCCTCGCTGGGGCTGGCCGGCGCAATCGCAAAGGCAACCCGCCCGGCTTCCATCGCGATGCCGTAGGCCGCGGCAATGCCGATGGCCGGTGCACCGCGTACCGCGAGGTCGAGAATCGCATCGCGCAGGGCACCGATGGTGTCGGTATCGCGGTAGCAGATCGCCTCGGGGAGGCGGGTTTGGTCGAGAATGCGCACGGTGGCGCGATCGATGTCACCAACCCAGCTGACTGGACTCAGATCGTCGACCGCGCTCGTCATCATCAGCTCACTGAGCGGGAGTGCCCTGAAGACGCTGTTGCAGGTCGTCGTCTTTGCTGAGGACCTTGTCGCGCTGACCGTTGCGGATCTCGATCATCTTTTCGGCCAAGGCTTCGTTGCCCACGGCAAGAATCTGCAGCGCCAGCAGGGCCGCGTTCTCGGCGCCCCAGGCACCAACGCTGACCGTGGCCACCGGCATGCCAGGGGGCATGTTGACGGTGCTGTAGAGGGCGTCGACGCCACCGAGGGCGCCAGCGGCCAGCGGAATGCCGATCACCGGCTTGGTGGTGGCAGCGGCTACGGCACCGGCCAAGTGCGCGGCGCCACCGGCGCCGCAGATGAAGACCTTGGCGTCGGTACCGGCAACCAGTTCGTGGACCTTGGCTGGGGTGCGGTGGGCGCTGGCAACGTGCATCTCGCACGCCACGCCCAGGTCGGTCAGGCGCTGGTAGGCCTTCTCAACAACGGGGAGGTCGGAGTCGGAACCCATCAAGATCATCACGTCGGCCATGGATCGTTTCCTTTTGACTGCTTGGTCTGGCGTTGGTTTGGAGACTGCCGGGCGCAGGGCCCTGGGCCATCACACCGTTTGTGCAATGTTCTCGCTGAATAGGCGGAACAGGTACAGCGGGTCAGACGGACCGGGGCAGGCCTCGGGGTGGTATTGGACGCTAAACACCGGCAGGTGCTTGTGGGCGATGCCGGCGCAGGTCTTGTCGTTTAAGTTGAGGTGGGTCAGTTCAACCGTGTCGGGCAGGCTGTCGAGATCGACCGCAAAGCCGTGGTTGTGGCTGGCGATTTCGACCGCGCCAGTGCTCAGGCGCTGAATCGGGTGGTTGACGCCGCGATGGCCAAACTTGAGCTTGAAGCTCTTGGCACCCAGGGCGAGGGCGATGATCTGATGGCCCAGGCAGATACCGAACACTGGCTTGCCGGTGTCGATCAGGGTTTTCATGGTGGCGGCAGCGCCAACAACGGCTGCGGGGTCGCCGGGGCCGTTCGAGGCAAAGATCCCGTCGGGGTTCAGGGCCAGGATATCCTCAGCGCTGGTGCGCGCCGGAACCACCGTGACCTTGAAGCCGCACGAGCGCAGCAGGCGCAGAATGTTGCGCTTCACGCCAAAATCGATCGCAACCACGTGGGGCTCGCCGGCCGGTACGTCCCAGTCGGGCTCGCGGCCAAACGCGCTGGCGCTGACGGCTTCGGTCCACTGATAGATCTCTTGGCTGCCGGCGTCGGAGGCAAGATCTTGGCCAGCCATCGAAGGCGCTTCTTTGGCCATTTTGACCAAAGTCTCGTCGCTGTGGTCTTCCGAACTGATCACGGCCGGCATCGCGCCGTCGACGCGCAAGCGGCGGGTGATGGCGCGGGTGTCGACTTCTTCAATGCCCACTACACCGGAGCGGTCAAGGAAGGCCGACAGGCTCTCTTCACTGCGGAAGTTAGACGGCTTCGGGCAGCAGCGGCGCATGACAAAGCCGGCCACTTGGGCCCGGTCGCTTTC
>JAQIBG010000485.1 GCA_027859175.1 Planctomycetota bacterium | reverse complement strand
ACCAACGGCCGCAGGCCGTACTATGAACCAGGAACCAGGAACCAGGAACCCTCTACCAACGACCCCAATCACAACGACCCCATCATCGAGCGCAGCATGTCGCCATAGCTGGCGCCGGTGTCGAGATCCTGCTTCGATAATAAATTATGCTGATGCAGGCCTTCGATCACGAGCTCCATCGCGCAGGCGCGCTCGGCGGGATTGAGTTCGCCCAGGCTGGCGCTGACGATGGCGCCAAGCCCAGGGACGGCATCGAGGGTGGCGGCGTAGTCGGTGAAGGCGTTGGCGTCGGTGATGTCGAGCGTGGCGCCCCTGGCGAACCAATCGAGGATCGGCTTGTAGGTGTCATCTGCCGGGCTCGGGTCGTCGCCTTCGATCGCCATCGGGAACAGGCGATCGAACACGGTTTGGCAGGATTCGCCGAGCAGATGATGGGCCACACGCGCGGCGCCTTCCTGCTCGCCTTCATACACCAGCTCAACTTTGCCGGTGATGCCGGGCGCGATGCGCTGCAGGTCGATGATGCGCGGTGCGACCGGGTCTTTGGGGTGACGCAGGGCGCGCACTTCCACTTGGCTGTGCAGCAATTCGCGCGCCGCGATGGTGAGGCGCGCCGACACGCCCGACTTCTGGTCGATGAATTCAGACTCACGGCCACGGAATGCGATCTCTTCAACGATGTCGTCGATGAAACTGGGGCATTGAACCTTTGGCGTATTGCGCTCGGTCCAGGCTTCGCTCATGGTGATTAGCTTCGAGTCGGCCAGGCTGCGCGGGTAGTGCGTGGTGATTTGCGAGGCGATGCGGTCTTTGAGGGGCGTGATGATCGAACCGCGGTTGGTATAGTCTTCCGGATTGGCCGTGAACACCATCACCACATCAAGCGGGATGCGCAGCGGGAAGCCGCGAATTTGGATGTCTTGCTCTTCGAGCAGATTCAGCAGGGCAACCTGAATGCGCGGCGCCAAGTCGGGGATCTCATTGACGCAGAAGATGCCGCGATTGGAGCGCGGGACGATGCCGAAATGGATCACCTCTTCGTCGGACAGGTCGAGCTTGCGATGGGCCGCTTTCAGCGGGTCGACGTCGCCGATCAAGTCGGCCACGGTGACGTCGGGTGTGGCAAGCTTTTCGCCGTAGCGTTGGTCGCGGTGGAGCCATTGCAGGGGGGTGGCATCGCCCTGTTGCTCAACTTGGCGTTTGATCGCTTCGGTCACCGGGGCCAGTGGGTGTTCGCGCAATTGGCTGCCGGCCACCATCGGCGTCCACTCGTCGAGCAGCGACACCAGCATGCGCGACAGCCGGGTTTTGGCCTGGCCGCGCAGGCCGAGCAGAATCAGGTCGTGGCGCGCCATCAGGGCGTTAACCACCTGCGGCACGACGGTGTCTTCATACCCGACAATGCCGGGGAACAGCTCCTCGCCGGCGGCGATTTTGCGCATCAGATTGCGGCGCACCTCGTCGCGGACACCAAGGTGGGCGAAGCGTTCGCGGTCTAAACCGCCAAGCGTGCTGGGCAGGGTCATCGGGCTCTCCAAGGAAACCTGTTGGGTATACGAGGTTTCCGTCACCGTTGTTTGGCCAAATCGGCTCAGGTCAAGGCTGCACTCACAGCGTGCCGCTGCGTCGGAACCCGCTGGGGCTGAGGCCGGTCTTGCGGCGGAACAGGCGCGCGAAGTAGTAGGGGTCGTCAAAGCCGCAGCGTTCGGCGATGGCGCTGACCGCGTCTTCAGTGGTGGCGAGGAGGCAGCGCGCCTGCTGTAAGCGTGCATCGATGGCGTGATCGCGCAGCGAGCGGCCAGTGGCCTGGCGGATGCGCCGGCGCAGGGTGCTATACGGTAGCCCAAGCGCGCTGGCGATGGCGGCAGGGCGTTGGCCGCTTGCGAGAAGATCGAGTGCCTGGCTGACGGTGGGGTCACGATCGGGTATGACCGCTTGCGCACTGCGCAGCAGCAGGGCGTGGCATTCTGCTGCGGCCAGCGCCGGGCTCAGTGAGTTGGCGTCGTGGGCTGCCTGCCAACACCGCTCAAAGCAACGTAGGGTGGCTGGGTCAGCATGATTGAGGGCGGATGGGCCGCGCTGGGCCCGAAGTTGCTTGACCAGCGGGCCGTCAAACAGGAGCCAACGTTCGTCCCAGGCGGGTTCGGCGCGGTAGCAGTGACTGTGATCCGACCACAGCCACAGCAGGGCGGGCGCGCGCACAGCCTGCTCGTCTGAGCCGTTTTCGGCAAACCAACCCTGACCCTGTTCAACCAGCACCACGGCATGGCAGCTGAGTTGGCGCTGCCGGACGTCTTGCCCCGTTGCCTTGTGCTGTGCGCCGGCCCCAGCGACCCAGAGTCCGAGTTCGCGCTGCTGGGGGCTGGGGTCTTGATAGACCGGCAGGTGGGTGATCATTTTGTCCAGTGTGCTTGGCACTGGGTGCATGGAAGGATTGATAAGTGCGGCATACTGAGGCCTATCGCTCTGGAAGGTCATGATCATATGACGCAGATCGATGGAGGAGGCAGCATGCAAATGATTCAGATTGGCCAGCGCCTGATGGCACGCGCGGCGATCGGAACCCTCAAGGATAGCGGTCCGCAAGCCGAGCCGGCTCAGTTGCGTCAGCGTTTAGCCGACGACGGCTATCTGTTGCTACGCGGTGTGCTCGACCGCTCGGCAGTACTGGCGGCGCGTGAGCGGGTGCTTGCGTTTGCAGCCGATAACGCGCAGGTGATGGGCAACACCGCCATTACTCATGACCCCACCGTGCTGGCCGTGTTGGAATCGGAGCAGCTGCGTCATTGGTTTGCCGCCTTGTTTGCATGTCCCGTGATCACCACCGATTACAAGTGGCTGCGTATTATGGAGCGCGGCGGTTGCACCGGCGCGCATGTCGATCGGGTGTACATGGGGCGTGGCAGCGAGCGCCTGACCACGAGTTGGATTTCGCTGGGCGATACGCCGATGCAGATGGGTGGCTTGGCGCTACTTGAGCAATCGCATCGCTGTGCGTCCTTGCAGCGCCTACGCGCTACCTACGGCCAGATGGATGTCGACCGTGACCGGGTCAGCGGATGGTTCAGCGATGATCCTGAGGAACTGCAATCAATGAGCGGCACACGCTGGCTGAGTGCGGACTACCGTGCCGGCGATGTGCTGGTGTTTGGCATGGACATGGTCCACATGAGCACGACCCAGGATACTGATGCCAGCCGCGTGACCTGTGATGTGCGGTGGCAACCGGCGAGCGATCCCTGCGATGAGCGGTGGTTTGGTTCGCACCAGCGCGGCCATTATGCGTGGCACAGCGGTGCCACCGAGCCAATGGCGGCGGCGCGTGCCCGCTGGGGGGTGTAGTTGAGGCGACTCTTTACCCAGGGGGTCTGCGTCCCCTTCAACCCCCAGCAGGCGGTTTGCCTGCTGGCCTCAATAAAACCTTGGGCTCCCTGCGGTCGCAATTTTCCAAGGTTTTGTTGAGGCGACTCTTTACCCAGGGGGTCTGCGTCCCCCTTCAACCCCCGGCAGGCAGTTTGCCTGCTAGTGCGGGATGCTGTGCAGTAGGGCAACCACTTCGCCAACGCTCTGCGGGCGTTCGGTGTGCTTTTTCTTCATCATCAGCTGGAGAGCGATCCAGCAGTCCTCGCTGATGGAAATGTCGAGCGTGCGCGGGTCGGGCACGGGGTTGCGCTCCACCGCGAGGAAGGTCGCGTAGGCGGTGGCTTCGTCGAAGGGGGGGCGGCCGCACAGAAGGTGGAACCAGGTCGCGCCAAGGCCGTAGATGTCTGACAGCTGGGCCTCATCGCGGTTGCCGCGAATCTGCTCTGGCGCCATGTAGGCCGGTGTACCCACGGTCATGCCGTCGGCGGTCAGTTGGGCATCGCGATGCCGATCGAGAGCGAGGCCAAAGTCGCCAAGTTTCGCATCGCCGGCTTTGCTCAAGAAGATGTTCGAGGGCTTGATGTCACGGTGGGCAACGCCAGCGGCGTGCACGGCAACCAGGGCCTCGGCGCATTGCAGGATCAGGCGTGTCGCGTGCGCCTCAGTCAGTTTGCCGCCATGCTCGCGCACCAGGCCGATGGCATCGCCGCCGCCAGCGTATTCCATGACCAGGAAATCGGTATCGGCAACGCGGCCAACTTCGATCAGGTTGAGGATGTTGGGGTGGCGCAGCGTGGACATCATCGCGGCTTCGCTGGCGAAGCGTTTGCGGGCCTTGGCCTCGGTGGATGACAGGTGTAACAGTTTGATGGCGACGATGTCGCCGGTGCGCATGTGCTTGCCTTGGTAGACGCGGCTTGAGGCGCCTTGACCGATCTGGCCGATGACCTCGTAATCGCCGATGTTGCGGGTGGCACCAATGGCCAGCAGGGGGATTTGGCTGCTCGGTGCGGCGTCGCGGGTTGGGGTGCGGGGC
>JAQIBG010000430.1 GCA_027859175.1 Planctomycetota bacterium | reverse complement strand
GTCATCATCCTTGCGCGGGTTGGTTCGGCCATGGCAGCCGAGATCGGAACGATGAAGGTCAACGAAGAGGTCGAGGCCCTGCGGGTTATGTCGATCGATCCGGTGCGCTATCTGGTGCTGCCAAGAATTGTTGCGCTGGTGATTGTGCTGCCCTTGCTCACGGCGATTGCTGATGCAGTGGGCATGGCCGGTGCTGCGATGGTGGCCAACAGTCTGTTTGAAGTTCCGTTCGATATGTTCCAGGCCAGCGCCAAGGAATTCTTGACCCTCAATGACTTCTTTAGCGGCCTCGCCAAGTCGGCAGTGTTTGGTTTCTTGATCGGCGCCATTGCCTGCAAGCAGGGGCTGTCGGCCAGCGGCGGCGCCGAAGGCGTGGGTCGCGTGACCACCACCACGGTGCGGCTGTGCGTTATTTTTGTGTTGGTTGCTGACTTGGTACTCACTGCGGTCGTCCGCCACTTTGGTGGGGGATGATGTGATGAGTGAGGAGTGGAGCGACGAAGCGATGGAACAAGCGGTCACGATGCCGGAGGTCCCGGCTGACCGCGAACTGTTCATCCGGATTCGCGCGCTGCACAAGCGCTTTGGCCCACGCCATATCCTGCGCGGCATCGACCTCGACGTGTATCGCGGCGAGACGGTGACCATTCTCGGCCTATCGGGCTCGGGCAAGTCAACGCTGATGAAGCACCTGACCGGCAGCCTCCGTCTCGACGAGGGCCATATCCAGGTTGGCCCGTATGATCTGGCCGACATGAACCGGCGAACCTGGGATGCCTACCGCCGCGATATGGGGGTGGTGTTCCAGCACGCGGCCCTGCTCGGGAGCCTAACGGTTGAAGATAACGTTGGTCTGCCCTTGCTTGAGGTCGAACGGCTGAGTCGATCCGAAGTTCGTCCACGCGTAATCGAAGCCTTGCACCGCGTATTTCTGCCGGCCGAAGAGATCCTCCATCTATCGCCGTCAGATCTGTCAGGCGGCATGCAGAAGCGTGTTGGCCTGGCACGCGCCATTATCCGTGAGCCGGCCTTGCTGCTCTACGACGAACCAACCACCGGGCTCGATCCCGTGACCGTGTCTGGCGTCAATGAACTGACGCTTGAATTACAGGGTCGCCTGGGTGTCACGTCTTTGGTCATTACCCACGACCTTGATGCGGCTTTCACCATCGCCGATCGGATCGCGATGCTGTACAAGGGGCGCATCATCGCCTGCGCCCCGCCTGACGAGATCCGTCAATCACAGCACCCGGTGCTGCAACAACTGCTCAGCGGCAGCACCACCGGCCCGTTGACGGAGGCCTTTACCACGTGACCCTCGTTTCATGCCATTCCTGCCCGATTGGAAACTCTGATGTCGACTGAGATCAAAGTCGGTCTGTTGTTCTTCATCGGCCTGGGGCTAGCGCTCTGGTTTACCCTGTTTGTGGGTGATATTGGCAAGGGTGACTCTGCCTATTGGGTGCGCTTCCCACGCGTCCAGGGTATCGATGGCGGCGCGGCCGTAACGTATAACGGGGTACGTGTTGGCACCGTACGCCAAGTAGAACCGCGCCTTGATGACGGTGTCCCAAGCGTGGCGGTTGGCTTCGTTGTGGACCCCGAAGATCAACCGGCCGTCTTAATCGGGCCGGGCACGCGGTTCCGCATCAGCCAAGGCCTGCTTGGCGGTAGCACTCTGGACATCCTCAATAGCGGCGGCGGTACGCCGATCGCCCAAGATAATATCGAACCGATTGTCGGCGAAGCGCCGGTGTCGATCAACGAGGCGCTTGAGCAGATTTCCGATCTGGTCAGCGAAAACCGTGCAGCGCTGAAGCAGGCCATTGCGGCAATGCCAGCGGCGGTCACCAATGTGGCCGCGATGGCTGAAGAGATCCGCGGCACCGTGGCCGACAACCGTCAGGAAGTGGGCCGCGCTGTCACCAACATCGCCGACATGTCTGACGAGATCAAAACCTTCGTCGCCGAGAATCGCACCGGCGTGAATGCCGCGATTGGCAACTTCTCGCTGATGAGTGCCGAGATCCAAGGTGTGGTCGCTGAAAACCGCGCCGACATTCGCGCCGCGGTACAAGCCCTGCCAGCTGCGGTAGGCAACGCCCGCGACGCCACCGACGAGCTGAAGCTGATCCTCAAGGAGAATCGCGAGGCGATTCAGACCATGCTTAGCAACTTCGCCAGCTTCTCGCCGAAGTTGGATAAAATCGGTGAAGACATGTCTAAGATCACCGGTCAGGTTGCGGCCGGTGAAGGTACGCTCGGGCGCTTGGTGTTTGAAGACACCCTCCACGACAAAGCCGTGACCGCGGTCGACTCCTTCGAGCAACGGCTCGATGAAGTCGAGCCCTTCACCTCGGGCTTTTCTGACCTGCGCTTTTATACCGGTCTGCGGGGCGGATTTGATATTGATGACGGCTCGGGCACCGGCACCGCCTATGTGCGCATCGAGCCCCGCCCGTGGAAGTTTTACGAGGCCGGTGTTGGCTATCGCGTCGCGCCCGAAGATCGCGAGGCGGCCGACGAAGACCCCGAGAAGTTCAATGTCGATCTCCACTTCGTGATTGGCTATCGCTTCTTTGCCGCCGACAGCATTCAGGCCTACCGCCTGAGCGTGCAGGGGGGCTTGATCGAGAGCGCCTTGGGTGGCCGGGTTGATTATCAAATCCTCGACAATCTCAGCACCGGCTTCATGGCGCGCATGCGTCACAACGATTACGAGCCCGATGACCGACGCTATGAAGCGGGTGATGACGCTATTCTAACCCGGTTTACGGTCGACTACCGCCTGTGGCGCCGCGTTAGCATCACCGCTGGCATCAACGATCCGTTTTACGATGCCGATCCCTGGGTGGGCATCCAAGGCGAACTGCTCGATAACGACGTTCGCAACTTGACCACTGCGGTTGGTATTTTGCCGTAAATTATTGGGTCCTGGATCCTGGTACGCGCCTGGCGGCGCTTGGATCCTAGGGACAGCCAGTTAACGCTGTGTCGGGCGGGGTATCGGGGCAGCCGCCCCGTGTCCAAGCCTGCTTGCAGGCGTCCAAGGACCCACATCCCGCACGCAGCGAAAGCCCGTGTGGCAGGTTGCGCTGTCAGTAGTGTTCTGCGTTCGAGCCGCGCAGCGGTAGCGATTGCAGTAGGAAATATGGCACAAGAAGCTGCCACCCTTAACCACTTTGGCACTGCCTTGTTCCGGGCCGATTGGATTGTCGCGCGAGCCGGTCAGGTGCCAATCGTTTGACCACCAATCGTTGGTCCACTCCCATACGTTGCCCATCACGTTCGACACGCCGAAGTCGTTTGGCACGTAGGCATCAACCGGACAGGTGCCGGCGAAGCCGTCGGCAGCGCTATCGGTATGCGGGAAATCTCCCTGCCAAGTATTGCAGTGAAATGCTCCGCTCTCTTCGAGTTCCATGCCCCAAGGATAGATCAGCGATTCGCGGCCACCGCGTGCGGCGCATTCCCACTCGGCCTCGGTCGGCAGACGCTTGCCAGCCCAAGCAGCATAGGCCTGGGCGTCGTGCCAAGACACATGGGTAACTGGATGCTCAAGCCGACCCTTGAGCCTGGAGCCGGGGCCTTCGGGGTGGGCCCAGTCACAGCCGTCGACGCGCCACCACCATTCGATGCCCTGCACAGCCTGCTTGGCGTTAGCGCGCAGCTTGCCGTGGAGTTGGTTGTGAAACACAAAGCTCCAGCCAAAGCGTTCGGCCTCGGTGACGTATCCAGTGGCCTTGACGAAGCGGCTGAACTGGCGCTTGGTGACCGAGTAGCGGTCGATCCAGAACGGGGCCAGGATCACCGCCCGGGCAGGGCCTTCGCCGTCATCAGGAAAGCCGCCTTCGTCACGGTCGGTGCCCATCTGAAAACTGCCGCCAGGAACCTGGACCATGTCGTCGGTTGAGCCGGTGCTAACCCGCGCCAGTTCCGTTACCGCTGGCGCCAGGGGAGATACATAGCCACCGTCAGGAGCCGCCTCAGCTCCGGTCATGGCAGGCGTCTCGCAGCCCTGGGGGGCGCGCTCGGCTTGGGGGGTACAACAGGGTTTCGGGGGCGTGCGATCCGCGCTTGGCGTGTCGCAGCCCGTGCTGGCTCCATCCATACCCATGACTCTAGACCGATCTCGCTCGAGGCCAAACGCAAGCAGCGCCGCCCAAGGGCGACGCTGCCGGTGATGGTAGACCTGCGAAGCTGCGCTTAGCGCTGGGGCAGAACCACGATGCCAACGCGGCGGTTCTGCGAACGGCCTGTTTTGGTGCCATTGCTATCGCGTGGCTGGGTGTCGGCATAGCCAGCGAAAGACAGCTGTTCACGCCCAATCCCGCCCTGGTCGGCCAGATAGTGCAGCACCGCGCGGGAGCGAGCACCGGCCAGATGCCAGTTGTCTTCCCACTTGTTCTTGGTGCGGCGAATCGGCTGGTTGTCGGTATGGCCCTCAACCCGCACGAAGTTGCCACCGTATTGGTCGCGAATCAGCCCAGCCACCTGGCTCAGGCTCTTCTTGGCGCCACCGGTGAGGGTTGCCGAGCCCGACGCGAACAGGATCTCGTTGGTCAGGGTGATAACGAGCTCGCCGTTGCGCCATTCAACATCGGCACCAGAGCCCTTAAGGGCGTCACGAGCGCTGTCAGACGGGTCGGCCGCGGGAGCGGGTTGGTTCTCCATATCGGCCAAGCGCGACCGCGCACCGGCCAATTCACCGTTGAGATCAGACACCTGGGTCTCGAGCTCAGCGATGTGGACGTCGCGGTAGGCGATTTCGCGGGATTGGTCGCTACCACCGCAACCGGCCAGGAACAAACCGGCACAGACAGGGATGGCGAGGGCAATACGAGAGATAACCATGACAGGCTTGTAACGACAGTGCCCGCACGGGGCAAGCCACTCGCGGCCCTGGGCCTCGGGGTGTGTTGGGAGGACCAGGACTTGGGTCCTGGGTCCTGGGACGCCTGCAGGCAGGCTTGGACACGGGGCGGCCCGATACCCCGCCAAACACAAGGGTATCCGTTCAATGGACGGCTGTCCCGAGGATCCAAGCGCCGCCAGGCGCGTACCAGGACCCAGGACCCAATCTTACCCCAAACGCTCAATAACGGCCGCGCCCATGGCCTGAGTATCCAGCTGAGTGCAGCCGGGCTGCATGATGTCGCCGGTGCGTAGGCCGTCGGCCAGGGTCTTCTTGACCGCAGCGGCCACGGCATCGGCTTCGGTTTCCAGCTTAAGGCCGTAACGCAGCGCCATTTCCACCGAGCCGATCATGGCCAGGGGGTTAGCCTTGCCCTGACCCGCAATGTCAGGCGCCGAGCCATGAATCGGCTCGAAGAAGCCCACCGGGCCACCAACCGAGGCCGAGGCCAGCATGCCGATCGAGCCGGTCAGCTGCGACGCCTCGTCCGATAAGATGTCACCGAAGATGTTGCCGGTTACGATGACGTCAAACTGCTTGGGATCGCGGATCAGCTGCATGGCGCAGTTGTCGACGTACATGTGGCTGAGGGTGACCTCGGGGTAGTCCTTACTGACTTCAATCACCACGTCGCGCCAGAGCTGGGATACGTCGAGCACATTGGCCTTGTCCACCGAGCACAGCTTCTTGCTGCGCAGCATGGCGGTTTCAAAGCCCACGCGCGCGATGCGTTCGATCTCGCTAGCTTCGTACACCATGGTGTTGAAGCCCTTGCGGCTCGCGCCCGAGCCCTCAACACCGCGCGGGGTGCCGAAGTACAGGCCACCGGTGAGCTCGCGCACCACCATGATGTCGGTGCCTCGCACCACCTCGGGCTTGAGGGTGGATGCGTCAACCAACTCATCAAACACGATAGCTGGGCGCAGGTTGGCAAAGGCGCCAAGTTCTTTGCGCAAGCGCAGCAGGCCGGCCTCAGGCTTCTTGTCCTGCGGCAGGTTTTCCCACTTGGGGCCACCAATGGCACCAAACAGCAGCGCGTCTGAGGCCTTCACACCGTCGATGGTCGCTTGCGGCAGGGGGTCACCAGTCGCATCGATGGCAGCGCCGCCAGCTAGGTACTCGGTGAAGCTGAAGCTATGGCCATAGCGCTGGCCTAATGCCTCAAGCAAACGCACGCCTTCGGCGCACACTTCCGGGCCGATGCCGTCGCCGTGGATCACAGAAATGGTGTAGCTGCCCATGGGAACTCCTCGTGGCGGACGCAGGTTGGCGCCCAAAAAACGAGCGCAGACGGTGCGTATTGGAACTGCCGGTGCAAGCCAGGAGTGTGGGGCGCGCCAGCATATGGTCTGCTGCGCAGCTTGACCTGGAACGTGCCGCTGCGGAAGATATCACGATGAGCGTGAGCCAACGAGATCATGAAGAATCGACGATCCTCGTACGAGGTCGGCAGCTGTCGATGCGGCGGCGCGGCTCCACTGAATTCGCCAGCCGCGGGCACGGTTCGGCGCTCGCAATCATTGCCACCAGCAAAGCCAATGAATTGGTGTTGGTTGAAGAACACAAGCCAGCCCTCAAGTCGCGCGTTTTAGATCTGCCCAATGGTTGGGTGCCAGCCGACGACGAGCCCGTCAGCGATAGCCATTTGATGGCGATCGCACGCCGCCGCTTGGCCTCATGCACCGGCTATCTGGCCTCAAGTTGGCGCCAGGAGTTTGTCGGCCCTGCGGCCCCAGCCGTATGCGATGAGATGGTGACCTGGTTTCGCGCCCGCAGCCTGGAGCGCGTGGGTCGCAGTCAGTCGATGATGGAGATTGATCCCTCGGTGTTGGTCCACTACGTCACCCGCGACAGCTTCGATGGCTTTCTGACCGCACGCCGTTCTGAGGGCGTGATAGTAGACCCGCGCATTTACACCGCCGCGTGGATCGCCTGGAATAGCTGAACCATGGATCGCATTGAACTGCACCAGGGCGACATCACCGCACTTGATGTCGATGCCATCGTCACCGCGGCCAATAGCAGCTTATCTGGTGGCGCTGGCGTTGATGGGGCGATTCACCGTGCTGCCGGGCCGGAGCTCTTGGCGGCCTGCCAACAACTCGGCGGTTGCCCAAGCGGCGAGGCCCGGATCACGCCAGGATTTCAGCTACAGGCCCGCCACTGCATTCACGCCGTTGGGCCAATCTGGTATGGCGGCGACCGTGGTGAGGCGCAGGTGTTGGCTACAGCCTATCAGGCCAGTTGCGCTTTGGCCGCACAGGCCGGCTGCCGCTCGCTGGCGTTCCCCGCTATCAGCTGCGGCATTTACGGTTACCCGCTCGATCAAGCCGCCCAAATCAGCGTGGCGAGCATCTGGGGCTGGTGCGCCAGCAACGAACTCCCAGAGCGGGTGATTCTGTGCGCCATCGATGATGAGGCCTACGCAGCCTGGGAACGGGCTTTATCGGGCTGAGGGGTCCTGGGTCATAGGTCCCGGAACGCCTGCCCGCAGGCTTAGGCATGAGGCTTACACCAGTTCTCCTCGCAGAGCGGCTGTCCCCACAACCCACACAACCCAAGCGCCGCAGGCGCGTACCAGGACCCAGGACCCTCTCCACTATCCACGCAGTGCACCACCACGGCGCGTTACCAAAGCCTTACTGACCCAGCCACAAGCCTATGCTAAGCTGCCAACATGAGTGGACGCATTCTCGTGGTTGAGGACGAAGACCCGATCCGTTTGGGGCTTGGTGACGCCCTGCGCTTTGCCGGCCATGAGCCGACCCTGGTGGCCGATGGCGAAGCCGGTTTGGCTGCCGCCACCAGCGGCGACCACGACCTCTTGTTGCTCGACGTGATGCTGCCGGGGGTTGATGGCTTCACCATTTGCCGCAAAGCCCGCAGCGCGCGGCCGCAGGTCGCCATTTGCATGCTCACTGCCAAGGGCGGCGAAGACGACATCCTCGAGGGCTTTCGCTGCGGCGCCGATGATTACATCCCCAAGCCCTTTTCGGTGCAGCAACTGCTGGCCCGTATCGCCGCCTTGCTGCGCAGAGCTGCGCCCGGTACCAGCGCGCGGTTTCAGGCCGGCGCCGTGGCCGTTGATAGCGAACGCCTGTGCGCCAGCTGCAACGATAAGCTGGCTGAACTCACCAGTCGCGATGTGGCTGTGTTGGCCTGCTTAGCACGCAGCCCGGGCCGCGTGGTGCCGCGCACCGAATTGCTCACCGAGGTATGGGGCTACGCCCGCATCGCCGGCGTGGAAACCCGCTGTGTCGACATGCACTTGGTTAAGTTGCGGCGTAAGCTCAAAGACGGCCTCGGTAACCTGGGCGCAGACCTGATCGAAACCGTGCGCGGCGAAGGCTATCGCATCGGCGGCGCGGGGTACAACAGCGATGCGCCGGCTTAATCTGGTATTGGTGGGCATGGTGCTGCTGCTGCTCGGTGGCGTGGCCGCCTTGCTGTGGCGTGGTTTCACCGCGATTGACAAAGAGCAAGACTTGGCCCATCAGCTGCTCGCCGAACGCCTGTTTGACGAATTCGAACGCGAGCTCGATGTTTTGGTGCGCAGCGAAGACAGCCGCTCGTTCGCTGACTACCGTTACTTCGTGATTCCTGAGGCCCAGGTACCGGGCTCGGTTGGCGTGAGCCGGTCGCCCTTGGTGGCAGAACCGCGTGCACCCTATCTGTTGGGCTATCTGCAACGCGACCCAGACGGCTCGCTCGGCAATCCTTTGATCCCTGATAACGCCGAATTGGCCGAAAGTCTCGGCTTTGCCGCTGATCCGTCTGAGTACGACTTTCTGAAGCGGGCAACTGGCTGGTTTGCAGGGGGCAATCCAGCAGAGCAAGCAGAGAAAGCAGAGCAGGCTCTCCTAGCCAGCCTGGTCGTCACAGACGCCGCGAACATCGCACAGATACAGCACGAGTCGCTGCCTAACCAACAGAAGGAATCATTGCTGATGAGTTCGATCTCATCGAACGGCTATCTCAATCGAGGCGCGGCATCGCGTGGCGGACGTAGCAGCAAGGTGATGAAAGTGGCGTCGCAGAGCGTGTACAATTATATTGAACCGGCCGAAGACAATGTGGTGCAGCAGCAGGTCTTGCAAAACAACAATGACGACAGCTTTGCGCCGGCCGCCCGCGCTCTATACCAAGAAATTGAGGCCAGCGCGGTTGCGGTAGAGGTGGCGCCCCTGCAGGGGCGGATCGTTGCAGACGGCGCCTTGCTGTTGGAGCGCGCGGTTACGATTGCCGACAATAATTATACCCAGGCGGTTGCTATCGACCTGCCCGCATTGACTACAGCCCTCAGCACCTCGGTATTGGCGGCCGACCCCTTGCGTGAAGTCGTTCACCTGGCCTGGGGCGACGAACCCGACCCGGTTGGCGATTATCGCTTCGCCTACACCTTTGCCCCGCCCTTTGCCGACATCCATCTCAAGCTGGGGCTCGAACCAATTCCAGGCCAAGTGCCCACTGGGCGCGGGCCGATGCTGGCGCTCGCAGGCTTGGTGGCGCTGGTGGTGCTACTCGGTGCGGTTGCGGTGCAGCGCATGGTCAGCACGCGGCTCATGTTTGCCCGTCGGCGCAGTGACTTTGTGGCTGCCGTCACCCACGAACTCAAAACCCCGCTGACCTCGATCCGCATGTACGGTGAAATGCTGCAGCAAGACATGGTGCCCGACGCAGAAACCCGGCGCCGCTATGTAGACGTCATCACGGCCGAGGGGGAGCGCTTGTCGCGCCTGGTAGAGAACGTGCTCGATCTCGCACGTCTTGAGCGCGGCGAGCACCGCAACCAGGTGGAAGTGGGCAAACCGCGCGAACTGCTAGAGGCAGCCCTGCGGGTGTGCCGGCCGCATGTAGAAGGCAAAGGCTTCAGCCTAGAACTCGCCTGCTCGGAAGATTTACCCGCCGTGCGCTGCGATCATGACGCCTTGGTGCAGGTTTTGGTCAACCTAGTTGATAACGCCTGCAAGTTTGCTGCTGGCGCCAATTGTACCGTGGTGGCACTGCAGGCGCGCTGCGAGGGCCAGGCCCTAGTGATCAGCGTGCGCGATCACGGGCCAGGCGTGCCCGAGGCCCAACTTCGACGAATCTGCGAACCCTTCTTTCGTGGCGAACGCGAGCTCACGCGACGCACCAAGGGCACCGGTATTGGTCTGGCCCTGGTGCGCGGTCTGGTTGACGGCATGGGTGGGCAACTCCAGCTGCGCAATCATCCTGAAGGGGGCCTGCAGGTCGATATCCGGCTCGCTCTCGCTTAGTGCGCCCAGTTTAGTTGAGATGGCTTCGTGCAAACACAGCCAGCCGTGCTGCGTACGCAGCTTGAATTCGGTCATGGCGACACGATTTCGCTTTGGCGCGCCTTATGCTTGGCAAGCTGTGGCGCGCATCGACGTCTGTCGATGTGACTGTGGAGGAGCCCTGCCATGCTGTTCGATCCTATTTACTGGCTATTAGTTGGTGTCTGCGCACTGCTATCGCTGGGTGCTGGCGCGCTCACCAAGCTGCGCTTCAATCGCGCCAGCAAGATCCCCACCCGTGGCGGCCGTACCGGCGCCCAGGTGGCGGCTGAAATCCTACGTGAATCCGGCATTGATGACGTGTCGATCCGCGAGCATCAGGGTTTCTTGTCCGACCACTACAACCCGATGACCAAGACTCTGGCCCTGAGCCCCAAGGTTTATCACGGTCGTAGCATCGCCGCTGCCGCAGTGGCCGCGCACGAGGTGGGCCACGCGATTCAGCACGCCCATGCCTACCTGCCGCTGAATATGCGCAGCATCCTGGTGCCGATCGCCAACATCGGGTCCTTCATCGGCCCCTGGATTATCATAGCCGCGATCTTCATGGGCGGCGCCCAGGCTGGCGGCATGGGTCTGACTTTGGCTTGGGTCGGCGTTGCCCTGTTTGGCGCAGGCACCGTATTCACTTTCATCACCTTGCCGGTTGAGTTTGACGCGTCCAACCGCGCCAAGGCCTTGCTACCCCAGCTCGGCCTCACCGCCGGTGCCGATGAAGACCGCGGCGTCGCCAAGGTCCTCAACGCAGCCGCCATGACCTACCTAGCCGCCGCCGCCAGCTCGCTGATCATGCTGCTGTACTGGGCCAACCAAGCCGGCCTCCTCGGCGGCCGCCGCGACTAAGACGCGACCGCAACGCCCAGGCGCCGCCATCGCGTTCACGGCCGTCCACATCTTCACGCACTTCCACGTCATCAACGCCACCACCCACGGCACGGCCCCCATGAACGCGGGCGTGCCTGGGAGTGTCGCTGCCCCCAGCGACGCACAGTCGTCGCAGTCGTATCCTTGCCGAACCCGCGCCCGACGTGCGCTTGTGTCTCCGACGGCGCCAGGCGTGCGCTGGTATGCCCGCCCCCGCAGGTGGTGTCCCCACCTAAGCTCGGTGCCCATCCACCACACCAATCCCGCGCACGACACCCCAGCAAGCGCATACCCACCACCCTCGGTCGCATGTCGCTGAGGGCAGCGACACTCCCAGGCGCCGCCACCGCGCTCAAAGCCGTCACGATTGCCACAACGCTCACTCTGATTGACCGGTCCATTAGCTCGCGTCCACCCCCGTATGGCGCGCTCAGCCCTCATTCCCTCACCCTAGCCGGCGCGCGGTTGTGCCGCCGTGTTTGTCGACCAGCTCTACCGAAGCTGCCCCGTAATCCCGACCCCATTCCCAACCTCACTCGGACCTCAACTCCCTCAACTTCCTCCTGCTAATCAAGCCGCCAGCGCTTCCGGCCAATGCCCAGGCCCACACGATTGGCACCCCAGGCGCTCCTTAGTCACCAGGTGGGGGTCCAGACGCTGGTCGGCGTTTGGATCCACCACACCGTTGTGGTATCGGTGGACGTAGGAGACTTGGCGTGGCGATTGAGAACGTGGTTGTGGCTGATGATGAGTTCCTGAATCGGGACCTCCTCAGCGAGATCTTTACCCGCTTAGACATCACGGTGCGCGTGGCCAAAGATGGCGTGCACGCCCTGCGCGCGCTCGAAGAGCAACCCGCCGACCTCCTCATCACCGATATTCGCATGCCCGGCATGGGCGGCATGCGGCTCCTGGCCAAGGCGCAAGAAAAGTGGCCGCAGATGCCGGTGGTGATGATGACGGCCTACGCGTCGGTGGAGTCGGCCGTGCAGAGCATGCGCGACGGCGCCTACGATTACCTGATGAAGCCCTTCGGGGTCGAGCAGGTTGAAGCCCTGTTGCTGCGGCTCAACGAGCGCCAGCAATTGATTCGTCGTGTTGCCACGCTCACCGAAGAAGTTCGTGACCGCCATCGCGCGCGCAATTTCCTCGGCGAAACCGAAGTCATGAACGACGTATTCCTGACCGTGGAGCGCGCCGCCCGGGCCAACGCCACGGTGTTGGTGTGCGGCGAATCGGGCACCGGCAAAGAGCTCGTAGCCCGCGCCCTGCACGAACAAAGCCCACGCGCCGAAGGGCCCTTCGTTAAAGTCAACTGCGCCGCGCTCACCGAAACGCTGTTGGCCAGCGAGTTGTTCGGTCACGAGAGGGGCTCCTTCACCGGCGCCGACAACCAACGCATCGGTCGCTTTGAATTAGCCGACGGCGGCACCTTGCTGCTCGATGAGATCTCAGAGATCAGCCCAGAAATGCAGGCCAAGCTGCTGCGCGTTCTCGAAGAACGCGAGTTTGAACGCGTTGGCGGCGAACGCCCGATCAAGGTTGACGTGCGCATCGTGGCCACCACCAACCGCAACCTCCCGGCCGAAGTGGCCGAAGGCAATTTCCGCGAAGACCTTTATTACCGCCTCAACGTGATCCCAGTCAATCTGCCGCCACTGCGCGAACGGCGCGATGACGTGGCCGAGATTCTGCTGCACTATCTCGCCCACTTCGGTTCTGAGATGGGCTGCGATCCGCAGTTAGACCAAGGCGCCTTCGACTTGCTCACGGCCTATACCTGGCCGGGCAATGTGCGCGAGTTGGTCAATATTGTGGAGCGCCTGGTGGTGCTCGGCGGCGATGGCGTGCTCGATGCGAGCGTCGTTCGCCGATGCCTGCCCGAGCTCGATCGCAACCAGCCAGCCACGGCGACCTTTGCCAGCCTGGCTGATCTTGAGAAACAGCACCTCAGCGCGGCCATCGCCACCTTTGGTGATGACCGTGCCGGCATGGCCAAGGCGCTAGGTGTCACGCAAAAGGCGCTCGCAACCAAACTCAGCAAGCTCGGTCTCGAGGCTTAAGCGGGCTTACATAAATTCAGGTGGGTTTGACTCCAGCGATCACCAGCGGCGCAAAGCGCGGCGGCCGGCTTTCAGGCGGCAGCGGATGCACCTCAAGCGGATCAAGCCCAGTCAGCCAAGCACGCAAATCGTCGGCGGCAAAGCCACGATGCACGTGGCCGTAGCGTAGTGACTCCGAGAAGCCGTGCGCCTGCAAGGTCATCACCACCAAGCGCCCACCAGGGCGCAAAATCCGAATGGCCTCCTGCAAAGCGCGGGCCGGCTCGGGGATGTACTGCAAGCTCTGCACAAACAGCACCGTGTCGACACTCGCGTCTTCAAGCGGCAGCTGCTCACCCGAGGCCTGCTCAAAGCGCACGTGATTGAGCCCGCGCCCGCTGATGCGATCACGCGCGGCGTCGAGCATCGCGGCGGTGGGGTCTACACAGATCAATTCTTGGCAGCGCGGGGCGAGCAGTTCGATCAATGCGCCATCGCCAGCACCCACGTCTACGCAGCGCCCGAGCTCCAAGCAGCAGGCAAAGCCGTGCAGCAACACGTCCCAGGTGCGGCCCGGCGCGTACTCGCGGTGCAGAGAACCGGCAACCCGCTCAACCCAACTACGCCCACGCTGGGCTCGCAGGGTTTCTAGGCGTTGCCGGTCGGCCGTGATCACCGGGTCTTGCTGGGTCAACTCTTCAACCGAGCGCCAACTCCGCGAGCAATCGGCGTCGAGATCATCACGGATCCGATAGCGATGGCTCGAACCCTCAGCGTGATCATGCAGAAAGCCGCTGCGCTTGAGCTTACCGAGATGCCCACTCACCGAACTCTGACTCAAATCGAGCAGGTCCTGCAATTCGGCCACGGTCAAAGGCTCAGCCGTCAACAAATGAAGGATACGCAACCGCGTCTCGTCAGCGAGCAGGCGGAGATGATTGGTAATACTGGGCATGCAGCCGCCAATCAGACCACCTCCGCCGGCCCCCGCAAGATCTTCAATGGGCCTACGTGGAGACAGGGCCTTTGCTGATGGCGAGTTTACGTCAGGACGCCCTGGCGTAAAACCAGGATAACTCACACCCCTAAGGGCAGGAGAACGCTCAGAAAAATCAGTGTTGGTGGCTGGGGGTGAGCCAGGTGGCGGCGGCGAGGCTGGCGCCGAGGGCGGCGGCGTCGTCGGGGGCCACGGCTTGGTCGCCGCCGCGTTGGCAGGCGATGACCACGGCGTTGAGCGCGCGGATCCAGGCTTTGGAGTCGGTGGCTGCGAAACTGTCGAGCAGCACAAACACTTTGCTCCACCATGCGGCTGGGTCGGCCGCGAGCAGGCGGGCGGCCCGTTGGGCGGCGGTGTAATCGGCCGACTGCACCGCTTCGCACAGTGAAAGTTCGCGGTCTTGATTGCCCGGTTCCAGGGCCTTGAGGCCGGCGTGGTGATGGCACCACCACACGCGATGGGCAATCTGGCACAGCAGGGTCAAAGCGGTGCCCATTGGCACTTGGCCGCTGATGCGTGACAGCGCTGTGGCACCAAGCATCGCATTCTGAACCACGCCATGGCGGTCGAAGTTGTGCAGCACCAGACGGGCCGCAAGGCCGCCCATGATCGCCGCCAAACGTGGCACATCGCTGTGCGGGCCCAGTTGCGCGGCCAGCGTGTGGTAGGCGCGCTCCGGATCGGTGGTCTCAAACATTCCGGCGAGCACGTTGGGGGTGGGCGTGTCGTCGTCGTGAATGGTTGGTAAGCGACTTTGCCATTCGCGCAACTCGCGCCGCGTGGCGTAGGAGCCGTCGGGGGCGCTGCATTGGCACAGACCGCGATACCATAAGCGGCGCAGTTGGACTCGTTCAGCGCGCGACGCATGCGGCCACAAGTCAACCAGGGCAGCGGTACGGGCCAAAACCACACCGGCTTGGGATGGGCGGTCGATCACCAACTCGCAACATTGTGCGGCTAGGCCGGCCGCATCTTCAGGCATCGACAAGCCGCTGCTGGCGTCGGAGCCGTCGCTGCAGACTTCGTCTTCAGGCAGGGCCTGGGTGATGCTAAACCAATGTTTCGTTTGATCGGGATTCGACTGCGGATGACCACCGAGCCATGCAACCTGGCTCAGCGCCAGGGCACGCGAGCCGAAACTCTTGCTGTCGAGAAAAGCGCCAAGCGCTTCACGGGCGTCAGTGTGTCGCATCCCCATATGCACCACTCACCTTACGCAGTGAGGCGTGAACTGCAAGGGTGTGCACCACACGTAACGAGGCCTTACGTCGCATTTCCCCTTGCATGATCACCACGTCGCAACGGGCTGCCGCCATTCAAGCCCGGGTAGGCCGCGCGCGGCAAGGGCTCGTGCTTGGTGCGCTCAAGCATCAGGTAGCAGATGCTGCAGCCCTCGGCCTTCTTATGTTGCTCAAACACAGTCGGAAAGCGTGTTGGGATGTTGATGCGATAGCCTTGCGGCTGATAGCAATTGCGCCACATACCCGGTAGCGTGCTGCAATTGGTGAGAGCCTGGAGCGCGTAGTTGTGGGTGTCAGAAGCAATAATCAGACGCCCACCCGGCTGCAGAGCCCAGGCCATGTCGAGCAGGAAGCTACGATTCATCAAACGACGCCGACGATGACGCGGCTTGGGCCAGGGGTCTGAAAACAGCACGTAGGCCCGCTCCAAACTGCCCGGCGAAAGACGTTCACGCACGAAGCGATGGGCGTCGTCCCAATACAGGCGTACATTCTGCGCCCCGCGCTTGTTGCTCTGATGCGCCGTCTTGGTCACGCGCAGGTCTTGCTGTTCAACGCCAATAAAGTCGACCTCGGGGTGAACCTCAGCCATCTGGCTCAAGAAGCGCCCATGGCCAAAACCCACTTCCAAGCGCACGGGCGCGCTACGGCCAAACAACTCGGCAGTGTTGAGGGGGGTGGTGGCGGCGTCACCGATCAGGCGAGCCTGATCATCGGTGCGTTGCCGATAGCGCTTCATGCCACTGGAAACCATGCGTTCTACTCCGCCTGCTGATCTGGCGTCTTGGGTTCGAGCTCTGCGTCTGTGCTTGGCTTCGCGGCTGCGGCCGGCTCAGGCGATTGCTCAGGTGACTGCTCAGGTGACTGCTCAGAGCGTTTAGGCACTTCGGGCACCACCGGCGCTGGCAAAGCCTGCGCGGTGGCATTGATCGCGATCTCGGCGCCTGGCCTCACCACCACCGGCTGCAAACTGTGCACGCCGCTGCGCCCGCCAAAAATATGCACCGATAGGTACAGCGTCCGCCCTGGCTTGAGCGGCACCGTGAAGCGATTCGATCCCCACGACAGATCTTGCACCAGCAGGTCACCACGCCCCGGCCGCGACCCACCCCGCAACTCTACCTCGGTGGTGCTATTCCACACCCCAT
>JAQIBG010000413.1 GCA_027859175.1 Planctomycetota bacterium | reverse complement strand
GTGCATGTCGACCACGGCATCGCGCGCTACGCGGGCATGACGCAGCGCACCTTCGGCAATGACGTCAAGGAGTCTCTCCAGCTCGACTTCGCCGGCACGGCCAAGATCCACATTCTTGTTGTGGTCGTATCCACCACAGCCAACCGGCAGGCCTGGCGCTGCCTGCTTGGCAATGCGAACCATCTCAAGCAGGTCGGCCACGTTACCAACGCGGCTCCACGGTTCATCGCTATAACCACCTGAGTTCTGCTCATTCGCGATATTGAGGATGACGTTCTGGTAGCCCTGAGCAGCCAAATGCTGCGCCACCGTCCGCACCGCCTCCTTCGAGGCCGTCCACCCGCTCAGACTGCGATTGGTCAAAGCCTGTGTTTTCCACTGATAGAAGATGCCGGCTATTACCACCATGTCGCGCTGCGCGCAGGCTTCGATAATGCGATCCATGCGATTGCAAAACGCGGTATCGCGCCAGCCGCGTCATAATCATCGAAGCGCTCCCATAGCGTCAGCGCCAAGTCTTGAATGACATCTTCGGCTTGATGCCGATCGCTGACCAAAGCCAGCACATAAGCGCGCAAAGACTCGCTAGCGCGGGCATAGCAACTCACGAAGGCCCGATGGCGATCTAGGGCGAGAGACTCCATACCACCCGTTCCCCGAGCCCGGCAAATCTGACAACTTTTCTCTGCCGGCGCATTGAGGGCTGAACACCGACAGCCAAAATCAGGCCACAATTGCCCTAATCACAAGTGAGCCGTCTCCGTCACCTCGGAGCTAAAACGTGAACCACCTCCAGCACGTGCCCGATATAATGCAGAACCACACCCAGTCGATTGACAAAAGTGATTTCTCCAGCCGGCGAAGCGCGGCGCGAAACCAGCACCGCAGGTTCATCCGCGGGCACGCCGCGTCGGGCCATGGGGCCAATATAGGTGCATCCTGTAACCAGGAGTACCATCGCGGCACTCGCCAAACGCTTATAAGGAGTGCCTGAGCGCGGCAAAACAATGGGCCAATCATAGTCGGCCCATGATAGTTTGTAAACGAGTTCTAGTTCTTACGTTGCTCTGCCCGATACGATACCTCGCCCCCCACGTCGAGACGAGCATCCCCGCCGCCGCCACATCATGACAGTCGGCATCTGTCGCGCCGCAGGCGCGAAGCCCGAGACACCAATCAGTGATCGCCGATGCGGTCTTGCCAGCACTTGGCGTGCTCGCGGCACATTTTGACGGCGTCATCGGCGGGGAGTTTGGCGAGCCAGACTTCGCGATCGGCTGGCGCCATACGGCGAACCTTTTCGATCGGGCATTCGGCGGTCGGCTCGCACAGCGGGCAGCCTTCGATCAGGTGTGCGAGTTGCAGCTTGGCCTCGGCCTCGGTGCTGGGGAAATACATGGGGCTCTCCTAGCCGGTGGTAAAGGGGTGCGCTTGTGAACGAGTCAGCGATCGCCGCAACGCTGCGCGAAGCACGTGGCGTGGTGCCGACACAGCTTGTGGCATTCGTCTTCGTCTTCGGCCATGGCGTACAGACTGGCTTCGTCACCCTTGAGGTCACGCAGACCAGCAAAGGGGCAGTCGGCATCGCTGTCACCCAAAGGGCAGGCGGCGATCAAAGCGGCCACCTGGGCGCGTGCTTCAGAATCCGTGCTCGGTGCAAACATGCTCGCTCTCCTCGCCGGCTAGATACCGGCCTGTTGCTCCAAGATGCGCCAGCGCTGGGCCACATCCTCGGTTATGGCGGCGGTCAAGGCCGCTGCTCGTTCGGGGTTGGTCTGCACCAGGGAGCGAAATCTATTCTGACTCGCCAAGTACGCATCGAGATCACCGTCTGGGGCTTTGCTGTCCAACTGTAACGGACGCTCCAAACGTGGGTCGTTGCGATACAAGGGCCAGAAGCCGGTGCGCACCGCTTGCTGATGGCCCTCAATCACATCCACCATGTCGCCACCATGCGCAATGCAGCTGGCATAGGCGATAACCAAAGATGGCCCTCTGAAACTCTCGGCATCGCGCAGCGCCTTGATCGCCTGCGGCATCGACGCCCCATAAGCAATTTGCGCCACAAAGATCGAGCCGTAGGTCATGGCGATGGCGCCCAAATCCTTCTTGGGCTGTTCTTTACCGTCTACCGCAAAACGCGCCACAGCGCCGCGCGGGGTCGCTTTAGACGCCTGGCCACCGGTATTGGAGTACACCGCGGTATCGAGCACCAACACATTGACATCAAGCCCAGAGGCGAGCACGTGATCAAGGCCGCCAAAGCCGATATCATAGGCCCAGCCGTCTCCCCCCACGATCCACACGGTGCGCGGCACCATATAATCGATCAAGTCCATCAGCCGAACGCTGTCGGGCGTTCCACGGTCTTGAATCACTGCCTTGAAGGCCGCAACCCGCTCGCGCTGAGCCTCGATACCGGCTTGGGTACTGCAGTCGGCTTCCAACAAGGCGCGTACCAAGTCGGGGTCTTCATAGCTGTCAGCGATGAGCTCCCGCGCCATGGCTTCGCCTTGCTCAACCGACAAACGCATGCCCATGCCAAACTCGGCGTTGTCTTCAAACAGAGAGTTCGACCACGCTGGGCCGCGCCCATCGGCGCGCGTTGTCCACGGCGTGGTTGGCAGGTTGCCACAGAATATCGAACTGCAGCCGGTGGCGTTGGCGATCAGCATGCGGTCGCCAAATAACTGCGACAACAAGCGCATATACGGCGTTTCACCGCATCCAGCGCAAGCGCCCGAGAATTCGAACATGCTCGGCTGAAGCTGGCTGCCACGCAGGGTAAAACGATCAACCAGTTCAGGGTCGGTCTCTGGCAATTCCAAGAATCGATCCCAATTGGCGCGTTCGCGATTGCGAATACCGCTCACCGGAACCATCTCCAAAGCGCGGCGCTCTGTCACCGCCCCGCCCGCATCGCGGGCCCGTGCCGGGCAAGCCGCCACACACACCTGACACCCAGTGCAATCATCCGGCGCTACCTGCAAGGTGTAGCGCAAGGCATCAAGCCCCTTGCCTCGGGCCTGTGCATGTCGGAATTGCTCACCACAGCCTTGCACGGCCGCAGCCGCAACAATCTTCGGTCGAATCGCACTATGCGGACACACAAAGGCGCACTGATTGCACTGAATGCACAAGTCTGAATCCCACACCGGAATCTGCTGGGCAATACCACGCTTCTCGATGTGCGCAGTGCCAACTGGCCACGTACCATCAACGGGCATCGCACTCACGGGCAGGGCATCGCCGGTGCCCGCCACCAAGGGCGCAATCGTATCGCGCACGAAATCATCATCACCATCAGTGAGACGACACGCTTGCCGCCGCACCTGAGTCGTGGCCACATCTGGGATCGTCACTTCACGCAAGCGGTCAAAGCCTTTACGGGCCGCCTTCAGATTACTCGTCACCACCGCCTCGCCCTTGAGACCATAGGTCGAGCGAATCGACGCTTCGATTTGTTCCAGAGCGTCGTCTTTGGGCAAGATCTCGGTAACCGCGAACATCGCAGCCTGCATGATCACATTGATCCGCGTGCCCAACTCCAAATCACGCGCGATCTTGTAGGCATCGATCACGAACATGCGGGCCTGTTTCGTCACCAGCTGTTCCTGCACTTCGCGCGGCAATTGATCCCACACACGCGAAGCCGGGTACGGACTGTTGAGCAAAAAAGTGCCGCCTGGGGCAAGCCGCTCAAGCACCTCGTAACGAGCCAAAAATGGGAACGCATGACAGGCCACGAAGCCGGCCTGCTGAATCAGGTAGCTGGCACGAATCGTGTTTTTGGCAATCCGTAGATGACTGATCGTTTTCGCGCCCGACTTTTTGGAGTCATACTCAAAGTAGCCCTGAACGCGGCTATTGAGCGCATCGCCAACAATGCGAATCGTATTTTTGGCGGCGCCGACGGTGCCATCAGAGCCCAAGCCAAACAGTAAGGCGGTGAAGGTGTCTGGATCTTCATCGTTCGCCAGCGCTTCCCAGTCTACGCTGGTGCCGCTGACATCGTCATCAATACCAATGGTAATGTGTCGCCGCGGTCGGTCTTGCTCCAGTTCGGCAAACACCGCGCGTACCATCGCCGGATTGAAGTCTTTCGAGCCAAGCCCATAGCGCCCGCCAATCACACGTGGCAAGGCCGAAGACCAAACACCGTCATCACTGGCTTCAGCCAACGCGGTGACCACATCCTGATACAGCGGTTCACCCGGGGCCCCGGGTTCCTTACACCGATCGAGTACCGCAATGCCCTGGGTGGTTTCAGGCACCACGCGCATGAAATGCCTCAAAGACCACGGCCGGAACAGGCGAACCGTGATCACGCCGACACGCTCACCGCCACTGGCCATGCGCTCAGCAGTGGCCCGCGCCACTTCCGCGCCGCTACCCATCGCCACCATCACCCGCTCGGCCTCGGGATGGCCATGATACTCAAACGGTGCGTATTGCCGCCCCGTCATCGCAGCGAATTCATCCATCGCGCGACGCACATGGCCCACGGTGGCCTCGTAGTACGGCGAAACCGACTCGCGCGCCTGGAAGAACACATCGGGGTTCTGCGCGGTGCCACGAATCACCGGATGGTCAGGATCCAAACGGCGGCGGCGATGGGCTCGCACCAAGTCGATCGGCAACATGGCCTGCATGACATCGCGATCGAGGAGTTCGATCTTCTGGACTTCGTGACTGGTGCGGAAGCCATCAAAGAAATGCACAAAGGGCACCCGCGCCGCCAGCGTTGCGGCGTGGGCAATCAGGGCTAGGTCTTGCGCTTCTTGCACGCTACCGCTCGACAGCATCGCCCAGCCCGTTGCTCGGCAGCCCATCACATCGCTGTGGTCACCAAAAATCGACAAGGCCTGGGCCGCCACCGTGCGCGCGGCAACGTGAATCACGGCCGCGGTCAACTCGCCCGCGATCTTGTACATATTGGGGATCATCAACAGCAGGCCCTGGGAGGCCGTGAAGGTGGTCGCCAAGCTGCCTGTGGTCAGCGCACCATGCAGGGCGCCGGCTGCGCCCCCTTCAGACTGCATCTGCACAATGCGCGGCACCGCACCCCAGAGATTGGGAATTCCCTCGGCGTGGTGGGCGTCTGACAGCTCCCCCATCGGTGACGAGGGCGTAATCGGATAAAGCGCCACTACCTCGCTACACGCATAGGCCACTTCGGCGACGGCCGTGTTGCCATCAACCACGCCGTGGTGCACGGGCTTGGGTGCAATCATGCGCTCCTCCGAAGTGCTGCGCTGGACAGCGCCAGCCTAGGACGTGGCGCGAAACTGCGACCCCTCTAAGTGGGAGACCGCAGGGTGATGTGCTCACTGAATCGCCATCCAGAGCCTCACGACATGCACCCCGCGGATTCCAAGACTTCTGTGGGGCCAAATGCCTGTCATGCTGGGCACCATGCCCGGCAGTGATGCAACGTATGCACCCAACCACCCGGTTCGCATGCTTGCGAAGCACCTCGCGCAGGCCCAAGTGCGCATCCGGGCGTCCCAGGTTCGCCGCCAAGCCTGCGAGGCAGGCGGGCACCTCGTGCTCGCCAACGATGGCCCTGGCCTATATTGGCTGGAACAAGGCCCGCTCGACATCGATCAACTCGGCCGCTGGCGCCGCAATGAAGCCCTGTTGCTCCCCAGCGAACACGAGGTGGTGGTCCGCAACGCCAGTCGACGCCGCGCTCGCGTCGCCTGCGCCCCGTTTCGGATCACCATCGGCGAGCTCACTGATCCCCTCGGCATGCTCGAACTCCCCGCCAACTGCGGCCCGCAAGAACAGGCCAGTCAAGAACTGTGGCTCGCCCTGCTCACCAGCGCCGAAGCGACCCATGCCGGCAACCAGTGGGCCCGCCCACGCACACGCGGCCTGCTGATCGCCCTGTTGTCGCAGGTCATCGAACAGGCCCTGGCCAGTGGCCGCCTACAATTTCACAGCGAACGGCGCTACCCGCTGTGGCTCAATCGGGTGTTGGCTCTGGTCGATCAGCGCCTGGCCGACCCCGACCTCGATGTGGCCGCAATGGCACAGGCAGCGCGCCTGTCTCCATCGCGTTTTCGCGGCCGCTTTGCCGCACTACTTGACGTGCCACCCAAGCGTTTTGTGCTCCATCGTCGCATCGAAGCGGCCCAGGCCCTGCTGCGTCAACAGCCGCAGCGCAGCGTGGCCGACATCGCCGAAAACTGCGGATTTCGCGACCCTTTCCACTTCTCGGTACAGTTCAAAAAACTCACTGGCACCACTCCCAGCGCCTGGCGTACCGGTGGTAGCTGACCGATCATTTTCCAAAGGTCGGTGACCATCCACCCCATGGCCACGGCGCCAGCTCCGTTAGGATAGCGCCTTCACATCAGCACTGGGGTCGCCACATGTCCGAACACATCACCCATACCTGCGTCGCCGAAGATATCGCACGCCTTACCCTCGCCCATCAGGGCATCGACGCGGCCATACGCGATGCCGTGACCGGCCGCGAGGATATTGCTGCCATGGGCGGCATCGCCATGCGCGGCGATGCCTGCGTACCGCCCATCCTCGAAGGCCTGCGCGCCAAAACCGTTGCCGGCCAGGAGTGGGACGACGACGACAAAGACCACCTTGCCTTTGCCGTCGGCTGGATGTCTCACCGCGCCGCCGATCGTCAGATGAAACCGGTTTTCCGGCATTATGACGCCGCCTACTACGCCAAGGAAATCCCCGGCCCCTGCGACTGCTCGGTCTACCATGACGCCTGGCTGTTTAACCATCGCTACGGCGCTGGCGACACAGCCCCGTTCATGAAGGACCTGCCGAAGGGCGCGCTCGAAGGTGCTGAGGCCGACGTTGAAGGCATGGTGCACATGGTGTTGCGCCGCAGCCTAATCCAACTCCACACCCTGCTGCCGCTCGAACCGGCGCCGCAACCCTGGATCACCGGCCTGCTCAAGCAGCGCCAGCGCTGGCGCATCGACATGCAGCGCTACGCCGACGCGATGCTGCGCCCAACCCCCGAAGCACTCGAGCAGTTCATCGACAAACCCAACTTCTATGATCGCAATGATGCAATCATCGCCTTGGCCGAGAAGTTGCAGGCTGGCGAATCGGTGAGCACCGACGCGATCGTGGCCGCCTGTGCCAAGCCAGCCAAAAAACCCAGCCTGTATGCGCGCATCCTGATTCGTTCGCTGGGCTACGTGGAAGCGGCCAGCGACTGCCTCACCGGCGCCATCACCATCGATGAGTTCCGCCAGCGCCAAGACGTAGGCCGTCCTGAAATCGACATGGCTGTCATCTGATCTGATTCGCCGACACGGCACACCATCGACGGCGATTCTTGCCCTGTAGGAATCGCCGTCGTTCTATGATTTTAGGCAAATACCGCGTAATCGCCCTTCGACGGCACCAGTGGAACGCCGCCGCAGTCAATCGTGCTACCCGCCACCAAAGGCCGCCAAGCCTCACTGCGCCCGTCGCGCACAATCCACCGGCCATCGTAAAGACCGACCTCCATCGCCACGGTTGGGTCGCAACCCGGCACCACCAAGTCGGCATTCGGACCACCGATCCGCACCCGCCGCAACACCATCGCGTAACCCATGCCTGGCTCGTTGCCGCTGCGCCGCAAGGCAACCGCATCAACCGTGTGACCAATCTCAATCCCACAGCCGTGGCCACCGGTTGATGGTGGGGCCCCATCCAGGGTCCAGGTCTCGGTGCCTGAACGCGGCACCACGTGCAGATCCAAGTCAAGCACGCCAGCAACGCGCAACTGATGGCGTTCACCCAAGGTGACGGCCTGATTCGCAGCCAGCGCGGCCCCATCAAGATGACTGCCGTTGCCACTGCCCAAATCGGTCACCTGAACGCCGACATGCTCGGTGAACTCCAGCCGCCAATGCTGGCGACTGATGCGCAAACAGGTCTCGCGCTCACTCGCGGTGGGGTAGCAGCGCAAGCACAGGTCAACCGGCGGTTCGCACAGCTTGCCCGCCACCAGGATGCGCTTGCCGACCAACACCAGACGCGTGCCCGGCCCGGTGAGGGTTATCCAGCGTGTCGCCAGTGCGCGCGAAAAATCACCGGCCAGAGCATCGCCACCAACATTCCGCATGACCTTGGTGGACAAGGTCTCACCACCCGCCACGGCGGTGGCATAGGTTTCATCTCCGCTCAAATCAGCGGCCATGGTCTCGTTACTGCAGAGATCGGCCGCAACGGTCGCCTGATTACTCGAGTCTGCGGCCATGGTTTCGTCTCCACCTTCACCGTTCTCGCCACTGAGGTCGGCGGCGATGGTCGCGCCACCGTCATCACCAAGCGTGGTGAGAACTGAGTCTCCAGCCAGATCCATCGCCATGGTCGCCTGGGTCGCCGAGACGCTCGACACTTCGGTAGCAAGGGTGGCCTCGGCGCGTGCGGCCGGACGCACCGCCACCGGCACCCCGTCATGTCGCTCCAGTGCAGCGAGGCCCTCGCCCAGGGCATCACGCAAGGCGCGGGCATCGGGGAACCGCTCAGCCACATCCTTCTGCATACAGCGGGTGATGATAGAAGCGGTGGTATGGCCGATTTGTGGGCGCAATTCGCGAATATCAGGAACCGGTGCGGTGCAATGTTGATGCAGCACGTCTTGCAGCGCGCCGCGGTAGGGTTCGGTGCCAGCCAGGGCGGTGAAGATGACCGCGCCAACCGCATAGATATCACAACCCACACCCAAATGCGGATCAGCGCGCACCTGCTCAGGTGACATGTAATACGGGCTGCCAACCACAGCGCCCTGCATTGTCAATTGGGTGCGCTCGATTGCCGTTGACCGCGCGATGCCGAAATCGGCCAACTTGGCGCGCCCATCATCAGACGTGAAAATATTGGCCGGCTTAATATCGCGATGCACCAATTCATGGGCCTCGGCGGCAACCAGCGCGTCGGCCACCTGCCATGCCACCGCAAGCCCCAAGGCCTCAGGCAGCGTGCCCTTCTCTTCGAGCAGGTCTTTGAGGTCACCCCCGTCCACAAACTCGAGAACCATGTACAAACTGCCATCGGGCGTACTGCCGCTATCCAAGCAGTGGACCACATTCGGATGCGTCAGCTGGCGCATGATCCGGACTTCGCGCTCAAAGCGCTTACACACTTCTTCGTTGCCGGCCAAACTGCCGCGCATCGTTTTGACCACCACCAATTCGTTATCGGCCGCTGCCAGCCAAGCACTGCCCATGCCGCCATCGGCGAGGTGCACCAGCGGACGGTAAGTGCCGAAGCTCGCCTGCTCCGGTTCTGGTAAGGCTTGCTGCAAACGCCGTGCTACCGGTGGTGGTAGCAAACCAGCCCCCGACAGGAAGCTGCGCGCGTCATCAACGCTCTCCACCCCCGCAATCTGCATTAAGACCTGGAGCCGCGCGGCACCGGCGTGGTCGAGCACGCGGCGTTTGCGCGCCAATTGGACAATCGCTTCGCTTTGAGCCGAGGCATTCATGCCAGGACGATAAGTGCGAGCTGCGGATTGGCTAGTAGTGGCTCAGTGCTGGCGCCACACGGGCGACGCTCACGTCCTAAGTCGGAACCCAACACTGTCTTCTGCAACGCTAGGGCGCGTATTTCACTCTTCACCTGCAGCTCATGCTGTCCATACTGCTAGCCCGCCCGTAAAGCGAGTAGCCAGCACATGAGCGATACACGCCCTCCAGACGCGTCCGAACCATCGGACGACGATGCCGCACCGGTCCGTCCCGACCCCAAGGAACCCGAGCGCCCGGCGCCGTCGATCGTGTTCCCTGGGTTTCAGGAAGTCCACATTGTCGACGGCAAGCGCATGGAACACCCCGACGAAGACGACGCCACGCCCGACGTTCCGAGCGAGGTGCTGTCAGGCCGCGAAGAAACGCTGCTGGGCGCAACGACGCCAGACCCTCTGTCGGGGCGCGAAGCGACCGTGGTCCCACCTGCGCCAGCCCAGCACGAACTCGGCACCGAAGACACCCTCATTTCTGGCGACACCGATCCCCTGGCTGCTAAGCCCGACACCGCCCTGACCGGCCGTGAAGCCACCATGGTGGGCGGCGCGACAGACGCCGATACCACACCAGACACGCCGCTCACCGGCCGCGAAGCTACCATGCTCGGTGACGCCACCCCAGCCACCCTGACTGGCCGGGAGGCCACCCTCACCAAGGATCTCGGTGCCACCCTTGCTGACAGCGGCCCGACTGGAGACACCGTCGGCCCTGGACAGACCATCAGGGACGGCGAGGTCGACACCCCCGCCACCATGGGCGCCAATACCGGCCCGGCCTTTGACAGTGATCGCACACCCGCCACTTACGGCGGCAAACCGCGTACGGCAGCCGGTTCGTCGGCGGCCTTTGATGCCAACTGGCACCTCAACGGCCGCAAGGGCCCGTTCACCGGCCATCATTGGGGCGACTTTGAACTCGGCGGCATTCTCGGCGAAGGCGGCATGGGCGCGGTCTACCGCGCAATGCAGCGCTCGCTCAAACGACGCGTCGCGATCAAGGTCCTCCCGCCGAACCTGGCGCAAGACGCCGGCCTGCTGCAACGCTTCCACCTTGAAGCCTCCACTGCGTCCAAGCTCTCATCGCCGCACATCGTGCAGGTCTACTTCATTGGTGAACACGAAGGTCACCACTACTACGCGATGGAGTACGTTGAGGGCACCGACCTCTACGACGTCCTCAAGGATCGCAAAGCTAGCGACAATCCAATCACTCCCGACGAAGCCGCCGAGTTCACGCTACAAGCAGCACGTGGTTTGGCCGAAGCCGGTCGTTACGGCATTGTCCACCGTGATATCAAGCCACCAAACCTGATGGTTGACCCCACCGGCTTGGTCAAGATTGCCGACTTCGGCATCGTCAAGGTGCTCGGTGAGCACCAACTCACCATGACCGGCCAAGCCGTTGGCACCCCGGCCTATTGCAGCCCTGAACAAGGTCGTGGCGACGGTGACATCGACCAACGCAGCGACCTGTACGCCCTCGGCGTAGTATTTTATGAACTCGCCTGTGGCCGAAAGCCCTTCGAAGCCAGCACGCCGAATGCCCTGATTTACAAGCATTGCTTCGACGAACCGGAACTGCCGCAAAGCCTCAACTCGGCGATCCCCGATCAGCACCAAGCAGTCATGCTACGACTGCTCCAGAAGAAGCCGGAAAACCGCTACCAAAGCGCCGATGAACTCGTGCGCGACCTGGAGGCGATCAAAACTGGCGCCATGTTCGAATCGGCGCTCGCCAATTTACGCGGTACCGGCGCCAGCGAAGCCAAGCGCGAGCAGATGTCATGGCTGCAGCGTAACTTGATACCCGTGTTGATTGCCGCAGGGGCGGCCGTTGCGCTGGCCGGTGGTGGTGGCTGGTGGTACGCGAAACAACTCCGAGATGCCGATGCGGCAAGCCAACGGGCGACCCAGGAAATCCGCCCACTGCTCGAACCCCTCGATCAGGTAGCGTCTATCCCATCTGGCGTTGAGGAATTGCTCGCCGAATACGTTGCGCTCGATCCCGACGGTGCTGACGATGTCGACTACCAGCGCTGGCGCACCAAGATCGACCGAGTGACAGAACTCGAAAGCAAACTCACCGTTCTCGACACCGGCATTGAGTCACCCGAGCAGCGTCGCACTGCAAACCAAGACCTGGATGAACTCACCCGCCTCGTCGGCACGAGCGACGCTGCGGTCGTGCATTTCCGCGAGCGGACAGCGCGCCTCAACCAAACCGAGGCCGACTTACGGCAAAGCATGAAAACCATGATGGCCAATGCCTTGGCCGGCGACACCCGCGACAGCCTCGCCGACGACAGCCTTGAGCTCAGCCAACTTGCAGGCGAACAAGACGGACTCGTGCTCGAGGCCAACAACCGCATTGCGGCCTTTGACGAACTCGTAGCCGAATTCCGCACCAAGCTGACGGTCCTCGATACCGGCGCCGACATTACCGAGACCGACAGATTGCAGCTCGAAGCTGCGCTGCGGCGGGTCACACCGCTACTAGGCTCCGGCCACAAAGATGTCGTGCGCTGGGCCGGCATCCTCGGTCAGGCGGGTGCCCTGATCTTGCGCCTGCGCGAGAGCCTCACTGCCGCCTTTTCCGCCACCTCGCTCCCAGACCAAAGCACCGTTATGCGCAACCAGGGCGACCTTGACCTGTTCGCGCGCCTGGTTGGCGATGACGACCGTGACCTCAAGCGCTGGCGCAGTCAGATTGCCGCCAGCACAACGCAGATCGAAACCCAGCGGGCGGTATTCGCCGATCTCGAACAGCGCCTTGACGATGACAGCACCCTCCCGGGACCGGTTATTCCAAGCGCCGACGCCGCGCTTGGCCATTTGCGCGCTCTCACTGGTGACGGTGACAAAGACGTCATCCGGTGGGGCCAGATCATCCGCGATAGCACGCGCATCATCACCTCGCTGCGTGATCGCTGCCGCCGCTTGAGCACACTCAATCCCGAACCGATCCCCCTCGCCGACCAGGCCGACCTCACGGCAGCACTAAATCGCCTTGAAGCCAAAGACGGCCTCGAACCCGAACTGGTCACCAGCTATCAACGCCGACTCGCCGATGAAGGCGAACGCGTGGCCGCCCTACGCGAGCGACTAACTGTTTTGGATCGCCCCGCAGCGATTAGCCCCGAACTCGAGTCCGACTTGGCGCGCTACCGACTAGACGCCACCGCCACCGACGCCGATGGCAGCCGCTGGCATGCCAAACTGGAACGCGTACGCGCTCTACGGGCTCAGTTGGCGGTGCTTGATGAAGCTGCCTCGGTACCCGACAATCTCGAACAATTATTTGCGCAATTACGCACAGAAGTGGGGCCCGACGCACCCGAGATCCAACGCTGGGGCCCCAAGGTCGCGCTTATCAGCGAACTCCACGCCGAACTCGACTCACTCAATCGCAGCGAACCGCTGCCCGAGCAGGTCGACGCCAGCCTGAAGCTTCTTGCCGAGCAGGTGGGCGCTGATGACCCCACCTACATTCGCTTCCGCGCCAAGGTTGCACGCACCCGCGAACTCAAGCAAGCACTCGATGGCCTGTTCGACCGCATGGTCTTCGCGCCAGCAGATCACCAACTCGCCCACGGCCAATTGGCTGAACTTGCCGAGCTCGTCGGTCAAACCGACCGCGATACCCAGCACGCAGCGCGCCGCATAGCCGAACTCGATGGCCCCGATAACCCAGCCTGGGCTGACGCCGGCGGGCGCGATGAAAGCGGGCGCTGGATATCGGTGGGCACCGGCCCCAC
>JAQIBG010000393.1 GCA_027859175.1 Planctomycetota bacterium | reverse complement strand
GTTCCAGCAGGTGCTGGATGTCCACGCCCACGTGGCCGGCCGGGCCAAAGTTGGCCACCTGATACTGGGCCCCCGAGCCAATCGGCTGGTTCCAGATCGAATCGGCTGCGAAGGGCCATTGCCAGGGATCTCGCGTGCCCGGCAAGGTTTCAACCGCAGAAACAATCGACACGGCCCCGAATAAGCAGGCGGCTAGACAAGCTAGATACATGTGGCGCATTATCACCGGATCTCCCGATGCAGAGCGTGCGCGGTCGAAAGATTTCGACCCGTCCCCTGCTACTGACACTTGGATCGAAGCGCCCCGGTGTCACCAGCCGCACGGACGCAGACCCGTGGCGTATCAGTCACTCAGCCGATGGCGCATCCTGGCTTGTGATCGCCTGGATAGCGTCGGCATCCAAGGCACGGCTATAGATGCGCACCTGGCTGATCACACCGTGGGCCGGCCAGCGGGTATCGGTGGCCGGAGGCCGATGGATGCCGATGTACCACGGATCAGTGCCATACCGATGCCCCTCTGCGCCAGCCGGCCAGTGCCGCTGATCGGCCAGTTTGCCATCGACATACAACTCGGTCAGACCCCTGATCACGTCAACCACCCCTGCCAGGGCGTAGGTGCGGCCCGCGCTAAACCCCGGTTCACTGTTGGCATCGCAGGAGTGATGGCCTTCGGAATCCACGCGGAAGTGTTGCATCATGAAGGCCCCGCTGGACTTGAGATGCAGGCCCAGACCCCAGCCCATACGACCCACGATAAAATGCATGTCAGCGCCGGCAGCATTCGCCTGTGGGAGAACCTTGGGCCGATACCGCGCTGTGATGGTATAAGCCTGACCGGGTATCGCCGCCAAGGCCGGACTCAGTGGAATCTCAAGGTAACTGTTCGGTCCATCAAAAGCCAAACCAGGGCCGCCTGGCAGGTCTGGGCCCACCCATTGCGCTGCATGAATCGGTGCGATTGGCGTGGGCCCAGGGCCTGACACCGTGTCGCCGGCTCCTTCGTTGATGGGCCAATGCGCCACCAGCCCGCCGGTGAGATCGATTGCGCGCAGACTGGCGCCACCCTGTTGTTCGGTGCACAGCGCCGCTTGACCGGGGCCCAACTCGAGCGCGGCGCCGTGGTCATCACTGAAACGCACACGACCCTCGCGCACGCTCAAACGCGATACCGTGAGCTCGGCGCGCAACTGGAACTGCGTGCCCAGCACGCTCACCGTCGCCAATTCAGTGGCCACGCTGAAACGCTGCGACCCGGTTTGCGGCGCGATGTGAGCGTCCACGGTACCAGCATGAAGTAGCGCCTGGACCCCAGCCGGGGGGCCCTTGGGCGCGAGCACCAGCTGCGCGTCTGGGCCGAGTTGGAGCCGACTGCCATCGGCAAAGCGCAACGCGCAACGCCCGGCTGGGCCCGTGACCACGCGGTCTTCGGCTTGGCCACGCTGGCCGGCAGACAGCAGCTGCCGCTGCCCAGCGCGCAGCAGCGCAACCTGCCCTTGCTGCGGGACGATCTGCACCGACCACGCTTGTGGCTGCGCTTCTGGCAGGGCTTCTGACTGGGCAGGCAGCAGCATGAGCAGCACCACCGCAGCCGCAGCCGCTACAGCGACCGTTGCACCGGCCCCGAGCCAGGCCCGCCGGTGCGAGGAGCGCCGCCGCACACGGCGCCGCCGCCTGACCACCGGCCCTGACGCTGGAGGCACGCGCTGCCGCTCAGCAAGGCCACGCAAAAAGGCCTCGGGCGTTCGCTCGGCGTGCAGAACTTGATGCAGGTGATCGTCAAGGCGCAGCAGGGCGCGCAGTTCGTTGAGGCGCTCGGGATCATCGCGCAAGGCCTGCGCTAGGGCGGCCTCGTCGGCGGCCGCTCACGGTCCATCATCGAGCCAGGCGGCGAGCAGGTGATCAACGCGCGGCGTGGTCATCGCTCTGCCCCGAAGTGCTGCTCCAAGCAGGCCCGCAAGGCACTGCGTGCGCGCAGCAGGGCCATGCGAACGGTGCCATGCCGGATCCCGGTGTGGGCAGCGATGGCCTCGCCGCTGAGTTGCTCGCTGAAGCGCAGGCGCAGTAGGGTTTGTGCACGTTCGTCAAGCCCTTGCAGGCACGAGCGCAACTGCTCACTGGCCTCGCGGCGCAGCAGCGGCTCAGCGGGGTCTACCACTGGGGGCTGCTCGAGCAGCAGGCTGGCCACCAGATCACGCCGGATTCGCGAGCGCAGCGCGCTGGTTCGAAACTCTTGATGAATTAGATTGCGCGCGATCCCAAATAGCCAGGCACGAAACGGCCGCTGCGGATCATAGCGCTCATGATGCCGCATCACTTCCAGGAACACGTCTTGGGCCAGATCGTCGATCAGCTCAGCATGCGCCCCGCACGAGGCCAAATAGGCCCGCAAAGCAGCGAGATGCTCGTCAACCAACTGCCGCAGACTACAGCCGCCAATATGGAGTTCGGTATCCATCTACGGGAGATTGGTACCAGCAGCGCAAATGTCACCAGCTCCTTGCAAAGCCCGGCACGCAGCCGAGTGACCAGCTCGGGCTAGCACGGCCAGGGTTCACTCCACGAATCCCTTCATGGAGTAAACCAGCTGGGCAGGCGAGGCTTAGCTCAGGCCCGCGGCGAGTAACTACGCACCACAATTTCGGTGTAGGCGTAGTTGCTGATGGCCCAGAAGCTCGCGAACCAAGCGCGGAACTGAGCATGACTGGGGAACCAGAACTCACCAAAGTTGGGATCCATAAAGCACACGTCGGTGCCAACCCAGGCTGCCGCAGCGTGGCCGCCACCGGTGGCGCGGCGCAAGGAAATGGTCCGGTAACCCTCACCCTTTTCGATGATCGCGTTGGCAATAGCGTTGCCGCGATGGGCGCCAGCCGCGAGATGGCCGGCGCTACCAGCGACTTCCATATTGGTGCCAGCAACGATCTCTTTGCGGCGAATGATGTTGAACTTCTTCAGGGTGGCATCGAAGTACTGCGTTTGCCCGATCCGCGATGATTCACGGTGTTCAACCACGATATTCATCGCCGCATTCAGCTGCAGGCCGCCCTGCTTGAACAGGTAGTCCCACACGCTGCGGTTTTGCGTGAAGGGATGGTTGCTGCCCTGAGTAGCGTGGAACACGATCCAGAACGCGGCGATCGAGTAGCACGCGCCGCCCATCACGCCGCTTCCGCGGGTGACCTTTTTGTACAGTTTGCCCTGGTCGATGCCGTCTTGCGCACCCCAGCGGAGCTGTTCGCCTTGGCTGAAACAGTAGGTCATACCGCCGGCGCAACCCTCGGCCCGGCTCTTCATCTGTCTTTGTTTGTGATTCATGCGGGGCCCCGTTAGCGGTCGGTAGTTCGTTAAAGCGGGCGCTACTTGAACGGTGACAGGGCACACGGCAAGTCAAAAGCTAGATGGCTCGCACCATCGATTGAGCGGGCCGAGGCAGTTACGATGATCCACCCTCCACACCTCACGGCTTGGCTACCAAGGCTTACTGATCGGTCTCATAATCATAGATCACCACCTTATCAAAGTACGGGTGGCAGCGATCCCGGAAGCGATCGTGGATGGGGTCGTCTTGGTAGGCCTGATGGGCGGCCAGATCGGTATTGATGATGGTGAGGCCGTAGCTGTAGCTGGTGTCGATGATCGGGCGATCGGTGCTGGCGGGTTGTCCGTACCAGCCCTGACTGACCGACTCGATCGCAATCAACTCATCGAGCCCGGTGGTGAAATCAGCCAACTGGTCGGGACTGAGATCTTTAAGCCAAAACAAAACCGTATGGACAAACATGGCGCGACTCCAAGCAAACTGATGGTATTCAGCACGCTTGTAGCAACTGCGCCAAGGGAACCAAGGCATGCGCCGCCTTGGCTCCCCCAGCGTGATCAGCTACTGCGGCGCCGGCGCGCACATCCAGCCATACACCGCAGCCGACCAGCAGGTGGTTTGGTGCACGGTGAACTCCGAGCTGAGCGGACAGTTGCGGTTATCGAACCAGCGCTCGTTGCCGGGCCATTGGCCGATCGCGGGGTACACCGTTTTGTTCGGCCACTTCACGTCCCACGGACCAGACCCGAGCTTATCGCTATCGCGCCACGGGCCGTAGGGCACCACGCCAGGGTGGGGCTGGCCCTTGCCGTTGTACCAGGCATCCATGTGGAACACCTGCTGCACGTGACGAATGCCCAAGCCTGTCACCCAGGTTTGATTGAGCGAGTTGGTGCCGAGGAAATAGTCGCAGGTGGTGGCCACGGCATCGCGATAGCGCTGCGCGGCGGCCGGGTCGCTGTCACTCAGCAAAGTAGACGCCACCATACCCTCCATGATCCACGGCGTGGTTTGATGCCCGATCAGCATTGGCATGGACCAACCACCACCCCAGCGCAGCGCGCGCTTGGACGGCGTCTCGATTGCGCGGATCTCACAACTGCGCAGCACCAGGGCGCGCAGGCGCTCGGCCAACTCGGCATCCTTAGGCGCCACACCGCCACCGAGGCTGTGAACGTAAGGCCCGTAGGGCTGATCCCACCACAGCTCATGGCCCACTGACCAGGCACTGGTAGCGGCGGCCAGGTCGGCCTCGTAGGCGGCGTCGCCGGTCATGCGGTACAGGGCGGCGGCGGCGTACGCGTGCGCATCGCGGTATTCATCGCGATTGTCGGGCGCGTTGGCCACGGCCCAGGCGTAGCTCTCGCGGGCCTCGGTCATCCAGTCAACGCCCTTGGGGTCATCGACGCCGGCCTTTTGCAGGGCAAAGGCCAGATGCGCCGCCACGCCAGCATAGCGCATGGTGGAGCAATGGTCTTCGCCTGACGCGATGTACTGGCGGGTGTCTTCCCACGAGCCCTGCGTGGTGCCGTCGGCGCGCTCATCGCCGCCGTAAAAATCACCACATACCCGCATCCCGATGCCACCTGTGCCATAGCCCTTAGCCAGCAACTCGTGGCGCAGACGATGGCAGAAGCGCGGCAGCCAAGCCGCCTCATCAAGAATATCGGGAACGCCATTGCCGCTCTCAGGAATATTCAGCTCACCATCAACAAAGTTTTTGGGCGCCATTTCATAGGTAAACAGCAGGGTAGTGGGCACATTGAGGTGATGGTAGTAGCTGTCCCAGTCGCCCGCGTCTTGGTAGAAACCCCAGACCTCGAGCGGGCCCTTGATGCCGGCCTCGACCTTGGCCTTGTTCTCGGCTGAGGTCTCCTTGCCCTTCCAATCGGTCCACCGCGAGCTGGTGTACACCAACTTGCCGGCAAAGCCGGGCGTGAGTTTGGGGTTGGCCGGCGCCGGACGGGTAAAGGTGGTGTAAGGTTCCTCAAGGGCGATGCCGCTGCGGTTGTGATAGAGGCCGCGCGCGGTGGTACGGAAGGCTTCGCGGTAGACATCGGGCCCGATGTGAACCGGGAACGAACACCCGATGCCGTCTACCACGACCACGTAGGTGCCGGGCTCACGCAGGGCGCTGAAATCGCACTCCCACACTTCGGCGCCCAAGAAGTTTCCATTTGGCGTATCGCCTTGCTGGGAGGTCTCGACCTGATCGGCCGGGGCGCGGAACTGCACGGAGCCCTCAAGCGCCACGGCGCCACCGTCGGCCTTGATGACCTGGAACTGTGCCCCCTCCAAGCGGGACAAGTCGAGCGAACCGAGGTCACCGGCCCAATGGTAGACGTAAGCAAATTTGGCCGTGTCCGGCACGTAGCCGATCACGTTAACGTGCACCGCTTCAGAGCGCGAGGTCTTGGGGTCGTACGCCAGCGTCAACACCCGCTCGCCCAAAGCCGCGCCGCTGATCTGGTAACTGGCCCCGGCCTGCAGCGCGCTGGGCAGATGGAGGTACAGCCAATGCGTTTTGACGTGATCGGGATCATGATTCTTGGCGCGCTGATTGGCGTTATCCCAGCCCTGCACCATCCAGGCGAAGTCGGTGCCCTTGGTCTTGCGATTGATCGCACTCGGCACTTGGGCCTGGGCGTAGGCCGCATCGGTATCCGAGCTGATCTGCCAAGTAGCGGCGTCGCTGGCCTGGGCCACATCCAGGGGCACCAATTCAACCGACGACTCGGTGCGCTTCTGACCGCGATCGTGATGCAGGGCGCGGCCTTCGACCACGCGCACCATTACGATGGAGTCGGTGAGCACCTGGGCCTCGCACTGCGGCCAGGCATCTTGGGCGCTCACGGCGGGGGCGGCCAACAGGCCACACAGCACCAAAGCGGAAGCGGAAGCGGATACACGAACAGACATAGGATCTCCTTAGGGCCAGACACCATTCTAGTGCCATATTGATGCGCCGGTGCGACTTCATTTGCGCACGTACAGACAAGGACTTACGTTGTTTTTATGCGCAAGGTGCGCATACTCGGGCGATGGCCAAACGCTACACACAGAGCGCCATTGCCGAACGTGCCGGGCTCAGCCAGGCCACCGTCAGCCGCGTGTTGGCAGGGCAAGCCGGCCGCCATCGTATTGCCCATCGCAGTGTCCTCACGGTGATTGAAGCCGCGCGCGAACTTGGCTATCCAGCTGCAGCGCTCGATCGCCTCCTGGCCGACCAAGGTTCTCGCTGCGTGGCCCTGCTGCTCGACAGCCAATGCCTGATCGGCCACAGCCGCGACTGGTTTGGCCCCAGCACCGGCGGCGCCATCGACACCCTCCGCCGCAGCGACGTGCATGTACTGCTATGCAGCGACTACCACCGCTTCACCACCCTGGGTCTCGACCAAGGCCTGTCGCGCCGCGTTGACGGGGTGCTGGCCTTCGGCTCCATGGGCGGCTCGGGCTGGTCACAGGTAGACCTGGAGAGTCAGAGCCGGCCCGTGGTATTCATGCATCGCACGGTCACCCCGAGTCGCAACCCGGTGGTACGGGTCGACTTTACCGACGCCATCGCCGCCCTCGTGCAGCACCTCGCGCGCAGCGGCCGCACGCGCGTGTTTTACATCGCGCCGCAAGCGCGCCGGCTGGCCGGCGTGCCGCAACCCTTCAACGAGGCCGACGAGCGCGGCGCCCTGCTGCGTGCCGCCTGCCACGCACACGGTCTCGCGTTTGATCAAAGCATTATTGCCGAGCAAGAACTTGGCGGCTTGGCTGAATTGCGCGCGATCCGCGATTATTATCGGCAGCAACTGCAACGTCTGCGCAGCCGCACCAGCCGTGCCGATGCCATCATCGCGTACAACGACACCCTCGCGCACGCAGTGCTGCTCGACGGGCACGAACGTGGACGCGACGCGCCGCGCGATTATGCCCTGATTGGCATCGATGATCACCACAACGATTTCATCGAACCCGCGCTGAGTAGCATTCGCCAACCCTTGGCCGAACTGGGCAGCGAGTCGGGGCGGATTCTACTCGAGCTGATTACCGACAGCACCGCGGCTGACCGCCACCGAGGCCGCGAGCATTGCCTCCCGGCCACCTTCATCGCCCGCGCCACCAGCTGATCGCGCGCAGCGAGCCACCTCTCAACGCAGCGGATTGGCGACCGGCGCCCAGGAGGTCTGCCCTGGCAAGGTGGTGGCCATCACCCATTCGCGATACTGCCGACAGCGTGCAACTACGGCCGCGTGCTCCGGCGCATCGATCAGGTTGACCACTTCATCAGGGTCTGCCGCGCGATCGAACAAGAGTTCGCGCGCGAAGTCATCAGGACCCTTGGTGGTGTCTACGTGGCGCACGTATTTGAAGCGCTCGGTGGTCAGGGCCTGCCAGCACGCCGGCACGTGCGACTCGGTATCACCCTTGGGCGCGTCGTGCCATTTCATATCGCATTCGGAAAAGGCCCATTCGCGCACTGCGTCGGTTTCGCCACGGAGAATCGGCAACAGGCTGTGCCCCGGCACCATGTCGTGGTAACTCGGCCAATAGCGACTGAGCACCTGCTGCGGATCAAGACCCGCCACGTCTAAAATAGTTGCGGTAATATCAACATGCTCCACGGGCGTGGCCGAACGGATTGCGCCCAAATGCTCAGGATGCCGAATCGCCAAGGGCACACCCACGCTCTGCCAATACGGGAAGCCCTTCTGCATGCGGTAGTGATCGCCCAGCATTTCACCGTGATCGGAGGTGAACACCACCACGGTGTCATCGAGCAGGCCCCCGTCTTCAAGACAGTCAAACAAACGGCCAACCTGCTCATCGATGCAGGCAATCATCGCCTGATAGGCCTGGCGCAAAGCCCACATGCTGCGCTTGGCCTCGGGGCTGAGGTCCTCGCCCTCGAGACAGAAGTTGTCGTCTTCACGATACGGCACCGCATCGAGGAAACGCTGCGGCGGGTCGTAGGGCACGTGCGGACCGCACAAACTGCACAAGGTAAAGAAGGGCTTGTCGGCCGGGCGCTGGCGAATCTGTTCGATCGCATGGGTGGTGGTGGCGATGTCTACATAGTCGGCCTCAGCAAAGGGCCAGGGCTGTACCTGATCAAACTTGTCGAGCGCCGAGAAGGTATTGCCCTGACAACGCTGGATGTGATCCCAATAGCCATCGAGTAGGCCACGGTCTTGCAGGTGTTGCGCGTAATCGCAGTGATCGCGCCGCATCAAAAACTTGCCCGACGCCTCCCACACTTCATCAAAGCCATAGCCTTGCATCTGGGCGCGCAGATCGGTCAGGCGATGCCCGCCAGGAATGCGGCCAAACCAATCCCAGCCCTGCAACAGATGCAGCTTTCCGGCCACCGTGGTGTAATAGCCCGCCTCCTGCAAAGCCTGCGGGTAGGTGCGGTGCTGCTGCGATAAATCGCCCGACATGGTGAGCATGCCCACCTGATGACTGTACTTGCCGGTGAGCAAGGCGGCCCGCGCCGGCTGGCACAGGGGATTGGCCGACTGGCACTCGGTGAAACCGGCGCTGCCAGCAATGCGATCGATGTGCGGCGTGGCCATAACGCTGCGCGGATCGTAACCGAGGTGATCAATCCGGTGCTGGTCGGTCATGATGAACAGGATGTTTTGGCGGCGCGTCATGGGGCTCCCTCGGCTCAGACACCAGCCATAGCAGCACGCGCGGCGATGCCCAGCGCGTACCGGCGCCTCAGTCACCCCACTGCCAAACGAGGTATTGCCCCCTGCACGCGCGGCGGCTCCACCACACTGCGAGGCCATGCGTACCACTCTTCTCCTGCTCGTTCTGACCCTCGCCCCGTTCGCGTCGCTGGCTGCAGCCGAGTTGACCCGCGACGACCTCACCGGCTTCTGGGTCCTCGATACCACCAGCGTCAGCAAAGATCAAAAAGACGCCGCCGCGGCCGCCCAGACAATTGAGGGCTTCGGCATGGTGCTCACGGCCCGCATCGGGCGCGTGACCTTCGAGGCCGACAGCATGATCGCCGGTATGTGGCGGGTGGAAGACGCCACCGCCACCACCGCCACCGTGATCATCCAATCCAAGGGCGGCAGCGAACACAGCTATCAGATGACGCTGACCAAGAAGGGTCAACTCCAGGTGGCTGAGATCCCTGGTGGCTTACTGTTGATGCGCGCGCCCTAACAGCGCCTCACCTATTCGCCGCTGCCCGGTTTCTTCAGCGCGAAACGCGCACGATCCTTCTCTGCCTGGGCCAGCCAGGCATCCAGCAGCGCGAGCAAGCGATCGCAGTCTTGCGGCCGGTCTTGACTTAAATCCTGACTTTCCTTGGGATCGGCCGCCAAGTCGTACAGCAAAACCGCGCCCTTGTTGCGGCGATGCAGCTTCAGGTCGCCATCGATGATCGCGACATTGCCTTGGTACACGAAGGTCAAGGGCTGCGGGCGCTGCGCCATCTCATTGCGCTCATTGTGCAAGAGCGGCGTGAGATCAACCCCGTCCACTGCGCTCGGTAAGCTGAACCCACACAACGCGCCCAAGGTGACCGGTATATCAAGCGACGAAGTGGGCACACTCGACACGGCCCCCGACGTGATCACGCCAGACCACTCGATAATGCCGGGCACCCGAATCCCACCCTCCCAGGTTTCGCCCTTGTAACCGCGCAAGCCTCCAGAGCCGGCCGCTCCCTTTTCGGCGCAGCCATTATCGCTGGTAAACCAGACCAGAGACTGCTCCGCCACGCCCAAGGCACGCAGGCCAGCCCGCAGCGTTCCCATCGAACGGTCTACCGCCGCAATCTCAGCCAAACGCACCTTGCCGTTGACCAAGGCCAGATCTTCAGGCCGGGCCTCGTAGGGGCGATGCGGTGAGGGATACCAGATCAAGGTCAGTGAGGGCTTATTGGCCTTGACCGCGGCGCCGATAAATTTCAACGCCTCCTCCATGAGCACGTCAGCGGTGTCTTCACTACGCGCCGCATAGGGCTGACCCTGATCGACCAGCAAATGGCTATCGCTGATGTCGTAGAAATTGGGTGCCGACAGCCAGCGCGCAAAGCCCTGGCCTGCCGGGCCGCGATCGCCAGCGCGACCATTGACAGCGTCTTCGAGCAAATGCGCCCGATCGTGCTTGCTCGCCTTGCCGGCGCCGGCTGCAAACCACCGAGGTGCCACTTCCCGAAATGCGCGGTGCGATAGCCCTTGGCCGCCAACAGTTCGGCGATGGTCACCGCCGCCGCCGGCATGTCGTAGCCCCAGCTATCAACCCGCATCCGGTGCGGATGAATCGCGGTTAGCGCACCGGCCCGGGTTGGCGAACACACCGGCGACGACGCATAACAGCGATCGAGTCGCAAGCCGGCCGCGGCCATCTCATCCAAATTGGGGGTCTGCAAAATCGGGTGCTGCCGATAGCCCACTTCACCCCAACCCTGGTCATCGGTCATGCACAGCACGATATGACGTGGCGCTGGCATGTCCTCAGCCGCAGCTAGCGCGCCTGCGGCACAGATACCAGTAAGCACCAAGAATAGGAGCACACACATGCGGGTCATCATGCCGGCGAGTCTAGCCGGCGAGACACCCCCACGATGGCAAAACCACCCGAGTCGGAAACGACTGCCAGCGCTGGTACTGACCGTGGCGGCATCGGCAGGCGCACACCAAGCCGATTAAAAAGAACACCCCAGGGCGCCGGCCCTGGGGTGTTCATCGCATCCACCTGTGAATACGACCCTCGTTGAGTATTACGGCAGGGTGATGCGCAGCGTTGAGCCGTCTTTGCTCAGTGCGCCCGTGACGCTGACTTCTTGGCCCTGCTTGCGAGCCGTAACGGTGTAATCACCAAGGAAGCCGCGCAGTTGGGCTTGGCCCTTGGCGTTAGTGGTGAGGCCCTCCTCGGTCCACCAGTCGCCGAACACCAGCTTACGGAACTGCTCGCCGTGCTCGCGCAGGCTCCAGTCTTTATTGAAATACATCGCCTCCGGCTTCCAGGCGCGGCCAGCCCAGAAACCCCAGGCGGTGATGCCTTGCATCTTGGGGTGCGAGAAACACATGGTGAGGAAGTCGCGCACGTAGTCGGCACGTGCTGACACCTGCGCTGGGTCTTTGTCGTTCACCGAGATATCGAATTCCGTAATCTTGAGCTGAAGGTCGTACCCATCGTAATCCTCGGCCAGGGCCGCGAAGCCATCAAGCTTGGCCAGCAGTTCTTCCGGCGCGGTCAAGGTTTGCGCGTTGAAGTGGCACATGAAGCCAACGCCATCAATAGGCGCGCCGTTCTCCATGTAGTAGCGAATCATCTGGCCAAAGGGGCCGGTTGCGCCTTCCCCACCGCGCGGCATTTGCTGACCTTCATTGACAAACAACAGGGCTTCTGGCGCCAACTCACGATGCAGCTTGAGTTCTTCAAGCATGATATCTTTGCCGGCGTACTCCCACACCTCGGTAAAACCGAGCGGGTGATTGATCGCATCCCAACTCTCAACCCGGCCTGCCACCTTCGGGTCGGTGAGCACGTCGCGCACGTATTTGAGCATATGCTCGCGCACCTGCGCAACGCTCATCTCGTTGAGGTCAACTTGGGCGTGATGCCGGTCGTGCCAACACAGCGTATGGCCATGCATGCTGATGTTTTCTGACTCCAGCCAGTCTATCACTTTGATCGTGGCATCCTTGGCGTGCTCGGGCTTCCACTTACCAGCCCAGGCTGGGTGTTTGAAAGTTCCAATGGTGGCATGATTGAAGTTTTCCAGAAAGACTTCGCGATTCTTGCGACCGACGGCGTCATCCTTCGAGGTCACCGAGGTATTGGAGATGTTGCCGAAACGAAACGCATGCCGCTGCATCCGCACAGCAACCTCGGCATCGGGCACCGGCTTGCCGGCGGCGTCTACCACCTCAACGGTCAGGTCACCCTTGCGCAACTCGTCGATCCGCTCGGCCGCGGCCGCGCGCCATGGCGCATCAAGCGCGCGCCCGGCATAGTCGACATCAATCACGGTTTTAGGTAAGTCACCGAGCTTGGCCCCCGGCACCTTCACAAAGGCCAAGCCGCCAATGTCAACGGTCTGGATACCGTAGTTAAAATAAAACTCAGTTTTCCACTCGGACCCAGACACGCTCTTGAAACCGACGGGGACCGCAAAGCGACGCCATTCGTACGAAGGAATCTGCCCATTGTGGGTGTGGATGCCTTTGTCTTTATTTTTGACCGTCAGCAGAACTCTGGGGTCACCAGCATCGCTGCGATTGACAGCGCGTAACCAAAACACGCACCACAAGGCGTCACCCTTACGTGCCGACACGCCATGGTTGTCACCACCAATAATCACCTCCCAATACTTGCCACCGGGCTGTGTTACCGCGACGCGCCGAGCGTGACTAAACGGCACGCCGTCGGCACTCACGTCGAGGGTCTCAACCGACGCTGCGCCAATCTTGCCGCCATAGGGACGGAACGACCCAGCGACATCCGCCTCGCTATCGCCGTACACGAATTGAATCTCATTGAGCCCAAGGGCGCCAAGCTCATCGCGCAAGGATTGGTAGTAGGGGTCGGCGGCGGCTAGGCCGCATGCCAAGGTGAGGGCTAAGCACAGCACCGAAAAACAACGAGTCATGGCGGTCTCCAAAAACCGAGGGGAATCTCTGCCATCCCTTTCACCGCCGGAGATCGCGCTGTTACCGCCAATTTATCACGGACTGCCCGGCGCCGCCAAGCGCCAGCACAAGCATCGACCAAACAAAGACTTACCAACCAAGCGGCGCTCCTTAAAGCAAGGCGGGCCACCGTTAGACGACTCGTTCAGGCCTTTTGCTTGAGTCGCATCCAGCAGCCGTGGTCAATCCAGGGCGATGGTTACGCCCATCTCGTGAACGCCACCGGGGGCCAAGGTGATGGCGGCGTCACCCACATTGGCGGTTTCCACGCAGCACATGCCCGGCCACTCGTCGTCGCCAAAGTCGGGCATGAAGGCGCTCTTGGCGACCCAGGGGTTCCACACCACGGTGCTGGCACTGCCGCGCTTGCGCACGCTGATGCGCCGCTCAAGAACAGGGTCGTGAATCAGAACCTGCTCGCCCTGGTCGGCATAGATGCGATCGGCTTCGGCGCTGAAGCGCACCGGCCCGTCTTGCACCAAATGCTGACCCAGGAGGCGGTCTTCATAGTGGCAACCCTCGAGGCCGGTCAGCCACACCTGGCGCGCATCGCCAACCGTGAAATAGCTGTGCAAGGCAGCGGCGAAGGTGAAGGGCTCGGTGCTGGGGTTATGCACACGCAGGGCGATATCGAGACTGCTGCCGACGGTGACCAGAAGCTCAACCCGCAGCGCGGCCGGCGCCCAGTCACGCGTGGTGGCGCTCGGCGCGAGCGCGAAGCGCAGCCGGGTGGCGCCGGTGGCCAAAGCGGCTGCGTCAACCCAATCCCACTGGCTGATGCGGGCCACGCCGTGAGCCGGCCCGCCAGCCGGGCCAAAGGCCGCAAACCAGGGCCAGCACACCGGCACACCGCCGCGGATCGGCGCGCCATCGCTCCAGGCGCTGCGCTCGCTCAGCCACAGCACCTCGCTGGCACCGCGTGGGGCGAAGCTGGTCACATGCGCGCCATTGCGCGCAATCTCAGCCCGGCCCAGGGCATTGGCAACGCGCACCACCTCGAGCCCATTGGGGCCTTCGGCGAGCTGGCAGTGGTCGGGAAGGGTACAGTTCAGGCTCATGGCAGACCATGGTGGAGCTCTGACCGCGCAGGCCAAGCCCCGGTTGCACCGCGCATACCACGATGATGCTCGTTGCATGCTCGCACCCGGCTCACGTATCGGCGGTATCCAAATTCACGAACTCATTGGCCGCGGCGCCATGGGCGAAGTCTACCGTGGCGAACAGGTGTCGCTGCGGCGCCCGGTGGCCGTGAAACGCATTGCGCCGCATTTGGCCGAACACCCCGAGATCATCGCTCGCTTTGAACGCGAAGCCCGCTTGGTGGCGGTGTTACATAGCCCCAACGTGGTGGCGGTGTACGAATTCGGCACCTATCCCGATGCTAGCGGCGAACAGCACACCCTGCTGATCATGGAATGGGTGCCCGGTGGCCGCAGCATGGGCCGGGTGGTGACCGCCGCCGGCAAGCTCGACTGGCGCGACGCCACCGCCGCGATTCGCGAAGTAACGGCCGGCCTGGCCGTGGCCCACGAAGCCGGCATTACCCACCGCGACCTCAAGCCAGATAACATCCTCCTGTCGGCCGATGGTCAGCCCAAGCTGGCCGACTTCGGTCTCGCCACCGCAGCCGACGTCACCGCCATGACGCGCGAAGGCTCAGCCCTTGGCACGCCCAATTACATGGCCCCTGAAGCCTGCCGCTCCGAGGCCCTGGGTGCCCCGGCCGATATCTACAGCCTTGGCGCCACCTGGTTCAATTTCTTGACCGGTCACGCGCCGTTTGAGGCCTCCAGCACCATGGCCCTGCTGATGGCGCATTGTAATGACCCGATTCCGGATCCACGCGGCGAGGTGTCGGTTCCAGACCCTATCGCCGACCTGATCGTAGCCTGTCTGGCCAAAGAACCGGCCGCGCGCCCAGCCAGCGCCCGCGCCCTGCTCGAGCGCATCGATGCCCTGGTGGCCGATGGCCTGCACCTGCCGAGCAACTTGCGTGACCTGGCAGCCGCCGAGGCCGGTGGCGAGGGCGCTGCCTCGACCCTGGGCACCGAAGTTGCCGACACCATCCCCATGAGTGGCAGCGACGCTGCCACCGTGGTAGCCAGCGATCACGGCGGCAGCACTGGCGTGCCCGCTGCCGCCTCAGGCTCTGCAGCGGCCCCCTCCGCCAGCACCAATATCAGCACCGACATCAGCAAACGCAGCAGGTGGCTGCCGCTGGTGATCATCGTGCTGGTGATTGCCGTTGCCGGCGGCCTCGCGGCAGGCCTTGCCCTGCGCAGCGACCCGCTCAACGACCTCAGCGCGCAAGTGGATGCGGCCCTCGCCAACAATGATCATGCCCTGGCCATGACCACGGCCGATGCCGGCATTGCACGTTTCCCCGATCGCCCAGAGGCCCACGCCATTTTGCGCCGCGTGGTTGGCCAAGAAGTGGCCGAACTGATCACCGAACAACGCTTTGACGAGGGGCTCAAGCTGATTGCGACCCGCAAGCAGGAGCGCAGTTGGCTTGACACCGATGAATGGGATCAAGACATTCGACTAGCCCAGGCCACGGTCTTGATTGGCCACGGCAACCTCCGCGATGCCGAAGGCACGTATCAAGAGTTGCTCGACGATTATCCCACCGACCAGGCGCTACGCCTCGCCTACGTCACCGCCTTTGGCTGGCGCGCCGATGACCCCACCCCCACACGCGGCGCTTGGTATAATGCCATTCACCTCGCCAAAGAGAGCACCGGAGCGCTCGACCCCGTTATCGGCAATACCGTCGTGTATGGCCTCGACTGGATCAGCCCACATCACGAAGATGTCACCGAGTTGATGTCAATCCTGAGCGAGCGACACCGCGCCGGCGCGCTAGAAGTGGGCAATGCTTGGTTAAACCACAAAGACTGGGACAAGCGCTTACTCGCCGTTCGCCTGCTTGAATCGATTGGCGAGTTGAGCCCAACCGAAGCGGTGCGCTACCATACCCAAGTATTATTTGACCTATCGAGCAGCTACCGTCGTCATAAGGATCTCTCGGTGGCCTGGGTCCGCACCGCGATGAAACGCGACAACTGGGCAAGCCTCAAGCAAGACGCAAGCATCGGCGCCATCACCACAGCACCTGCGCTCGAGGGCTGGGGTGACTACATCACTGAGCTCGCGCTGTTCCTGTCCGGCGCCTATCCCGAAGAACTCGCCATCAGCATGGTCACCTGGGCCCAAGACGAGAACGAAGGCTACCTGCGCTGGAACGCCTACCGCATGCTCGAGCACCGCGGCATGCTCGACCAGCTCGACCACTGGGATTTCCACCGCGACAGCCTCAAAATCTATGATCCGGCCTATACCACCAAGCCCTTCACCATGGCCTTAACGTTCTTCAGCACCGTCCCCGACAAGCGCTTCGAAGCCAAAGCCGAGCTTGAAGGAATACGCGCCCGAATCGCGGCCAATCTCGCTGAATGTACCAAAGACGGCAACCAACAGGGCATCAAGCAAGCGGAGCGTCACCTAGCCCTGGTTGACCAAGCCCTGAGCACGCACACACCCAAGCTGGTGCCGAAATATTGACCCGACGCATTGCACCACCTTGCTGATACACAAACAGGCGGCCCCAAAGAGGCCGCCTGTTGCATGACACGCGATCAGCGTTCGATCAGTCGATAATATCGATCGAAAACTCGTCGCCCTGGCGCACGGCCATGACCACGTCCATGTCGGCCTTGTCGGCAACACGGCCAAACACAGTGTGTTTGTTATCAAGATGCGACGTGGCGCTATGCGTGACGAAGAATTGGCTGCCACCGGTATTGGGGCCGCGGTGGGCCATGCTCAGAGTACCGGGGCTGTGCCGCTCAGGATTGCTGGCGCCGAGCTCGCAGTCGATGCTGTAACCGGGGCCGCCGGTACCAGGCGCGCCTTCGGCACCGTCGCGGCTATTCGGGCAACCGCCTTGAATGACAAAGTCAGGCACCACACGATGGAATCGCAGGCCGGCATAAAAGCCGTCTTTGGCAAGCTTGACGAAATTGGCGACCGTGTTCGGGGCGGTTTCGCTGAACAAGGTGACATTGATATCGCCATGGGGCGTATGGATGACAGCACTCGGCATATGATTGACTCCGTTGGGTGGGCTCGGATCAGCCTGTGGCGCGGGCCGCGGTGGCAAGAGTCGAGTGCGCCGAATTCGGCGCTGACTCACGCATGAATACGCTAACGCGCCAACAACTTGGCGACGTCGTTCTGGGGGACCAGCTTCCAGCGCCCCTCACGGAGATCGCCGAGATGCCACGGGCCAACCTGGCTGCGCACCAATTCGGTGACCTCCAGGCCAACCAGACGGCACACGCGGCGAATTTGATGGCGCTTGCCTTCTTTGAGCTCAAAGCGCAGTCGATCGCGGCCGAGGCGCTTGATCTTCATCCGCTCCAAGGGTTTACCATCAAGGCGGATCTCGCCGCTGAGGTCGTGCAACTGGGTATCGTCGATATGCCGGTCAACCGTGACCTGGTACACCTTGCTCAGCGTCTTGCTGCCGGTGACAGCGCGCACTACCAAGCCATCACTGGTCAATACCAGCAGGCCTTGGCTGTCGCGGTCGAGCCGCCCCGCCACGTTGAGGTAGTAGGGGTGATCGACCACACGGCGGACTCGCTCGTCGACCTCGCCCGCATAGCGGTCGGCAGTCAGGAGCTTCCATGCCGGCAGTTGGTTGCCTTCGGGCTGGGTGCTCACCACGCCGAGCGGCTTGTGCAGCAGCACGGTGATCTTGTCGGCAATCCAACGCTGACCACGGCCCACGATCTGGATGTCGGCCTTGGGCGAGCACTTGGTGCCCTGCTCGCGCACGCGCTCGCCATCCACCTCCACCGAGCCGGCCTCAATCAGGCGTTCCGCCTCACGTCGGGAGCACATCCCGCTTCGGGCCATCAATTTCGCAACTCGTTCCAAACCTTGCATGAGCCGCGAGGGTGTAGCACGCGGCCACGGAATGGAAGCGGCAGCGCGGCAACGAATGTCTTGGCGCGGGCCCAGGTAAGCGTACCGATAGGGGCAAGACCTTGCCCGCCATGAGCTTGCACCCGCGTAGCACCCACCCCGGTATGCTGCGCGCCACCCGCTTGGCAGCCGCGTTCCCATACGCGACCATGGGCATCGAGGACCGACCATGATCGAGGCGCCCTTCTTCCCCATCGTGTTCGTCAGCCCGGCCGCCGCCGCGCCCAACGACCCTTTTCTGGGCTTCAACGCCGCCACCCTGCACAGCCAGGGGCACCTGGCTCCCTACCAGGGCATGGTGCTGAGCCTGATTCACGAGCATGGCTATACCCCGTCCTACTTAGCTGAAGTTGCCAGCGGCGACCGCAGCCTGTGGTTTCATGCTGACACCAGCGGTGCCCTGCGCGACCGCGCCGAGGCCCTCGAAGCCTACCTCGCGCAGATCTGCGCCGCCACCTGCAGCGACGACCCGGTGGCCCGCGAGGGCTTCAAGGTCATCCTGATTGGCCATGGTGCCGGTGCCCTGACCGCACGCGCCTGCGCGCAAGACACCGAACTGGTCGACAAGCTGGTTCTCCTCGGCTGGGACCACCACGACGACGACCCGGCCGACGCCCGCTATGCGCTCGGCTTCGACGGCACCGCGCCGCTCAATCACACCAACCAGCGCTACGACTGCGACCGCGCGCTGTGCATTTACGGCGCCCAAAGCGGCCGGGCCTGCTTAAGCGATGCCGCCAGTGCGGCGGTCTCCGGTAGTGATGCTGAGCTGCCGAGCAGCGCCGCAGCCTACCGCTGCACCGAGCGCTTCCTGTTTGGCGACGTACGGGTCGACCTGCGTTTGGTGCTGGAAGACTGCGAAGCACCCAAGGGTGCCGAAAACGCCACCACCTCGTTTGTGCTCGAAAGCACCATCGCGCTGCGCGGCGCACCGCGCCCCCTGCAGCAACGCTGCACCGCCACTGGCACCGCGGGCTGCGCCAGCCTCGACCAACTCAAGCGCGGCCGCTCGCTCGGCAGCGTGTTCCTGGCCAATGCCGGACGCGTTCAACGCCGCCGCCAGGGCCTTGGCTTTGGCCTCGACCTGCGCCTCATCGCGCACCATCGCGATGAGGGCGCGCCCTACCGCGATGAGTTCTTTGCCAACCAAGCCCTGTGGGCTGATGGCCTGCAAATCGACGTCGTGGGCGACAGCGGATCGTTCAAACTGCTGTATCGCTTCGCCAGCGCAGCTGGCCGCAAATCGTGCGAGGTCACCATCGACAGCCTAGCGGGCTGCAGCCGTGCCAGTATTCCGATTGAGCGCAAAGCTTCACCGAAATGCACTGGACGCGTGGAACTAGTGATCCAGCATTGGAACAAACCCGAGGGCGACTATCTCGTCCTCGTCAATGGCTGAAGAAAGACCCATCGACCCATGATCGGATGCATCCGCCACCACGTCGGGCGCAATACTGAAATACTCCTGCAAGACGTGGAGTATGCCGGTTTTATCGTGCGCCGACCCCTGCCTAGCCCCGATGGGCTGGAGCGGCGCTGGCTGCTGCGGCGCGATGGCGGCAAAATCAGCATCAACTTCATGCCCACCGACGACGAGGGCTACGATTTGGTGCTGGGCTTTCCGCGCCCGTTCACCAAAAGTGGGCGCGAGCGCTGCAAGCTCGACCGCGAATACCTGCTGCTGGTTCTCGACCACAGCTTCAACATCCGCCACGAAATGCAGGTCCGCACTACCGCGCGGGTCCGCCGTCGGCGCCCGAGCGAACCGGTGATCAAACGACAATGACCATACGCCTGCTGTCGGCCTTCATCGCCATGCTTGTCCTCGCTGGCTGCACCAACCGGGCTGCGAGTTGGGTTGAAAAATACCCGATCACCGAGGAGCACCATAGCATCCTCGACGACGACAATCTTGTCACGCTCGACACCAAACAGTTGCTCGATTTTCGGCGCAGCGAGATTGAACAACTATTTGGACCGCCCAAAGACAAAGATCTCGGCTTCACCAGAGCACCCTCGCCGATCGTCCCCACCGGGCCTAAGATAACGGTACAGAAAGACACCTGGTTGTACCATTCCAACCAGGGCGGCTTCAAGCTCCTGATCAGCTTTGTCGACGCGCGCGCCACCGATTATAACCTGATTGCGCTCACCGAGAGCGAGGCGATGTAGCCTCAGTCGAGATCATTGCGACGGCGGGTTTTCTTTTGCGCGTGCTGGCGCTTACCCTCCAAACGACGCTCCACACTGCCGCGTGTGGGCCGCGTGGCCCGGCGCTTGCGTGGCGCGATTTTTGCCTTCGCCACCACCTGCTGCAAACGCTCCAGCACCAACTCGCGGTTGCGACTCGCAGAGCGGGTCTCGTCACACCGCAACAGGATATCATCGCCCGCTACCAAACGCGATCCGAGCAGATCACGCAGGCGTTGTTGCGCGGCATAATCAAGACCGCGCAGGGCCCGCAGGTGCACCCGCAACAAAACGCGCGAATTGGTTTTGTTGACGTGCTGCCCCCCAGCACCGCCCGATAAGGACTGCTCGTAGCGCAAATCGCGCGTCGCCACGCTCACGCCGGGCGCCAATACCGTTCGACCAGGCTCCGCCATGCGCACCAGTGTGGGGATGGATAACGATGGGCCACCTCGGATACGTCGCGGCAGATTCACCCTATTCCCGACCAGGTTCGCGATCTAAGCTAGGGAAAGACGGTAGTGAGGGGCAGTCATGCGAATCGTGGTTACAGGAGCAGCAGGAGCGGTTGGCCGCTATGTCTGTACAGCCGTTGAGGCTGCCGGTCATGAACTGATAGCCAGTGACCGACGCGCGCTGCGCGACGGCCCACCCTTACAGATCATCGACCTACGCGATCGCTGCAGCGTGTTCCGCTTGCTTGAAGGCGCCGAGGCGGTGATCCACCTCGGCAACCATCCTCGCCCCTGGGGCATCGACCCGATCGACCTGTTCACCGACAACGCCGCAATGAACATCAACGTGTTCCACGCCGCCCACGAACTGGGGGTACAGCGCATCGCCTTCGCCAGTTCGATCCAAGTTATCGGTGGCGGCACCTTCACCGAGCAACCCACCAGCGCGCTACCCTACCTGCCCATTGATGGCGACGTGCCGCCCAATCCAGGCAATGGCTACGCCGCCAGCAAGGTGGCCGCCGAGGCACTGCTCGCGAGCTATGCCCGGCGCTGCCCAGATCGCAGCTACGTGGCGATTCGCCTGCCCGGCGTGCGGCCTGAAGGCGGCTGGCGCGGCCAAGGCCGGCGCCGCCGCACCGAACCCCACCCCCAGAGCATGCGCGACGAGGCCTTCTCGATCCTGGCCGGCGAAGACGCCGGTAGCGTGATGCTGGCCGCTGCCACCGTGGCGCCAAACGGTTACCACTGTTACCAACCAGCCGCGCGCTGCACGAGCCTGGAACTCAGCCTCGCTGAGATTCAACGCAACTGGTACCCCACGGTCGCACTCCGTGGTGACCCAGAGCAGTGGGACTGCCCCGCCGACCTCGCGCCGCTGGCCCGCGATCTGAATTGGGAACCGCAACACCTGCCCTTCACCAACCCCACTGAAGCGACCACCACAAGCTAGCCGGCGCGCGCCCCTAACAGGCTGCTGAAATACACCAGCCTGCT
>JAQIBG010000364.1 GCA_027859175.1 Planctomycetota bacterium | reverse complement strand
GATCGGCGTGGGCGCGCTCGGCGCTCAAGTTGGGCTCAGTGCACCCGATACTCATAGATGAGCATTTGGCCCGACACTTGCGTTGGACCTGCGTCCCAGGAGCCTAATCCATGAGTCCTCAAATTGCCGAAGCCGAAGGAGCCCTTGTGCGCGTGAAAACCCTGCTGCGGGGGGAGATTGAAGTCCCCGATGACCAGGTGCTCACCTTTGTCGAGCCCCTGGTGGGCTTCGAGCACTTGAGCCGCTTTGTGTTGTACCAAACCTCTGAGGGGCCGCTGTACTGGCTCCAATCGGCTGAAAACGCCGAGGTCGCCTTTGCGCTTTTGGCGCCATTTGAGGCGGGTTTAGACCCAGATATGGCGATTGGCCCGCAAGACTTGGCCGACATTGAGGTCAGCGATCCCGAGCGCGTGGCGGTGTATACTATGGTGGTCCTGGCTAAAGACCCCAAGGACAGCCGCACCAACCTGCGGGCGCCGATTTTGGTGTCCAAGGATGGATCGAAGGCCAAGCAGGTGATTCTTGATGACCCCAATTTGGCGGTCCAGTTCCCCTTGTCGAAGCTGCTGCCCCCAGGTCAGGCCACGTGAAGCAGGTGTGCTGGTGCCAGTGTAGCGGCGTGCGGCGCCCAGCGGCCCGACTTGATCTTGTGACCCGGGTGGAGTAGGACATGCTGGTCCTGTCTCGCCGGACGAACGAGAGCATCGTTATCGATGGCGAGATCGTTGTAACCGTCTTGGGCGTCGATCGTGGCGGCCAGGTACGACTCGGCATCGAGGCTCCGAAGCGAGTTCGCATCTTGCGGCAGGAGCTTCTCGACCAGATCCGCGCGGAAAACCGCGAGGCCCTGGCCAATGCCACCGCCATGGATGCGCTCGCCCAACTCGGGCTGCGTAGACCTGGCGAGTCGTCCTGACTCTGCGCGCGGCCCCGCTGGAGACCCGCCCATGACCATGTCGAAGGCAAGCTTCGAGGATATCATCGAGCGTATCCACACCATCCCATCGCTGCCTGAGGTAGTGACCCAGGTGGTGCGGCTGGTCAATGACCCCAAGAGTTCGGCCGGGCAGATCGAGCAGATCATGTCTAAAGACGCCGGCATGGCGGCCAAGATCTTGCGCATGGTCAACTCGGTTTACTACGGCCTCAAAGAGCCGGTGCGTGACCTTGAGCAGGCGATTGCGATTCTCGGCTTTAAGACGATTCGCTCGATCGCGCTGTCGATCTCGGTGATCAACGCCTTTCAGCAGAAAGATGCAGCCTTCAACATGAAGGCCTACTGGACCCACTCGGCGGTCTCGGCCTGCATCGGGCGCCTGATTGGCCAGCGCTGCCGCATCGGTGACCCGGAGCTGCCCTTCGTGATCGGGCTGCTGAAAGACATCGGCATGCTGGTGTTGGTGCAATACGCACCAGAAGAGACCCGTGCGATTGTGGCCCTGGCGCGTGAGTACCAGATGAGCTTCCAGCGCGCGGCGCGCAAGGTTTTCGATACCGACCAGTGCGAGATTGGTGCCTGGTTGGCTGAGCACTGGGACCTTGAGCCCGATATCATTGACACCGTGCGCTATCAGTTTGATCTCGAGAACTGCGGTAACCGGCGCTTGGTGTCGATCTGCATGTTCAGTGAATACCTGTGTGCGCTCAAGAAGATCCGCGTTGCGGGTCAGTGCGATGAGCCCGCGATCGACAACATGGTCTGGCATCACCTTGGTTTCGACAAAACGGCCCTGGTAGACGCCCTGTCAACGGTGAACGACGAGGTCGACAACGCGCGGCGCCTGCTTGAGGTGGCGTATAGCTAGACCCCCGCTCGCGGCGGCCTACTTTACACCTGCTATGCTCCGCATCACCGGTGTCTCCAAGCGCTTCGGGTCGCTGGTCGCAGTCGACCAGCTGGAAATGCACGTGCCTCCAGGGCGGGTGCATGCCTTTCTGGGGCCCAATGGCGCTGGCAAAACCACCACCATCAAGATGTGCACAGGTTTGTTGCGGCCTGACGACGGCAGCATTGCCATTGATGGCCTCGATGTGGTGCGCCAGGGCGTTGAGGCGCGGCGCTGCATCGCCTATGTGCCCGATGAGCCTTATCTCTACGAGCGTCTTACTGGCCGCGAGTTCCTCGATTTTACCGCGCGGATCTACGGTCTCGATCGCGCCACCTTCGCCAAGCGCTTTGATGAGGTGGTTGAGCAGTTTGCGCTGGCCGACTTCATGGATCAGTTGGCCGAAGGCTACAGCCACGGTATGCGCCAGCGCGTGGTGTTGGCGGCGGCGGTGTTGCATCATCCGAAGCTGCTCATCGTTGATGAGCCTTTGGTGGGCTTAGACCCCAAGCACATCCGGGTGGTGCTGCAGTTGCTGCGCGAGTTTGCTGACGACGGCCGCTCGGTGCTGATGTCAACCCACACCTTGGCCGCAGTTGAAGACGTGGCCGACGCGGTAACCGTGATTAATCACGGCAAAGTCTTGTTTGATGGCAGCGTCACCGAGTTGCGCGGCGACCAGAGCATCGAGCGCAAGTTCCTCGATATGACTGACAGCAGCCTGCGCGCTGCCGTGGTGGCGGGTGACGAACCCGTGGATAACGACTAATGCCACGCCGCGGCCGCCATCATCGGCGCCTGCTGCTTGATGGTCACAATATCCTCCACCAACACCCCGAGTTCCGGCGTTTCATGCTTGATGAGCCCGAGCGCGGCCGGCGTGCCCTTGAGCAGGCTCTGCAGGGAACGGCGCGCTGTCATCTGTTCTACGACGGCGGGCCTGGCGGTGCTGCGTCGCGCACCCATCGTCGCGGGCTCGACATCCACTACAGCGGCGCAGGCAGCGCCGATGACGCTATTGTCGCCGCCTTGCGGGCCGGCGGCGGGAGCGGCTGTGACGTGGTGACCGATGATCGTGAGCTGGCCGGGCGTGCCCGCGCGCACGGTGCCCGTGTGCTCGCGGTTGGTGGCTTCATTCGCAACGTCCATGCCGGTGACGCCAATGGAGAGGGCGCGGATGACCCCCAGCGCGGGCCACCGCCGCCCGGCGAGGTCGACCACTGGCTGCGGGCCTTTGGCGTTGACGAGCCGGAGGGCTGAAGGGCGTACTTTGGAGTTGGTAGCTGGGCCGGGTTTGAAGCGGCGGAGGGTTGCCGTGGCCACCAAATGCCTGCAACAAGCCCACCCCTCACGGCATCCGAGACAGGGTCGCTGACGCTTGCCCTAGGTGCAGAAGTCCGTACCCACTAAAGAGATATGCCCTTCGTGGATCAACCTTGTTTGGCCCTGGCCATGCAAGCCCCGCAAGGACAAGGAGATGTGAGCGATGCGCGTCATTCCGTTTGCGGTAGTCTTGGTGAGTCTGGTGCTGTTTGGCTGCTCCGGCGGCTCTAAGAGTGACCCCTTTGTGCGAGGTGCCGTGACGCTCACGGCCACCGTCCGTTATGAGGCCTTTGTGCCCATGGCGGTTGGCGGTTTGGACTTCGACAACCCGGTGATGCGGCCGGTGCCAGGTGCGGTGCTCGAAGTGTGGACCAATCGCCTGCGCCCAGAGTTGGTGGCTACGGGCAACCTCAATGGTGCTGGCGTAGCCAACCTGCGGGTGCCGGCGCACACGTCGCTCAAGTTGATTGTGCGGGCTGCGCTTGGCGATCGCGTGGCGCCCAATACCACCATCAATCAGGCCCAGCCCGGAATGGGCATCGGTGACGTTTACGAATACGAGACCGAATTTACGACTACGGATGCAGCCCAAGGTCTCGACTGGGACTTTGATTCTGGCTTCGTGGGCGACCCCGTTGGGTTCGATGACACAGCGCGCGAGGCTGGTCCGTTTGCGGTCCTCGACGGCATGTACCGCGCGCAGCAGTTGGTACTCACGGCAGCCCCTAGCTTTCAGTTTACCCCGTCGGTGGCGGTACGTTGGGGCCCCGATGCCAATGAGGGCTCATTCTACAGCCCAAACGCCGGCTTTATCAACATCAACGGCGACCAGATGGCTGATAATGATGAGTACGATACCGCAATTATTATTCATGAATGGGCGCACTACTTTGAAGACAACCACGGGCGCAGCGACAGCCTCGGCGGCGCGCATGCCGTGTTCAATAATCAGGCTGATCACCTAGATGATACCGTCGCTTTTGGCGAAGGCTGGGCGACCGCCTTTGCTGGTATGGTGCTGAACCATTGGACCGGCGATGCGGCTCCATTCTATCGCGATACGGCCGTGTTTTCAGATGCCAACGGCACGGAGGCCTTCGGCTTCCGCCCGGTTACCTATCTCGACATTGGCATTGAAGACAATGCCCTTGCCAATGCCGGCTATTGGTCTGAAGTCTCGGTGCTACTCCTGATCTATGACCTGTACGATACCGCTAACGAAGGTGCCAACGATACCTTGAGCTTGGGCTTCAAGCCCCTGTTCGATATCTTTGTTGGTCCGCAGCGTAACACGCCGGCCTTCACCTCGGTGTATAGCTATCTTGATGCTCTTAAAAACGCCCAGGGCAATCCCAATGACGCGGCGATTGATGCCATGGCATTGACGGAAAATATTTTGGCCGCTGACAATCCCTTCGGCCCGACGGCTGCTGACACGCCCCCGGCGCTGTATCAGCACTACATCCCCTTCCCGCTGGACGAGACCCTCGTTAATCGAGATCCCGATAACAACGTGCTTGCCACGTCTGAGCGTTACTACCGCGGCGGCAATTATTGGCCTGGCAATAAGCTGTTCCAGCGCTGGATGTTTCAGGCTGAGGCCGGAGCTGGCGAGGGTGGGCTTTACACCGTGTTGATTACTCCTAAGGGGGAGGTTAACGACGGGGCCCTGGGGCGCCTTGTGCTGTTCTATCCTAATGGCACACCAGTCTATGACCCCGACCCGGGTGATGAGTACACGGGGGGCGGAGTCGCTCCTTGGAGCGAATTCAGCAATGCCGATGGCGAAGGTATTCAGTTTGAAACGACCTTGCGCCCCGGCGACAACCTTGTGTTCGCGGTGGGGAGCAAGGATGACGAAGTTGAGTTCGAGTTGTCGGTGACTGATTTCAAGGCGGTTACGAACTAGGGCCAATGATGCGGCTCTCGATTATTCTCTTGTTCGCCTTACTGGCGGTGGCCTGCGGTACGCCGGCGGCCGATCGGCCGGTCGCAAGCAAGATAGGCGGAGCCATTGCGGTTGATATGCAGCAGCAATTGCAGCCAGACGGCCGCTATCTCGTTATAGTCACGGCCGTAGCCAAGGTGGCGTCCAAACGTTTATCTTTGGTGTCTGGGGTGCGCGCCGGCGGAACCATGGAGTTGGCCGATGGCTCGCCGGCTCCCAAACACGTCACCGAAGCCAAAGATGATCAGCCTGTTGGGGCAAGCATTGAGGTTCGTTATTACGTTAGGCTTGATCCGCCGCTCCAGGGCGAGGACGGCAGTGAACCCGAGCCCGTTTATGCACGGTGTTTCGCCGTAGCGAGCGGCCTCGACCAAAACGGTGCCGGCATACGAGGCAGTGGCGGCCTGACCGTGGGTGCGCCTGTGGCTGAGCAGCCCAAATCAATCGAACCGCCGCCAACGACGCGCGCAGAACCGGTTGATGACGCAGACGCCTTGTAGGTGATTGAGCACAGGGCAGCCTTTGGTTCGCGAATTTTTGCAGGACAGGCATCTATCGCTGGGCAGACACAACTCCCTCGCCTGGATCATCGTGCCAGACAGCATAAGCCGAATCTGACTAAAAGGTCTTACATGGCCGCACTCGAAGGGTCGGTCAGCATTCAGGCTGCCTGGCCGGGCGTCCCTGTCCGACCGCGCGGTCCATCGTGGTGGTGCAGCCGACGCGGTGGCGGCTGCCGCGTTCGTCGCTGATCCGGCGGTCGCCACTCGGCTGGGTACGGCAGTCGAAGGCGTCCAGACGCTTGATGAGCAGGAGCTTGGCGCGGGTGGCTCGCGCTCAGGCTGCCTGTTCGGCATCGGCTGCGAGCAAGCGGCGGAACGCACCGTCTTGTGTCGCAAGATCGTGGTAGCTGCCGTCTTGAACAATGCGACCGTGGTCAAATACCAAGATCCGGTCGACGCTGCGGATGGTGCTCAAGCGATGCGCGATGATGAGGGTGGTGGTGCGCTCCATGCAGGTGCGCATTGCGGCCTGGATGCGGCGTTCACTGCCGGTATCCAGCGCGCTGGTTGCCTCGTCGAAGATGAACAGTTGTGGCTCGGCCAGCAGGGCGCGGGCGATGGCGACGCGCTGGCGTTGGCCGCCTGAGAGTTGGCAGCCGCCTTCGCCGAGGTTGGTGTTGAGGCCGTCGGGGAGTTCGCTGAGCAGTTCGGATAGCTGGGCTGCTTCGATGGCGGCGAGCAGGGCTGATTCCTCGGCCTCGGGACGGGCGATCAACAAGTTGTCGCGCAGGCTGCGGTCGAAAATGAACGGCGCCTGTGGAACGACGCCGCAGTGACGGCGCAAGGCTGCGGCTTCAAAGCGCCGCACGTCGGTGCCGTGCATGAGGACCGCGCCGGCGTCAACATCGTAGAGTCGCAAGGCCAGGGCTGCGAAGGTGGTTTTGCCTGAGCCAGATGGCCCCACCAAGGCTACGCTCTGACCGCGCGGAATGTGGACGCACAGGCGCTGGTAGATCGGGCGCTGACTATCATAGGCGAAGTCGACATCGTTGAAGCTCAGCGCGGTGCTGGTGCTGGTTCCCTGCATCAAGGTGACGCGCTGCGAGGCGCTGGGGTCAGGGGTGCTGGCGCGTTCTTGCAGGAGGGCGTCTATGCGCTCGAGGCCGGCGCGTGCTTGCGCCGCGGTGAGGCCCATGCGCAATGCGAGCAGCAGGGGATTCATCAGCAGTTCGAAGGTAAGGATGAAGGCCATGAGGCCACCCAGACTCAGTTGCTGGTGGATGACCAAAAACCCGCCGCTGGCAAACAGCACGCCTTGAGCCAGGTAGCGCACTGACTCGGGCTTGAGATTTTCGATGTGCTGGCGAATCGCTAGGGCGCGCCCTTCGGTGTGCAGTTCTTGGAATTGACCGGTGACGCTGCGCACCGCGTCTTGCTCGCGACCGTAGGTTTTGAGGTCACGCAGGCCACGCAGGCTGTCGTTGACGGCGCGACCGGTGGCGGCCTCGTGCGCGAGGTAGCGTTTGCTGACCGCGTGAACGGCGCCGCGCGAGCGGCGTGTTACGGCGACTACGCCGGCGGCGAGGGCTAGGGTGAGGGCGGTGAGCCGCAGATCGCAACTGGCCAGGCTGATCACGGCAATGATCCAGCTGACCACTTGATAGGGCACCTGGAGCGCCACTTCGTTGAGGAATACTTTGAGCATGGTGATGGGTGATCCCATCAGAGTGGTAAATAATTCACCGGACGGGCGCTTATCGTGAAAGCGTAGGCATAGGCCCTGCAGGTGGGCAAACAGGTGGGAGCGCAGTTGTTGCAGGCCGCGCTCAACCGAGGCCACCATAATGCGGTAGCCGATGCTCCACAGCACGATACGGATGGCGCTGGCCAGGAGAAAGGCGCCGACCCAGAGCCCGGTCCAGTACAGGCGCTCGGCAATGGGGTCGCTGCCGTTGGAGACCGGGCGTTGGATGCCGTCGTCGATCAGCCAGCGAACGATCAGGGGCTGTGCCGCAACGGCAGCACCCACCACCACCGAGCACAGAGCGGCCGCAATCAGGGCGCCGCGTTCGTGACCGAAGAAGGGGGTGAGCACGCGCCAGGGCGAACGCGCACGGGCCGGATCGGGGAGGTCCATGGTGGCGGAGTTTAGTCTGCGTGCTGTCGCTTGGAATGGCACCGCTGCACCAGCATGGATGAATTGAAGTTCTCGGGTGAAGGCTGGTGTGGGCGCTGGTCTTTGTTGAATCAGGCCGCAGACTCGTGGCTATGGCACCGGAACATCCCTGTCAGCGCAGTTTGTACCGGGTTGGTATCGAATTGGGCAAGAGTCCGTACCAGAAGCGGCTCAAGGGCCGCATTCCCGAGCGGGGCTGCAATCTCGGCTTTGTGTCGGCTGGGCATGGCTATTTTGAGGATAAGTTGCATGGCCGGCAGCTTGTCGAAGCGGGCAGCTTCTTGCTCCAGCCACGCGGGTATTGGCATCGCTTTGACCCCGATCCGGGGACGGTATGGGATGAGTACTGGCTCCAGTTGCGTCCAGAACCGGTCCAGGCCGCCTTTGGCGATATTGTGTTCAAGCGCCCTGGTGTGGTGATGGTGGGGCCGCGGCCTGATCTGATTGGTTTGTGGCGTGAGTTGTACCATGCGTGGCCGGCCTACGGGGCGCGTGATCCGGCCAGCGCGTGGGTGCTGCTGCATCGCATCCTCTTTGAGCTACGGCGCGCGCAGCAGGCTGCCCCCTTGCCCACGGTGGACGCGCGGATGCGCGAGGCCGACAGTTGGCTGCGGCGGCGCGTGACCGAGGCCGTGATTGACCTGCAGGGCTTGGCTGCCGAGCTTGGCATGAACTACCACGCATTCCGCACTGCCTTCAAGCGCCACATGGGGCTTGCGCCCAAGGCGTATTGGCTGCGGCTGAAGATGGATCGCGCCGAAGAGTGCCTCGGCATTGCTGGTATGAGCGTGACTGCGGTGGCGGATTATTTGGGCTACGACGATCCGCTGTATTTTTCACGTCAGTTCAAGCGCATCGTTGGAGTGGCGCCGAGTTTGTACACGGGGCGGGGGCCATCGCCGTAACAAGCCTCACCAGGTGTTGGGCCATTCGCGGTCGTTGCGTTGGTAGCGGCCGTCTGCGAAGGCCGAAAAGAATAAGCGTAGCCAGGGGTGGACGACGGCCTGCGCCTCGTCATCGGCGATCAGGCTGCTTTGGGCCGCGTAGGTGCTGTGACCGGCGCCGTGGACGAGGACGTGATACCAGGCTTGGTCGCGCTTCGGCTTGGTGCGGTTGGTTTGGTACCATTCTTCCGGTGCGAGACAGCGCGGGTCGAGCGCGACTGCCACGCCGCGATAGTCGTAGCGCCGATGGCGCACCAGGGTGCCAGGTTTGAACAGCGGTTGATCGAGCAGCAAGATGACCATTGCCGCCTAGCCTAAGCGGGCTCAGCCACGGGGAAACGCCAGGGTTTGATACACCGTTTGGGCTGGTGGCTCTTGGACGGTCAGATCTGGCCGTCTCAGCGCATTGGCTTATGGAGGACCGATGATGACTGGGGACACCATGGTGCTTGCTGCCCCGACGCCTGTGCGGGCTGCTATTGCCGTGAGGGTAAGGGCCCTGGCACGACGACGCCGAACGCTGCGGCGCCTGCGGAGGCAGCCTCTGCAGTGGGCCGTGGCAAGATCTGGGCATTCTACGCGACGATGCCGGTGATGATCTGGTGATCTTGATCGATGATGAGTGGGCGGCGGCCTAGCGGGCTGGTGCAGCTAGGGGCCCTGCGTCACAAGAAGAAGCGGAACTTCAGGGTCTCAAAGGCTGTGGCCACAAACATGGCCGGGAATAAGACACGGCACCAACGGTCCATCAGGTAGGCGCGTTCAACGCGGTGTTGCTTCTTGGCGAAGTGGCTGGTGAGCAGCACTTCGATCAGTGAGGCGTAGACCAGCAGCGTTGAGGTGAGGATGAAGTAATCGAGCGCGGTGAGATAGCTGACCTTGGGTAGCAGTGCGTCAACCGCGAAACGATACGCGATCAGGGTGAGCATGGTGGTGATCGCCACGCTGATTTGGGTTCCTGACTCGGCGGGGTCGATCCAGAATACAATCCAACTCATGGCGACGATCAAAATCAGGGGGATGATGACCTTGACGATGAAATAGCCAGATTTGCGCTCAGCGCTGACGGTAAATACGAAGCTATCGTTGGCAGGGGCCTTGGGGATAATTTGAATGCTGTCATGACGGAAATCGGTGCCGGTGATGGTCCAGTCGGCTACTGACAGCTTTTCGGCAATGTTAGGTGGGAGTCTTTCGCTCGGCACAAAGTGGACTTTGCCAGCGCCTCTCAGGGCTGCGGTAACTGAGATGGCAAAGGTTTGTGAGTCGAAGGGGAAGCCGCGCAGGTCAAGCGGCTGTGAGAAATTTCCCCAGTAGCGCTGGCGATAGGACACGGTGCCGTCAGCGGAGACTTCCAGCTGATCGGGAAAAGTCTTCCAGAGTTTTTGTTGATTCAGGATTTGCAGGTTCGGGTGCCAGATGGCCCCCATCTCGTAGATTGCATCGGCGGTTCCGTTGTGGGCCAGGCGCGGGTCGAGCCACTGGCAGTTCAGGAACACATTGGCCTCGAAGCTTTGGCTCTGGGTGTCGATGCCGTCGATGTCGAGGATGAAAAGCGTGGTACTGATTTCGACCGGCTCGCCATCTAGCGCAGGCGAGCTGCGCAGATCGGAAGCATGGAGGCCACAGCAGATCAGCGCGAGAATTAGAATTTTGTGCATGTGGCTAGCCTTGGCGGTCAAAGAACAGGCCTGCCGCAAGGGGCAGGCCTGTTTGTGATGGCGTCAGTTGTTGTTTTTAGTTGGGCGGAACGGCCAGGTCCAGTTCAAGAATGGCGCCGCACTTCGCGTCTGAATCCAGACTTTGCCTTGGCCGGAGAATTCACACACCAAGCCTTCGCCGCCAAACAGGAAGCTCTTGATCTTGCCGCCGGTAGACATGCCGGGCACCGTGCGTACACGGTACTGCAAGGTTTCTTCAAAGGCCACAATGTAGCCGGTGTCAACTATATAGCCGCCATCGGCAACGTCGATCTCGAGGATCGCGCCATAGCTGGTAAAGAAAATGTCGCCGCTGCCGTGGGCCTTGAGCAGAACCAGGCCTTCGCCTGAGAAGAAGCCCTTGGCGCCCTGCCATTTGCCCGTGACTTCAACACCGTCGCTGTTGGCCATGTAAGCGCCGCGTTGCAGGTACAGAGTGCTGTTGTCGAGGGCGTAGTGCACGGCGTCGCCCGGGGTGCCGGGCGCAAACAACACTTCGCCCGGGCCATTCTGCGCGGTGAAGGTGTTTACGATCATGCTCTCGCCGCCAAAGGCGCGGCCGAGGCTGGCCTTGAGGCCGCCTTTGAAGCCGGCCTTCATTAAAATGTTCGGGTCCATCGAGGCCATGGCCGAGGGTTCGGCCTGGACTTTCTGTCCGGCTTCGAGCTTGACCGAGACCATGGCAAAGTCGGGGCGATGGCTGATCTCATGGGTGAGGGTAGTCATGGTACGCTCCTTTACCGTGGCTTGAGTTTGGGGCCGAGCATGGTGCCCAGGTTCGGCGGGTTGTGGCTCTGGCAGTAGAGGCGGCCTTGGCCGGAGAACTTGCACACCAAGCCTTCGCCACCGAGGAAGCTCCCGATTAGACTTTTGGACGCCTTGCCGATGCGGAACTGGAGGCTGTCTTCAAAGGCCACGATGTGGCCGGTATCGACGATGTATTCACCGTCTACATCGACGGGATAGATGGCACCGAAGCTGTTGAGCAGCAGATCGCCAGTGCCGGTGCACTTGACCCAGAAAATACCTTCACCGCTAAACAGCGCTTTGCCGAGACCTTGGAAGGTGGCGTCGATCTCGATGTCGTCGGCCGAGGCCAGCCAGCTCGAACCCTGCACCACCATGGTGCCGCCGGTGAGGGTGTGGTGAACGACGTCGCCCAGGAGCTGTGGCCCCACGTACAGGCTTTGCCCGGCTTCGCTGGCGGTGAAGTGGTTGATGAATAAATTCTCGCCGCCGAGCATGCGCTTGAGGCCCTTGAGCAGGCCGCCGCTGCCGCCCTTTTTGCGGGTGGTGGTTTCCACCGTGATGCCCGGGTCCATCGCTACCATGCCGCCAACTTCACAGGTCAGCGTTTCATTGGCGCCGAGTGTGATCTTAGCCACCGAGGCGGCCGGCCGTGCTTGGATGTCTATGTCCATGCCGTGCTCCTTCTAGTACAGGTGGCTGTTGGTCCATGCGACCAAGCCATCGAATGAGCGCGACTGCATGTAAATACGGCCCGGGCCACGCACCCGGGTAACCAGTCCTTCGCCGCCGAAGAAGCTGGAGAAAATACCGCCGGCCATGCCGACCTTGAGGCTGATGCCTGGCTCGTAGCCAACCAGGTGGCCGGTGTCGACCACGTATTCGTCGGTCACTTCGCGTGCGAAGATGCCGCCGTAGGCGCCAAACCAAATGCGGCCGGTGCCGCTGACCTTGAGCCGGAACAGGCCTTCTGAGCCCATCCAACTGGCAAAGCCGGCCCAGCCGAGGCTGAGTTTAACCGTGGGCTCGCAGGCAATGAAGGCCCCCGGCTGCAGGTACAGGCTGTTGCCCTTCAGGGTGATGCATTCGATGTCGCCAGGCAGGGCCTGGGTCAGCACCAGTTGCCCGGCTCGCTCGGCGGTGAACTCGTTGACGAACAAGCTCTCTTTGCCAAACACGCGGCGCATGATGGCGGGGAAAAAGCCGCCGTTAAAGCGGCAGGATGATTCGATGCCAGCGTCCATGCTCGCCATCGCATCCGCTTCGGCCACGATTGACTCGCCTGGAGCCAATTGTGCGCGGATGGTAGCAAACGAGGGCCGGTCAGCGATTGTCACGTCCATCGCTGGTCTCCTCTGGGGGTGAAGGGGTGGTGACCGTTGGGCTGAGTGCAGCCTTGAGTGCGTCCCAGTCTGCGGTCGGAATCGCAGGCGTATAGGTCTGGTTTGAAAATCGTTGCGCCTGAGTGGTGATCGCGGCGATGCGCGCCGCGTGGTCGGGGTGGGTGCTCATCCACGATGGGATGTCGACGTCACTCGCGGTTTCGCGTTCGAGCAGTTCAAAAAAGCCAGCCAGACCGCGCGGGTCGATGCCGGCGGCGTGCAGGCGCTCAACGCCGAGGCGGTCGCTGTCTGCTTCTTGGTCGCGGCTGTAGGCGTTTTCGGCGGCGAAGCGGCCAAACTCGGCGGCCACGGCCACCAGGCCACCGGCATCGCCAACGAGAAATTGAATGGCCACGACCAAGCCCAGCGAGCGGGCGATGCCGTGCATACCGTGGCGTTCGGTGACGTGGGCGATTTCATGGCCGAGCACACCGGCGATTTGCTCGGGGCTGTCGGCGAGTTCGAGCAGCCCGGTGTAGATGGCGATTTGTCCACCAGGCAGGGCGAAGGCATTGGTGATGTCGGCGTCAACCACGGTCAGGGTGTAGCTGAAGGGGTCGTCAGGATCGGTGGCGGCGAGGCGCGCCACCAGGGCCTCGAGCGGGGCTACGATGGCGGGGTCTTCAACCACTGACCCTTTGAGGTCCATTTGCTCAATGGCGAGCTCGCCGATCTTTTCGTCAATACTGGGGGGTGCGGCGGCTAGAGCGGCGCGGCCGGCCGCCATCAGCGCGAAGTAGCCAGCCACCAGCAGCACAACGCAACCGAGGCAGAGGCCGAACATCAGATTGCGACTGCGTGCATTGGCACCGCGTAGTTCGCTTTTGGATTGCGCGAGGCCCTCGTCGAGCAGGCCGCCGGCGGCTTGTTGCAGCGCGGCGGCAAAGCCCTTCTGCTCGCAGAAGATGGTCAGACTCTGGTCGAGGCTGCGGCAGAATACCATCCGGCCGCTGGCGCCGCCGATGCGAACCGTGCAGGCATCGTAGCGCAGCTCAAACCGGGCGCCGGTGGTGGTGACGGCGCTGAGCGCGCTGACGCCGCAGTCGATGCTGGCACCAGCCCGGCCATCGGCGATGTCAGCGTGAAAAACGCCGCCGCTGAAGGTATCGTCAAAATCATCCACGCCGTGACGCTAGCTATGGTAACTGGTTGAACCAAGCAGGTTTTGCGCATTGGACTGTGCGTGCGCGATGCATCCGGCGCACTGGCCGCGATTTGCGCCTTGTTGGAGTGGTCCGCTGCGGCGATAGCACGGGGCATGAGCACGCTGCAACCGCCTCCCTCGCTGCCGAAGCGTGTTTTGATTGAGGGCATGGCCGCCGCGCGGGCCAACCTGGTGCCCGGCTTGATTTTGAACTTTGTGGCCGTGATTATCGGGTGCGGCTATGCGTGGCATGAGCCGACTCGTGCCGCACTGACGGCGGTTGGCGACTATAAGCAGGAGGTGGGAATCCTATTCCCCATTGTGTCGACGGCGTTTTTTGCCGGCCTGCTGCCGGTTGTGATGCAGCGCTTGGGTGCGGCGCATCAAGATCCTTGGGGCCATCTGCGCCTGTTGCTGCCGTTCTGGGCCTACAAAGGCGCCGAGGTCAATGCCCTCTACGACTTGCAGGCGATGATGTTCGGCACCGGCACCGATATCGGCACCTTGGCGTGCAAGGTGGCCTTCGATCAGTTTGTGTATGTGCCGATCTGGGCGGTACCGTCGATGGTGATTGCGTATCAATACATGAATACCGGCTTCTCGTGGCAAGCGCTGCGCGCCGATCTGAATCGCAGTTGGTATGTGCGGCGCTGCAGCACGGTGCTGGTGATGAACATGCTGATCTGGGTGCCGGCGGTAACCATGATCTACACCCTGCCGACGGCGCTTCAGTTGCCGATTCAGAACATTATCGCCTGTTTGTTTGTGCTTTTGATCAGCTTCATGACCAAGCCAGTGGCTCCAGCGGTTGAAGTCTGAGCGCGCGAGGCTTCGCTTTCAATCGAGTTGAGGTCCTTACTGTCTCCAGCCAGCACTAGCAGGCTGTTGAAATACACCAGCCTGCTAGCCTCAAGAAAACCTTGGGCGACCTGCAGTCGCTATTTTTCAAGGTTTTCTTGAGGCGACTCTTTACCCAGGGGGGTCAAAGACCCCCCTTCAGCCCCCCGCAGGCTTTATTTCAACAGCCTGCTAGGAGTCAGCCATGCAAATCGGCCTCGATAGCGTCGTTTCGTTCAATTATGCCCTGACCGGCGAAGACGGTCAGACCCTTGATAAGAGCGACGGCGAGCCGCTCGTGTACCTGCATGGTCGCGGCGGTTTGGTGCCTGGGCTTGAGTCCGAGATGGAAGGCAAGCAGGCCGGCGACAGCTTCTCGTGCGATGTGGCGCCCGAAGACGGCTACGGCGCCTATGCCCGAGTTGGACCTGGCGGTGCCGATTGAGGCCTTTGAAGAGGAGCAGCGCTCCGAGCTTCAGCCCGGCGTGCGGTTCCAGGGCCCGCATCCAGAAAACCACGAGCAGCCGGTGATCTACACCGTGCACGCGGTGGAAGAAGAGGTGGTCAAGGTCTCGGGCAACCACGAGTTGGCCGGCCAGATCTTGCGCTTCGCAGTGGAGATTACTGACGTGCGCGAAGCCACGCCGGAAGAGCTGTCGCATGGGCATGCCCATGGCGCTGGCGGCTGCGGGCATTGAGGGTTCTTGGGCGACTCTGGTCCTAGGTCCTGGACAGGGCTGCGCCCGTTAGGTCGTAGGGGCAGCCGGCGTCTGGGGAGCTCGTCAACTTTGCGTGTCCATCGCTTTGCTGATTGCCGCAAGGGGATGCGTCGTCGTCTCCTCTTCCCAGGACCTAACGGGCGCTGCCAGGACCTTCGGCTACGCCAATCCAAAGGCGCGTAGCAGCGTCTCGGCGCCTACGGTGGCTGGGCTGGTGCCTTCGCGTACGGCGCGTTCAATGCTGGTGAAATCGCGCGCTACGTCTGGGTGCTCACGGAAGCCGTTGAGCAGGCGCTCTTCGATCAGCGACCACATCCAGTGGACTTGCTGGTCGCGGCGCAGTTGCTCGAGGTGGCCGCTGGCGGTGAGCAGTTCCCGATGTTTGGTGATAGAGGCCCATAGATCGTCGAGCCCGAGGCCGGTGAGGCCCGAGCAGGTAATCGCGGTGGGGGTCCAGTCGCCATTGGGCGCGGCCATCACGTGCAGGGCGTTGGCGTAGTCTTGGCGCGAGCGCTCGCAGCGCTGGGCGTTGTCGCCATCGGCTTTATTGACGGCGATGAGGTCGGCGAGCTCGAGCACGCCGCGTTTGATGCCTTGCAGTTCATCGCCGGCGCCTGCCAGCATCAGCACCAAGAAGAAGTCGACCATGTCGTGGACCACGGTTTCTGACTGGCCAACGCCCACGGTTTCAATCAGCACCACATCAAAACCAGCGGCCTCGCACAGCAGCATGGTTTCGCGCGTTTTGCGCGCCACGCCGCCGAGGGTGCAGGCTGACGGAGACGGGCGGACAAAGGCGAGGGGGTCGCAGGCGAGTTCATTCATCCGCGTTTTATCGCCGAGGATGCTGCCGCCGGAGACTGCTGAAGACGGATCGATTGCCAGCACGGCAACGCGTTTGCCCTGGGCGGTTAGCTTGCGGCCCATGGTTTCAATGAAGGTGCTCTTGCCAACGCCGGGCACGCCGGTGATGCCAACTCGGTGAGCCTTGCCGGTGGCAGGGAGGATGCCGGTGAGCACGTGCTGCGCGATCGCGGCATCGGCCGGGCGCATGCTTTCAATCAGGGTGATGGCACGACCAAGAATCGCGCGCTCGCCGGCGAGAACGCCAGTCACGTAGTCATCGACCGACAGCTGGCGCCGGGTCGGTGTGCGAGTTGGAAAGGTAGGATGGGGCATGCGGCTCTCGGGACGGGTGCTCGGTTGGGTGTGGCGCTCGGCTTGGGTTGGGTCCTAGGTCCTGGACAGGGCTTGCGCCCTTTGGGTCCTCGGCGAGCTGTTCGGCGCTGCTCCCGTCTACCCAGGACCTAACGGGCGCAAGCCCTGTCTAGGACCTAGGACCCGAATGTATTCACGCGTCGGGTTTGTAAGAAAGCACAAAGCCCGGCTCTTGCGAGCCGGGCTTTGTGCTTCAGCTGACTCAGGCTGGTTCGAGTCGCAGGCGTTCGACCAACTTGTCGAGCACTTCCTCGGCGGCTTCGGTGATCACCGTGCCGGGGGGGAAGATGCATTCGGCGCCGGCGTCGTACAGGGCTTGGTAGTCGTCGGGCGGGATCACGCCGCCAACTACTACCATGATGTCCTCACGACCGAGCTTGGCGAGTTCGCCCTTGAGGGCGGGTACCAAGGTCAGGTGACCGGCCGCCAGCGAGGACACCGCCGCCACGTGGACGTCGTTTTCAACGCATTGCCGCGCGGTTTCCTCGGGGGTTTGGAACAGCGGTCCGATGTCGACGTCGAAGCCCATGTCGGCGTAGGCCGTAGCCACCACCTTCTGACCGCGATCGTGACCGTCTTGGCCCATCTTCGCGATCATCACGCGCGGCCGGCGGCCTTCGTCCTTGGTGAACTTGTCGACCTTGCCGCGCACGCGCTGCAGGACCGTGTCTTTGGCCTTCATCTCGCCCGAGTACACACCCTTGATGGCGCGAATCGTGGCTTGGTAGCGGCCGTAGATCTTCTCCAGGGCGTCAGAGATCTCGCCCACCGTGGCGCGTTCACGCACGGCTTGCACCGCGAGCTCGAGCAGGTTGCCTTCGCCGCTTTCAGCGGCCTTGGTCAAGGCGGCGAGCTTCTCGTCAACCGACGCTTGGTTGCGACCGGCCTTGAGGCGCTTGAGCTTCTCAAGTTGCTGGGCGCGCACCGAGGCGTTGTCGACCTTGAGCACTTCGATGTCTTCCGGCTCGTCGAGCAGGAACTTGTTCACGCCAACCACAGTTTGCAGACCGGAGTCGATACGCGCTTGGGTGCGGGCGGCCGCCTCCTCGATGCGCATCTTGGGGATGCCGGCTTCAATGGCCTTGGTCATGCCGCCGTGCTCTTCGACTTCCTTGATGTGGGCCCAGGCCTTTTCGTACAGCTCCTTGGTCAGGCGCTCTACGTAGTAGCTGCCGGCCCAGGGGTCGACGCTGCGGCAGGTGCCGCTTTCCTGCTGCAAGAACAGCTGGGTGTTGCGGGCAATGCGCGCCGAGAAGTCAGTAGGCAGGGCCAGGGCTTCGTCGAGCGCGTTGGTGTGCAGGCTCTGGGTATGGCCCTGGGTTGCCGCCATGGCTTCAACGCAGGTGCGGATGACGTTGTTGTACACGTCTTGCGCAGTGAGCGACCAACCCGAAGTCTGCGAGTGAGTACGCAACGACATCGACTTGGGGTTCTTGGGGTTGAACTGCTTGACCAGCTTGGCCCACAGCAAGCGACCCGCACGCATCTTGGCCACTTCCATGAAGAAGTTCATGCCAACCGCCCAGAAGAAGCTCAGGCGCGGCGCGAAGGCGTCGACATCGAGGCCGGCAGCGATGCCGGTTTTGATGTAGTCGACACCGTCGGCTAAGGTGTAGGCCAGCTCGAGGTCGGCGGTGGCGCCGGCTTCTTGCATATGGTAGCCGGAGATCGAGATCGAGTTGAAGCGCGGCATCTTTTGCGAGGTGTACTCGAAGATGTCGGCGATGATCTTCATCGACGGTGTGGGCGGATAAATGTAGGTGTTACGAACCATGAACTCTTTGAGAATATCGTTCTGGATCGTACCCGACAGTTGCTCGGGCGATACGCCCTGCTCTTCGGCGGCCAGGATGTACAGCGCCAAGATCGGCAGCACGGCGCCGTTCATGGTCATCGATACCGACATCTTATCGAGCGGGATGCCCTGGAAGAGCACGCGCATGTCTTCGATCGAGTCGATCGCCACACCGGCCATGCCAACGTCGCCAACCACCCGTGGGTGATCCGAGTCGTAGCCGCGGTGGGTGGCCAGGTCGAACGCGATCGACAGGCCCTTTTGCCCGGCTTGCAGATTGCGACGGTAGAACGCGTTGGACTCTTCCGCGGTTGAGAAGCCGGCGTACTGGCGAATCGTCCACGGCCGGGCCACGTACATGGTGGCGTAGGGGCCGCGCAAGAACGGCGGCTTGCCGGGCACGGTCTCGAGGTGGTCGAGGCCTTGCAGGTCTTCACCGGTGTACAGCGGGCTCACCGGGATGTGCTCCGGGGTTTCCCACTTTAACGGTGTGGCAACGGCGCCATCCCAGTCGCTACGCGAGCTGGTGGCGCCTTCGTTGAGGTTAACGGAGGTGAAATCGGGAATCGCACTCATGCCAAGACTCCTTCTTTGGTCAGGAGTTCGGTGAGGACATCCAGCACCGGGACGCCCAGGTAGATGAAGCGATCGACACCGGCTTCGGTCCAAGCCTTGGTGGTGTCGTCGTCGGCCGGACGACCGGCCAGGATCACGCTGTTGGCACCGGCGGCCTTGAGGGCCTTGGCGGTGGGCACGGCGAGATCGGGGTACAGCTTGTCAGACGAGCAGATCACGGCGATCGAAGCGCCGCTTTCCTTGAACGCAGCCGCAGCCGCGTCGGCTTCCTTGAAGCCATCGTTGCTGATCACATCGAGGCCACCGGCTTGCAGGAAGTTGGTGCTCCATGACGCGCGCACCGTGTGGTGGGCAAGCGGACCCATGTTGGCCAAGAAGGCCTTCGGCGGCTTGGCGTCGCAGGCGGCGCGCAGGCGTTCGAAGTCTTCAGCGAAGGTATGGACCGGCAGGGCGTCGATTTCGGCACCATCGCTCGTTGCGAGAGCCGCGTTGAGTGCGCCGATGCTGGCGCCAGCGGCGGCGGCGGCCACCAGGGCGTCGAGCTTGGCACCGGCCTCGGCGCCGTTGAGCTGGGCAACCGCATTGGCGGCGGCCGGGCTGCTGGCGGCGAGACGGGCGTCACAGTCACGCTTGATGAGTGCCAGGTCAGGCTGCTCGGTCTTCGGCGTGGTTTCGGTGACGTTGGGGTATTCACTGACGCCGGTGATCGGGTCCTTGCGCTTGGCCAGGTTGGCGCGGCGCGCTTGCCATGATTCGGCAATGGCACCAGACAAGCTACCTGAGCCAAGGGCGGCGAGGATGCCGCCGTCACCTTCGATGGCCTGGAACTGGGTCCAGGCCGCCTGGGCCAGCTCATTGGTCAGCGATTCGAGGTACCAGCTGCCACCACCTGGGTCGACCACGTGGTCGAGGTGGGCTTCTTCGTGCAGCACCACTTGGGTGTTGCGAGCCACGCGGCGGGTGTGCTTGGGGCTGACGCCGATTTGCGCGTCAAAGGGCAGCACGGTAACCGCATCGGCTCCGCCAACGGCGGCGGCGAAGGTGGTTACCGTCGTGCGCAGCATGTTCACCCAGGGGTCACGCTGGGTCAGCATGCGGCGCGAGGTGGTGGTGAGCACCTTAATGCAGGCGGTGTCAGCGCTGACGCCGCAGGCTTCGAGGATCCGGCCCCAGATCCGGCGCAGAGCGCGGATCTTGGCGATCTCGAGGAACTGGTCGCAGCCAACCGCCACTTCGAGGGCGATCTGGCCGGCGGCCTGTTGTGGGCTCAGCCCGGCCTCTTCGCAGGCGCGCAGGTAGGTGGCGCCGGTGGCAACCACTGCTGCGAGCTCTTGCACCGCGTGGGCGCCGGCCTCGTGGTAGGGCACGCTCGAGGCGGTGAGGGCGCGCACGCCAGGATAGCGAGCGGCGCAGTTGGCGGCGATGCCAGCGGCCTGGGCGATAACGGTGGAAGCCGAGCTGCCGAGGGCGCCGGTGGCGGCCAGGGTGCCGAGGGGGTCGATCCCGAGCTCGGCACGGGCTGCGTCGGCCGGCACTTGGCGCCGATCGAGCACGGCCAGATAGCACGCGGCGGCCGGAATTGCGCCGGCGCCGGCGTCGAGGCCGATGGGGGCGATGGTTAGGTCGACATCGTTGAGCAGCCGGTCGAGTTCGTCGACGGTGGCGGCTGTTATGCCGTCGCCGCATGCACCGTCAAAATCGATGCCGCTGGTACGAGAGCTGCCGTTCCAGCGCAGACGCAGCGAGTTGGCGCCACCGCTGAGCTCAGCTAGTGCCAGTTCATTGCCGCGCTTGAGGCAGGGATGATCGAGTTCTTGGCGGATATCCCAGCCGCGGCCGCTTGCACCAAGTGGCGATGCGCCGCGGGTGAGCGGGGCAAAGCCAGGGACGCCGAGGGCGTCAATGGCATCGTTTTTGGTGTAGAGGGGTTGAACGGCGATGCCTTCATACAGGCGGGTCACCAGCTTTTTGTCGAAGGGAGCACCCTTCAGGTCGGCCTCAACCATCTCTCGCCAGACTTGGTAGTCTACGGCGGGAAAATCGTCGAGGACGCTTACACTTTCGGCGGTCATTGCCAATTCCTCTTGGTGGTCATGGTGGTTGCTGGGCGCTATGCTGGGAAGCTTCACGCCTCAGCACTCGCATTGTGGGGCACCCCCGCCTTAAGATAAGACGGCAGCATAGGCTTTGTGGTCACCCATGTTGTGATGACATTCCATGCGTGGCACGCTCGCTATGCGGCGGGGCAATCGGAGCTCTTTATTTGGTTGCGAGAAAGTTCGCGACAAACCATCACTCAGCGCACGACAGGACATTCGCCCTGTTTGCGTCCATCACCACCGCGAACCGCGCCCGGAGCCATCGCCATGCTCACTCGCATCGACCACCTCGGCATCGCCGTCAAATCGCTCGAAGAAGCCATCCCCATGTACGAGGAAGCCTTCGGCCTCAGCTGTGAAAACATTGAGGAAGTGCCGAGCCAGAAGGTCAAGACGGCCTTCTTCAACGTTGGCGGTACCCACATCGAGCTCCTTGAGCCCACCTCAGACGACAGCCCAATCGCCAAGTTCATCGCCAAGAACGGTGAAGGCGTGCACCACGTGGCCTTTGCCAGCGACGACGTGCCCGGCCAGCTGGCCCAGGCCAAAGCGGCCGGTATCCGCCTGATCAACGAAGAGCCGGTGGTTGGCGCCGGTGGTAAGCAGGTCGCTTTCTTGCATCCCAAGAGCACGCGCGGCGTGCTAACCGAATTCTGCAGTCCTGGGCACTAAGCCTTGCGTGACGAGCGCCGCCGCTGCATCCACCATCGGCGGCGGCGCCACCCGCAGACATCTCCACATTTCCAAGGAAATCTTCCATGCCCGTTGAACCCGAACTGATGGCCAAGTTGACCGAGCGTCGCAAAGAAGCGCTGCTTGGCGGCGGTCAGGCCAAGATCGATAAGCGCCACGAGAAGGGTCAGATGACGGCTCGCGAGCGCATCGATGGCCTTTACGACGACGGCACCTTCCAAGAGTTTGGCCAGTTGGCTGAGCACGACTGCCATAATTTTGGCCTGGAGAAGGCGCGTCTGCCTGGCGATGGCGTGGTGACCGGTATCGGTCACGTAGCCCAGCGCAAAGTGGCAACCTTCTCGCAAGACTTCACCGTTGGCGGTGGCGCGCTTGGCCGTGTGCATGCCCAGAAGATGTGCGAAATCATGGATTACGCGATCACCAACGGCATGCCGGTGGTGGGTTTCAACGACTCCGGTGGCGCTCGTATCCAAGAAGGCGTGCATAGCCTGAGCGGTTACGGCGAAGTGTTCTTCAAGAACGTGCTGCTCTCGGGCGTGGTTCCGCAAATCGCGGTTATCGCTGGCCCCTGCGCCGGCGGCGGCGCTTACTCGCCGGCGCTGTGCGACTTCCTGATCATGACCAAGAAGGCCAACATGTTCATCTGTGGCCCGGCTGTGATCAAAGCGGTCACCGGTGCCGACTGTACCATGGACGACATCGGCTCAGCCGCGGCGCACGCCACGATCTCGGGTAACATCCACTTTGTGGCTGAAGACGACGACCACGCGCTTGAGATCACGCAGCGCCTGCTCGATTTCCTGCCGTCGAATAACGCGCAGAACCCGCCGCACCGGCCGACCGACACGATCGACCTCACGCCCGACTCGGGCCTTGACGATTTGATTCCCGACGACCCGAAGACGCCGATTGACGCCTATGCGGTGATCGAGCGCTTGGTTGACCCCGGTGAGTGGCTGGAAGTGATGGCCGACTGGGCCCGCTCCATCATCATTGGCTTCGCCCGCATCGAAGGCGTGGTGACCGGTATCGTGTCGTCTAACCCGCAGGTTCGTGCTGGTTCGCTCGACATCGACTCGTCTGACAAGTCGGCGCGCTTTATCCGCTTCTGCAATGCGTTCTCGATCCCGCTGGTGTCCTTGGTTGACGTTCCTGGCTTCCTGCCCGGCGTAGCCCAAGAACAGGGCGGTATCATTCGCCATGGTTCCAAGATGTTGTTCGCCTGGGCCTCGGCCACGGTGCCCAAGATCGTGGTGATCATGCGCAAGGCCTACGGTGGCGCCTATCTCGCCATGTGCTCGAAAGACATGGGCGCCGATATGGTGTTCGCGTGGCCGAGCGCTGAGATCGCGGTGATGGGTGCTGAAGGCGCGGTTGGCGTGCTGTACCGGCGCGAGATCGAAGCCGCTGAAGACAAGGCCGCCAAGCGTGCTGAGTTGATCAAGGATTATCGCGATAACTTCGCCGCTCCGTGGCAGGCCGCTGGCGCCAACATGATCACCGACGTGATCGAACCCGGTCGGACGCGCCCAGTGGTGGCGATGGCTCTGCGCAACACCTTGGACAAGCGCACCGTTCGTCCGCCCAAGAAACACGGAAACATCGCGCTATGATTCCTGCCATCCTCATCAACGCAGCCGTGGCGACGCAGGCGGCAGCAGCAGAACCGCTGTCTGCTGCCGGTGACGCGGCGCCAGAACTCAATGAAAATGCCGCAAAATCTTTGAAGACCCTCGGTGATGTGATCCAGTTTGAAGCCGTTGGGGTCATTATCGTACTCGGCGCATTGGGTTCGCTGTGGATCTTGTGCGAATTGATCGGTTTGGTGTTCAAGCGTGTCGAGGCTGCTGCTGCGGCTAAGCGTGCTGCCGCCGAGCCTGAGTATGTTCCCCATGAGGAAGAGGTACCGGTGGCTGCCATTGCTGCTGCCGTTGCTATCGCCCTCGACCGTCCCCATCGCATCGTCGCTATTGGCGCCGGCACCTCAGGCTGGAGTGCCGAAGGTCGCCGCGAGCACTTCCTCTCACATCGCGTCCGCTAGCGGCCACACCAATTTAGATTACCGCCAGAAAGGCAAACATCATGACCACTCGGCATCTCAAGGTCACCGTAGACGGCAAGAGCTACGACGTTCAGGTTGATATCCTCGACGACGACACCCCCAACCGCTCCGTAGGTGCTGCGCCCCGCGCCGCTGCTGCGGTCAGCGCGCCTGCTGCTGCGCCAGCCCGGGCCGCGGCGGCTCCCGTCGCCAGTGGCGATGGCAATGTCACCTCGCCGCTAGCCGGCACCGTGGTGAAAGTTCACGTCAAGGCCGGGCAACCGGTTCAGTCTGGTGAAACGGTGATCACCCTTGAAGCAATGAAGATGAACACCGAGATCGCGGCGCCCTGTGCCGGCACGGTACAAGAAGTGGCGGTCAACGACGGCTCAGTCGTCGGCGAAGGCGCCCTTCTCGTCAAAATCGGTTGATCATCCACCACCTGCAAGGAAAGGAGCACCGCGATGCTTGATGCGCTGCTCGAATACTTCGGCGAGACGGGTTTCGTCCGCATCGAATGGCAGATGGTAGTCATGTGGCTCATCTGCGCGGTGCTACTGTACTTGGCGGTGTACAAGAAGTACGAACCGCTGCTGCTGATGCCGATCGCGTTCGGTGCGCTGCTGGCCAACTTGCCCACCGCTGGTGTGGTTACCGGGTATGAACCCGGGCAGTACATGAGCATTGGTCAGGGCCACGGCCTGTTCGACATCATTTATCTGGGCATTCACGCCGAGATCTTCCCGCCGCTGATTTTCCTCGGCGTTGGCGCGCTGACCGACTTTGGTCCGCTTATTGCCAATCCGCGGACCCTACTGCTCGGTGGTGCCGCCAATATCGGCGTGCTGATCACCTTCTTCTGCGCCTGGCTGTTTGGCTATGAGCCCGGTGAAGCGGCCTCGATTGGTATCATCGGCGGCGCCGATGGCCCCACCTCGATCTTTACCGCTAACAAGCTCGCGCCCCATCTGATGGGGCCGATCGCCGTGGCCGCCTACACCTACATGTCTTTGGTACCGCTGATCCAACCGCCGATCATGCGTCTGCTGACCACCGATGCGGAACGCAAGATTCGCATGAAGTCTTTACGCCAGGTCGGCAAGCTCGAGCGCATGGTGTTTGCCGTTATGGTCTGCATTACGGTGATCTTGCTGGTGCCGGCTGCGGCTGCCCTGGTGGGTATGTTGATGCTCGGTAACTTCATGCGCGAATGCGGCGTGGTTGAGCGATTGCTCAAGACCTCGCAGAACGAACTGATTAACCTGGTGACGATCTTACTGGGCACCGCCGTGGGTATGACCATGCACGGTTCAGACGTCGTTAATCCCGAGACCGGTGACGTCATCACCACGGGCTTCTTGAGTGGCAAGACCATGGGCATCATCACCATCGGCATTGCTGCCTTCTCGTGCTCAACCGCCTGCGGCGTGCTGATGGCCAAGGGCATGAACCTGATCTCCAGCAAGAACCCCATCAACCCGCTGATCGGTGCTGCTGGCGTGTCCGCCGTGCCGATGGCAGCCCGCGTGGCCCAAGATGAGGGCCGCAAGTGGGATCCTCACAATTACCTGCTGATGCACGCCATGGGCCCGAATGTGGCCGGCGTGATCGGAACTGCGGTGGTGGCGGGCTATTTCATCGCCACACTGTCATAACCACCAAAGGAACCACCTCATGAGCTTCCCGCGCATTACCCCTGAAGAGGCGGCCGCCACCATCAATGATGGCGATACCGTGGCCTTCTCCGGCTTCACGCCGGCCGGTTCGCCCAAAGTCATCTCCCAGGCCATCGCCGCCCGGGCTCAGGCCGAGCATCGCGCTGGGCGCGAGTTCCGGATCGGCGTGCTCACTGGCGCCTCCACCGGCCCCAGCCTGGACGGTGCCTTGGCCCGCGCCGACGCCGTGAGCTTCCGTACCCCGTACCAGAGCGACCGCGACATGCGCGAGTCGATCAACTCGGGTCGTACCCGCTTCTTCGACATGCATCTGTCGATGGTGGCGCAGAACGCTCGCTATGGCTTCCTCGGCCCGGTTGACGTGGCCGTCATCGAAGCCTGCGACATTGACGATCAGGGCAATGTGGTGCTGACCACCGGCGTTGGCGCCTCGCCAACCTGGGCCCGCCTCGCCAAACGCGTTTACATTGAGCTCAACAAGCACGTGCCCAAAGAACTGCGTGGCTTCCACGACATCTACGAGCCCGGTGACCCGCCGAACCGCAAGGAAATCCCGCTGTGTGCGCCCGACCAGCGTATTGGCACCGAAACCCTGCACATCGATCCGGCCAAGATTGTGGGCATTGTGGAAACCGATCTCGATGACGAGACCGGCACTTTCCGCCCCTGTGACGAGATCACCACTCGCATCGGTGAGAACGTGGCCTCGTTCTTGGCTGGCGAAATGAAGGCTGGCCGCGTGCCACCCGAGTTCTTGCCGATCCAGTCGGGCGTTGGTGAAACTGCCAACGCGGTGTTGGAAGCGCTCGGCGCCCATCCTGACATCCCGCCCTTCAAGATGTACACCGAGGTGATTCAAGACTCCGTCATCACTCAGATGCAGGCTGGCAACATCACCTTTGCGTCGGGCTCCTCGCTGACCCTGTCGCCGGCCATGCGCAAGCTGGTGTATGAAGACCTCGAGGGCTTCCGCAGCAAGCTGCTGCTGCGCCCGCAGGAAATCACCAACCACCCCGAAATGGTTCGCCGGCTCGGTATCATCTCCTGCAACACGGCGATCGAAGTTGACCTTTGGGGCAACGTGAACTCGACCCACGTGCTCGGTCAGAAGATGATGAACGGTATCGGTGGTTCGGGTGACTTCACCCGCAACGCCTACATCTCGATGTTCATCTGCCCGTCAACGCAGAAGGGCAACAAGATCTCAACCATCGTGCCGCAGGTTAGCCATGCCGACCACAGTGAGCACTCGGTGCAGGTCATCGCCACCGAATGGGGCGTTGCCGACCTGCGCGCCAAGAGCCCCGGCGAGCGTGCTCGCTTGGTCATCGAACGCTGCGCTCACCCAGAGTTCCGCCCCTTGCTGCGCGAACACCTAGCCAAGGGCGGCTTCGCTCACACCCCGAGCCGCCTGACCAGCGCCTTCAGCTTCCACGACAGCTTCTCCACCAGCGGCGACATGCATGACGCCAAGCTGAAAGACTAGCACCTAGCTGAAGTAGATTGTTGTCCGAATCAGGACTCAAGCCCCGAGGCGCTCGCGCCTCGGGGTTTTCGATTAGCAGGAGGAAGTTGAGGGAGATGTGGGTCCGAGTGTGGTGTGGAAGGGTGCTCTACAGCCTGCCTGCTTAAGCGACTTGCTGGCGCCTTCTCCCTCCGAGCTCCTGCA
>JAQIBG010000350.1 GCA_027859175.1 Planctomycetota bacterium | reverse complement strand
GCGGGGGGGTGTGCGGGTCTTTGGCCTTGGCCGGGGCGCACCCGTTTCTCTTCTTGTTAACCCACTGAGGCCAGTGGCCCTTCGCCTCGCGGCGAGTCTGCGCCCGCCCCCTGGGAGTGTCGCTGCCCTCAGCGACACACACCCGCCGAAGCAAGCCTTGCAAGCGCTATGGCCCCATCGCGCGCATTCCGCCTAGCATATAACCTATCAAACCCAGTCCTCGCGCCCTCGCGTTAACGCATCACCTTGGGCATCACTCCCCGCGCGTCCTCGCGTTAACGCATCACGTTTACCCGCTACTGACCATCTGCCGCCATGATCACCACCACCCCTCGAGTTGTGAGGCCGGTGGCGACGGCATTGTCGTGGCGATTGAATTGGGCCAAGCTGCCGTTGTTGCCCCAAACTTGGTAGTCGGGCTGTCCGATCTGGCCGCCATCGAGGGTGGTGAAGGTGTTTCCGTCTACCTCAATGCCGAGCCAGATCACGCCGGCCCAGGGCATGCTGTTGAGTTGGGCGAACCCGGCTCTGCGGTCGAGCGGCATGAGTTGAATGCCTGGCGGCAGGTTGGTTTCGCGCCAGGTGCTCCAACTATCGGGGATGGGCAACACAAGGGGGCCACTGCTTACGAGCGCACGGAGCGTGTCCCAGTCTTGCTGGCTCCAGGCTAGGCCGGCGCGGGCGCAGCGGGCCAGTTCGGCGTGGCCGGTGGCGTCCCACTGTTCGGCGAGGTGCTCGAGTTGCTTTGCGTCGATGGTGCGCGCGTCCCAGCTCAAACATTGCGGCGGGCGCAGTGCTAGCGGTCGGAGGTCGGTGGTGGCGCTGCCGAGCAGATGCAATTCTTGGAGGTCGAGTGCGGCCAGCGGGGTCAGGTCAAGCTGTGCGGTATCGCTGCAATCGAGCGTGCGCAGGTTGGGGCATTCGGCCAGGGGGCTCAGGTCGCGAATCGGTGACTGGGCCAGGTTGAGAACCTGAAGGCTTTCGAGCCCAGCCAGGGGGCTGAGGTCGGTGATCGGATTGGCCGAGAGGTCGAGCTCGCGCAAGCTGACACATTGTTGCAGGGCGCCAATGTTGGCGATCTGGTTGTTACGCGCGTGGAGTAAATCGAGCAACGGCATGCTGGCGCAGGCGGCGAGTTCGGTGAGTTGATTATTGTCCACCATCAGCGAGTTGAGCTTGCGATTGTTGGCGGCGAAATCGATATTCGTGAGTTTATTATTTTGAACATGCAGAATTTCGAGATTGGGGCAGGCGCTCAGGTCGCCAAAACTGCTCAGTGGGTTGTCGCGCAATTCAAGCGAACTGAGTGCGGGTGCCATCAGGACCGGGAAGGAGGTGAGTTGGTTGCGGCTCAAGTCGAGGCGGCGCAGTTGGTCCCAGCTGGCAACCACGTCGGCATCGGTCAGGCGCATATCAGATCCGGAAAACTCACCGATGGGGGCGCCGGCCAGGGGGGTGAGGTCGCTAATCGGATTGCGTGCAACGTTGATGTAGCGCAGCGGCATGCCGCGCAGCGCTTCAAGGCTGCTGATCTGATTGGTGCGAGCGTCGAGCCAAGCAAGTTGCTGGCCGGCCAAGGGGGTGAGATCGGTGATGGCGAGGCTATCGAGGTCGATGGCCTCGCAGTTGCGGGTGGCGGCCAGGAGCTCGAGACAACGCTTGGCTTGGTCGGGGCTCAGTGGGGTGCGGCGCGTGGCAATGCAGCGCAGCATCACGCGATTGTCGCTTTGGATAGACAGAGCGCGTTGCGCCAGGTCGAGGGCGCGGTCAATGCGACCCGCGGCCCAACTGGCTTCGGCTCGGGTGGCGATGGCCTCGGCCAGGGCCGGCGAGTTGGGATGCTGTCGCTCGAGGCGTGCCAGGAAGACGGCGGCGCGCTCGGCCGGGTATTCGGGGAGCGCATGGCAGGCCAAGTACCCCTTGGCGAGCGCGCGCTCGGCGATGGTGCTGCCCGGGTAGGCGTCGGCTAGGAGTTGATATTCATTGATGGCGTCGTCCCAGCGACCGCTGCGGGCCAGAGTGTCGGCAATCGATAGCGGGTTGATTCGTTTGCCGGGCGCGAGGCGATACACTGCAAGCTTACGCAGTCGGAAATGCTTGCCGTAGCTGTGCAGGCCGATGCCGTCGAGCCCTTCCATCGCTAAGGGAAGTGGGAAGGTTTGCCGGTTCACGACTTGGTCGTCGATGCGGATCAAGAAGTCATCACCATTGCGCTCAAAAACCACGTGATGATCGGTGTTGGTGCGCAGGCGACTGGGCGTGGCGGTGAAGCGCTGGCGATTATCGGCGCCGATGCTGACGTTACGACTGATGAACTCGACAGTGCCGGCGTAGCCGCCAAACTGACACGAATAGCCAGGAGTGATATTGCCCAGATGGCGCGTGTCGGTGCGCTGGCTGTTGATGCAGAATTCGAGACCGTCGATCGGGCCTTCGGAGTGAATGGTGGCTACCACTTTTACGTCGCCGGCCTCGTGCAGGCCGGTCAGCCACAGCCACTCGCCGCGCGGGATGTACAGCCCGCCCTCGTCGCGTTGCCACGGCCGTCTCGTCTCGACCAGGTCTTCGGTGAAAAAGCCGAGCATCGATAGATCGGGTTCTTCTTGGGTGAAGTCCTGGCTGTAGAGTTGCGTCCAACGGCCCCACTCTTGGTAGCGTTGCCACCACGCACCACCAACCAGCAGCGCCAACAGCATCACGGTGAGACTGATCACGGCGATTGGCAGCGCCTTGCGACGGATGCGACGCTGCAGGCGAATCAGGGTGCCATAGCGCCGCGCTTGCAGACGTTTGCCGAGACGCAGCGCGTCGATGTCATTGGCGAGGGCGGCTCCGCTGGCGTAACGTCGTGCTGGGTTTTTCTCCAGGCATTGCATCACTACGTTGTCGGCGCCGGCTGGCAGATCGGGCTGAAGACGACTCGGGTTCACCGGCTCGAAATTGACGATGGCGTGCATCACCTCGAGCGGGCGGGTGCCGTGGAAGGGTACGGTGCCGGTGAGCAACTCGTACATGACAACGCCGAGGGCCCAGATGTCGGAGGTGGGGCCGCAGTCTTTATGCTGCCCCTTGGCCTGTTCGGGTGACATGTAGGCCGGGGTGCCGATTGCCGACGAACTATGCGTCATTTGGCTGCGACTACTCATCTCGCGGGCCAGGCCGAAATCCATCACATGGGGACCACCGCGGCGGTCGATGATAATATTCTGCGGTTTGAGGTCGCGGTGCAGGATCTCACGCTGGTGGGCGTGGTCGATTGCGCGCGCCACCTTGGCGAGCAGTGCCAGGCGTTGGTCGATGCCGGCTTCGCCACGCTTGGACCAGCGATCAAGCGACTGGCCCTCGATGAGCTCCATCACGTAAAAATCAAAATCGCGATCGGTGCCGGCATCGAGAACACGCACGATGCCGGGGTGGTCGAGCTTGCGGGTGGCTTGGATCTCACGCTGGAAGCGCTTGGCGCCGTCTTCCTCGAGTTCGCGGTCACGGCGCAGAATTTTGATGGCTACTTCGGGTCCGGCTTGATTGTCGCTATCGACAGCGGCGTAGACCACGCCCATGCCGCCCGAGCCAAGGCGCCGGGTAATGCGATAGCGGCCAATGCGGTTGAGCACACCATCGTGGTCCATCCCAAGGCTGGGCTGAGTATCCGGCGTCTCGCCGAGTCGATCCTGGCTCGGATTGCCATCGTTGTCATCAACATCGTCCATATGGAGAATGTGAGTCTAGCGCGTGCCGGGGAGACTCACAAGCCGTGAAGACGATTTATGCTGTAGGAAAACGCCGCACTTGGGTCCTGGGTCCTGGTACGCGCCTGTGGCGCTTGGGTCATAGGGACAGCCGATATGGCCGGCACTGGGTCTTGTTGCGGGGTATCGGGGCGGTCAGCCCCGCGTCCAAGCTTGCTTGCAAGCGTCCCAGGACCCAGGACCAAGCTGACAAACTATCGGCCGACGCACGCGAGCAATGCCGGCATCCAACGCGCGAAGCGCGCACCAGGATCCAGGAACCCTCTACGGCGTATAGCTAAAGTCCGTATTATAGTCGATAACCGACTCGTTTTTCCAGCGCCCTTCGCTGACGTCGAGGCCGTACACGATGTCGTCGGTTTTCTTGCCATCATTGGCGCCGCCGGAAACCATCTGTACCCGTGCGGTGTACACGAAAGTGCCTGAGGTGGCAGCGGCCATGCCGCGATTATCGATCATGAAGTGGATTGGTTGAATCCAGGCATCGAGCAGGGTGTTGCCATCCATCTGGATCTGCTTGAGTTCCAGGTAGGGCTCGCGTGGGTTGGTGACGAGGTAGGTGAGCGGATCGGCGCGAAATGCGTCGCCCTTGCGGGTGGCGTCGTCGCCCAGGATCGCATACGAGGAGATGTACTGATCGAGGGCGAAGCCCACCGACTGCATCAACTTCTGGGTAGCCACAGACTTCTGCTTGTTGCGGAGCATATTCAGCGCCGGCATCAGCAGGGCGGCGAGAACGCCAATAATGCCAATCACCACCAAGAGTTCGATCAGCGTAAAGCCGCGCGTGGGTCGCATGAGCTTGTCTCCGAGCATCCTGGTTAGCTTAGCTGATTCGCGGCAGGGCGGAATCCCTGCTCGGGCCCAGGCTTTGTGCTGTATGAGCAGCGGTGCCTTGTGTATGACCAAGGGAAGCTACGCTTCGAGCCACTGTCAAACCGATTAGATACAGGACGATACGCTATGTCTGCCCGCAATGTCGTGTTCATTATGACCGATCAGCAACACTTCCGCACATTGGGGTGCCATGGCGTTGCCGAGGCCGAGACGCCGCATTTGGACGCCCTCGCAGCCGGCGGGTTGGATTTCCACAACCACATTGTGACCAATCCGGTGTGCATGCCGTCGCGGGCCTCGATCATCAGTGGGCGCTACATCAACGAGCACGGCGTGTGGCAGAACGGTTGCTGTCTGGGTGAGGACATTCCCACCTTGCCTCAGGTGTTGGGGAAGGCCGGCGTTCAGACTGCGCATATCGGCAAGCTGCATCTCGAGCCCATCATCAGCCGAACCGAGGCCCCGAGTGCCTACGGCTTCGAGCACTGTGAGATCGCTGAGGGCGACCAGAATCTGATCAATGACGCTCACTGGGGGTGGCTGCGCAAGAATCACCCCGAGGCGTTTTTGAAGTACCTCAACGAGTGTTTCCAGAACGGCCACAGTGATGCCTTCCGCAGTGATCTGCCCGAAGAGCTGCACCTCTCGAGTTGGATCACCAGTCGCGCCGAGACCTGGCTGCGCGAAGGGCGCGATGATGAGCGACCGTTCTATCTGTCGCTGGGCTACTTTGACCCCCACCACGCGTTCAATCCCTGTGAGCCCTGGTACTCGCGGTTCGCGGATAAAGAGGTGGCCGCGCCAAGAGTGCGCGAGGGTGAACACGACAAACGCCCGCCGCATTACGCACGGCAGGCCGGCGGCGGGCATGTTGACAATCCCGATCGCATCAACGCCACGATCCGCAGCGTGCACGCGATGTGCGCCCAAATCGATCACTGTGTTGGCCGCATTGTGGCCACCCTCGGTGAGCTCGGCTTAGCCAAGGACACCCTGATCGTGTTTACCAGCGATCACGGCGAAATGCTCGGCAATCACCGCATGTTGTGGAAGGGTCCGTTCCTGCTGGACGACCTCATTCGCGTGCCTTTGGTGGTGGCCCCGGCCGATGCGTCTGGTCCCGGTCAGGTGTGCCCAGAGCTGACTTCGGGCGTCGACTTCATGGCCACAATGTGCCGTGTGTTTGGCTGCGACAGCCCCGACGGCGACGGCACGGCCATCGTTGACGCCGATTTAGCGGTGTGCCCCGATGGCGAGCGCGAGGTCGCCCTGTGCGAATGGGAAGGTGGCAAGTTCTCCGAGGCCGACCAGTTGCGCTGCGTGCGCACCCGCACCGCCAAGCTGGTTGACTACGGTGACCAGCCCTACGGTGAGTACTACGACCTCGCTGCCGATCCCGACGAGTTCAACAACGCCTACAGCGATCCTGACGGCGCTCAGGGGGTCGCAACGATGCGCAGCTTGCTTGATAAATGCTATCCGGCTGGTCGTGCCGCGACGGTGCAGGAGTGTCAATGGTAGGATGGGTCCTGGGCTGTGGGTCCTGGGACGCCTGCGGGCAGGCTTAGGCGCGGGGCAGGCTGCCCCGTACCCCGCCCAGGTGGGTCGTGCGTGTCTTCACGGCTGTTCCTAGGATCCTATGACCCAGGACCTCTGTCCTTATTC
>JAQIBG010000278.1 GCA_027859175.1 Planctomycetota bacterium | reverse complement strand
CTCGGGCGGGGGTCGCTGCCGTGGATGGCTAGTTCATCGAGAATGTCGCGCAGGGTGAGTTCGCCCACGCTGGCGCTGCAATAGCGCTTGAGGTTTATGCCGTTCTGAAGGCTGCTGTCGCGTAACAGGGCGTCGCAATCGACGCTCAGGTCGCGGGCCATCTGGCGCACCACATCGTAGCGCTCAGGATGGACTGCGCTGCGATCCAGCGGCTCAGTGCTGTCGAGTAGGCGTAAGAAACCGGCACATTGCTCAAAGGCCTTGGCGCCAAGGCGTGGTACCTTGAGCAGTTCACGGCGATTGCGGAAACCGCCGTGTTCACGGCGATAGCTCACGATGGCGTGGGCCAAGGATGGCCCGAGGCCAGAGACGAAAGCAAGGAGGTGCTCGCTGGCGGTGGCCAGTTCAACGCCCACCGCGTTCACGCAATGCTCAACGATGTCAACCAGGGCAGCGCGCAGTTGAGATTGGTCAACGTCGTGCTGATATTGGCCGACGCCGATTGATTTGGGATCCAGCTTCACCAACTCGGCCAGGGGGTCTTGCAGGCGGCGGCCGATGGAGATGGCGCCGCGCACGGTGAGGTCGAGGTCGGGGAACTCGGCGCGTGCTACGTCGCTGGCCGAATAAATCGAGGCACCAGCCTCGGAGACCAGAACCACCGGAATGCCGGGGTCGAGATCTTCGAGGAAGGCTTGGGTTTCGCGGCCAGCGGTGCCATCGCCAACCGCGATTGCGGCCGGATGGTGGGTGGCAATCAGGGCCCGGATGGTCTCAGCGGCTTCGTTGTGGCGGCGCGCTTCGTGTGGGAAGATGGTGGTGGTGGCGCACAGGGTGCCTTGGTCGTCAAGAGCTACGGTTTTGCAGCCGGTGCGCAGGCCGGGGTCGAGCGCGAGTACGGCGCGGCGGCCGAATGGTGCTGATAACAATAATTGTTTGAGGTTTTCGGCAAACACCGCGATGGCTTCAGTATCGGCGCGCTGCTTGGCGTTGCTGATGGCCTCGTTCTCTAGGGCTGGCGCCAATAGTCTGGCGTAGCTGTCAGCCAGCGCCGCGTCGAGGATGTCACGAACGCGGTGTTGATGGCGATCGGGGCGCAGCCAGCGGCGTCGCAATTGCCCCAGAGCCGCGTCATCCGATGGGCGTGCGCTGACGCTCAGGAGGCCGGCATCACGGCCGCGCAGGATCGCCAGCAACCGGTGCGAGGGCGCGCGGGCCAGGTCTTCGTGCCAGTCGTGGTAATCGCGGAAGCGCTCTGCGGCCTCGTCTTTGCGTTTACCCCGGGCGATTTTAGAGACGACTTGGGCTTCGCGTGCGAACAGTTGCCGCAACTCGCCGCGGGTGTCGGCGTCTTCACTGACCCACTCGGCGATGATGTCGCTGGCGCCGGCTACGGCGGCGTCGGTGTCGGGGACCTGGTCACCGATGAAGGGTGTGAGGTCGGGGAATCGACCGCCGGCGAGGAGCGCCTGGGCCAAGGGCTCGAGGCCACGCTCGCGCGCTTGCTGTGCACGGGTGCGGCGCTTGGGGCGGTAGGGCAGGTAGCAATCTTCGAGCGCGGTGAGGGTGTCGGCGGCGGCAATCGCTCGTTCCAAGTCGGGGGTCAGGAGATCGCGTTCGCGTAACGAACTGAGGATTGCCGTGCGTCGTTTTTCCAGTTCACGCAGGCGGTCGAGACCATCGCGGATCGCGCTGATCGCCACTTCGTCGAGTCCACCGGTGGCCTCCTTGCGATAGCGCGCGATGAAGGGAACGGTGGCGCCATCGCCAAGCAAGCCGCCGACGGCGGTCACCTGCGTGACGCTGAGGCGCAGGGCCGTGGCGATGACAGGGTAGAGGTCGGCGTCGGGCGTAGTGGTGGCAGGCATGGCTGAGGATCGTGTGAGAAACCCCGGCCGGTGCTAGCCCGCATCGCTCAGACGATGCGTGTGTATTTGGTACAATAGAGTGCCGCTACACGCCTTGTGGCAGCTGTCACGATACGCATGGTGCGGGCCGGGGTCCGAGGGGCGGAGCCGCTCGATGTGAGAGTCTTGCCTGGAGATTTCACACGATGCACGACGAACGCAGTGAGAGTGTGCAATGTCCAGGCTAGCCCAAGCCCAAGCCCAGGGCTGGGGAGGGAGGCGGGCGTGTTGGGCTGGTGCGTGTTTAGGCTTACTTGAAGGCTACGGCACTGGCCGCCAGCACGCACGCTCGCCAGCCGCTAATCGTGCCAACTCACGTGGTCAATAGAAGACCGCGATCCAATCGAGCGCAGGGGCGTCATCCTGCTTGGCCGTCACCCCGCTGACCTCCACCGCGAACATCGCGCCCGGGCGCAGCGGCAATTGCTCCGGCTGCGCGATCACTGCCGGGCGATGTCCGAAGCCGCCGAAGTCGACGTTTTCAAACTGCAGCGCAATCGGTTCGCCACGCTCGCCGGTCTTCGGATTGTAGGGTCTGATCACCAGTCGCGCGTTTTTGGCTACCTCATAGCGCTTGGGATCGGGCGCAATGTGCCAGCAGTAATGCGGCGCGAACATTGCCACCGGCATCAAGCCCGCCGGCGGAAAGCGCACCGCTGGCACGTCGGCGCTGCTGCTGCCCTTGCCATCAATGACGTGGGCGGCGGAGTAGCGCCCACTCTCGCCGTAGCCCATCCGTTCGAGCTCTGGCCATAGCATCCAGCGCCGATGGCCGATGCGATCGCGGTTTGATTTGTCCGAATCGTCAATCCACATGTCAACCGCCCCGGCTCCGGTGCGGCCCATCGCTAGGTTGCTCTTGCCGCACCCGGTGCGGCCAGCCTGCCAGCGATCGTCGCTCAGGCCCGGGTTGCTCTTGGGATGATGGTCGAGCTTGCCAAGCGCCGCGCATACTTCCGCTGCGCACTGTCCTTGATGGATGTAGTTGGCATCCAACACCACGTCGGTGTCGAGGCCACACAGCAGTCGGTAGTGATTGGTGCGCGCGAGCACCGCCGCCAAGATCTTGGCGTCTGGCCGCGGGCGCTGGTCGTCGGCCGGGAGCGCGGCTACCGCGCGCTGCGCCTCGGCCTCGATCTGCTTGAGCCGATGCGCGAGCAGGCGCTCGGTTATCGGCAGCATGCATTGCCCGTTTACCCACATCGCTTCCGACAGCACCGTGCCGTCAGTATCGAAGCGCGTTACCACGCCGTGCAGTTCGCCGGCGCGATAGGCCCCGACTTCAGCCTTGGCCCCTTTGGCCCCGGCCTCGCCACCAGGATGGTAGATCACAAACTTGCCGTGGCGGCGGCCCTCGCGATCGAGCTTGATCTTGTAGTGCACCGATCCGTCAGGGTGGGCGGTTTCGTCGTAGGTCGCAGCCAGCAGGGGCAGGGGCGCCAGGAGCATGATCAAGAAGAGCGTTCGGATGGCCATGCCGCTCATCATTGCCCAACCACCGGCCGAACGATCAGTGAGCCCTTCTATCGCTGGCGCAGTGTGAGATGGAGTGCGGAAGCGATAATGGCAGACACAAACGGCATCAATGGCGACCCGTTCGGGAGCGCCATTGATGCGGTATTCTTTCGAAAGCGTGTCCTTGAGCCGTGTCCTTGAGACGTGTTGGCGTGCTTTTTCTTTACCCGTGCAAGCGGCTAAAAACGCTGCATGTCTTCGGCAAATACGATGTTGCCGCTGAAGATTTCAGACATGCGTTGCCGCGTGGCGTCTTCATCCACTTGGCCGGGGCGGAAGTGCACCAGCACGAGGGTGGCAACCTGAGACTGCGCTGCCATGGTTGCGATGTCTTCGAGGCTGGCGTGGGCGTGTTGGCTCTCACCGCTAGCAGCACCGCTAGCGGCACCGGCGACCGCAGCCGGCCGGGCAGCGCGTTGTTGCTCGCCTTGGTAGGGGATGGCCCCCGAATCACAGACCAAGAGGTCGGCGCCCTGGGCCAGTTCGATCAGGCTTTCTGAGAAGCTCAGATCGCCGCTGATCACGATCGAACGGCCGCCGGCCTCAAAGCGGTAGGCCTGGGTGGCAATGCTGTGATTGACCGGGGTGGTGGTCACGGTGAGTCCTGGGATCAGGCTTGGGATGGGGCCGGGCAGTTGGTAGATCGCCAACTCGCTTGCTGGGGCAACGGCGTTTCCTGACTTGCGCGTGCGGTACTCCAGGTCTTCAGCGTAAAAGGTTCGCAAGAATTCGGCCAAGGCCTGGGTTCCAGCCGGGCCAACGACCGGCACATTCAAGCCGCGTTGCCATAAAGTTGGCAACAGGTTCATGGCATCGGCATTGTGATCGCGGTGGTGATGGGTGAAGAGCACCCCGGCGATATCCTTGATTCGCAGTTCGTCTGCTTCCAGGCGCACCACGCTGCCGGCGCCTAGATCGCACAGCAGTATTTTGCCGCCATAGGTGACCATCATGCACGGCCGCCCGCGCTCGGCGTTGAACAGCGGCGAACCGGTGCCCACGGTGACTACCTCGAGAGTGGTGGTGCTTGAGCTTGGTGCCTCGGCCCGAGGTCCGGGCCCGGCAGCGGCTTCAGCTGCGGTCACCGTGCCGTCAGCGTTGCTGTCTAGGGTTTCAAATCGTTTAATTTTCCCGGTGAACTCTGCCCGGCTGACTGCGCCATCGCCGTTGCGGTCAAAGCGTTCAATAAAGTGACTTGCGCCACCAGGTGCAGATGAAGCGCGTGGGGGCTTACCCGTCTCGGGCATCGGTGACTGTGGTGACTGTGGTGACGCTTGCTGCGCGACCACGTCTTGCCGCACCGCGCCGCCACCACGCACGGCCCGCACGTAGTTGAGAATGCGGACCTCATCCTTTTGCGGCCCATGGCCCTGGGCGTAACGGGCTGGATCGCCGGTTTTGGGATCGCTGCGCACCGCACCGGCGCCGTGGGCATCAATTTTCCGCCCCGCGCTCCAGGCCCGGCCAAAGGTGACGTAATAGGCACCGCCGGTAAACTCGAGATGCGTGGTGCTGCTCCAGGCCCAACTGTCGGGATCGTGCAGGGAAAATATCGGATCAATCGCCGGCCCCTGCTGGGCAGGGTCGCTGGCTGCTGGGGCACGGTTGTAATCAACCAAAGACTGCAGCTCTTTCACCGTCGGCACACGCCAGTCGTCATGCCCGGCAAAGGACAGGCCCTCGGCCCAGGCGAGCGCCGCGGGCCAATCCATCGCGTGCTGGCTATCAGCCTGCAGCCAGGTGAGGCCGGTGGCGCGATCGGTGACGGTGCCATCGCCATTGGCAACGAAGTCATTGTGCCCGTAGGCGGGATTGCCGCGCACGCAGCGCGCGTAGCGCTGCGCCTGTAAGGGATAGGCCTTGATGCGCCCATCGGCAAAATTGAAACCAAAGGCACTGTGGTCACGGCCCATGGTGATGCCGAGCGAGTAGCTTGCGGTGGCATACTGCGCGTCGATGAAGCGCTCGCCTGGCTTGCTGTCCATGCCCTGGGTGCCAGTGGGTACTGGATAGCCAAATGCGGTGGTATCAATGTAGGGCCGACGGACCTTCACGTTGCCGTCGAAATGAGCGATGCTGAACAGTTCTTTGATTGTCGGCAAACGCCAATCCTGATGCCCAGCTAAAGACAAGGCCTGGGCATAGGCCTCGGAGCCCTGCTGATCGTATTTGCGGCTTGGTGGGTCTTTCTGCCACATCAAGCCAGTCACCATATCGGTGACGGTACCGTCGTCATTGTCACGATAGCTTTGCGGGTGGGCGCGATACTGGGCGTCTTGACCGTCGAAACGCGATCCTGGTTCGGGAGCCACGGACGCTGCCCCGGTTCCGTAGGCGGCGCTTTGCCCGGTATCCACGATCGGGTAGGGCAGCTCTGCGGCCGCGAGGCCCGTCACCAGGCCCGTCACGAGTAGAACAGAAGCGAGGACACGTATCATGATGGTCTCCCAGTGGGATCGATACCGCCCAGGGCGGATCGGATAGTTTCAAGATTATCAAGAAGGGCGGCGTCATCATCATCGATTGCGCGCTGAAGCTCCTGCTCAACGCGTGCCCAGGCCTTGGCTGCCTGCGCTGCCAGGCGTTTGCCAAGCGGGCTCAGCGCGAGAACGCGCCCCTGCGGCCGCGCCGGATCTGCAACGCGCTTGAGCCAGCCGGCCGCCAACATTGGGCGCACCATAACTGAGGCGGTTGGCGCTGTGCACCCAAGGCGCCGGGCCAAGTCTGCCTGTTGCATGGGGCCGTGCCGCAACTGGGCCAGCACCCGCGCCTGCCCGTGGTGAATGCCATGACCCTCGAGCTCAGCCGCGATCCGAGCTTCGAGCAGGCGGCCGATATGCAGCAGAATGTGGAACAGGGGGCGTGGCTGAGACTCCATGTTAGCATGCTAACACGCGGACGAGGCGAGCCACTGTGGAAATCACCGACACTGCTGATTGCGGGGTTTGTGGGGAAGCACCTTGCGAAAGGTGTGCGTCCTTGATCGCATAATTTCGGCGGGATGTCAGCAATATGGGGTTGAGGACCGTGGGCATGCCGCCGGCATCAGGTGCCAAACTCCTCGTTGACCTGTTGCGAGAACAGGCCCAAAACGCAGACTGCGCCGTCCGCCAGCGACACCACCAGCAAGATCATTCCCAGGAGTGACAGCTTGCCCACCGGATCTCCTGACAGGCTGAAGAAGGTGATCAACCCAGCCAAGCAACCGAAGCCGCCACCGATGCTGATGAGCCAGCGCGCCCAGTTGGAGCGCTTGAGGAAACCCACCAAGATGACGACCGAGATAATCAAAGACAGGCCCGCGCGGAGCATTTGCCCGTCGATAAGCACCGCGCGCACCAGCAAAGCCAGTAGGGCCGAGGTGCCGTAGATCCCAGCGATGATGTTGACCATGTGTCATCCTTCCGTGAGGGGCAAGTCGAGGCGCTGCCGATCGACCAGCGAATTGATTGGCGCACATGCTTTACTGTCCATGTAGTTGGTCAAGTGCGCTTGTTGGGACTTGTCTGTGGATGTCTATAGTTGGCTGCAGGATTGAGTGTCCTGGCTTGATTGGCTGCCGCGATTGCTGCTGCCCGCAGGATTCAAAAGTAGGGTCTATTTTTGGTTTCCTGGCCGAGCGACCAGTGAGCCCTTATGGACTTCCCCCCGTTCCGTGGACACCCTTTTAAGTGCAATCGCACGGACAGGATGTCATCATGGCACAACGCAAATCCCAACCGAAGCAGGCCGACAAGCGGCGCAGCTTTGACCCGC
>JAQIBG010000214.1 GCA_027859175.1 Planctomycetota bacterium | reverse complement strand
GTTGGTCACGTGTTGCCGCTGGCCTTCCGCGACGAAGCCTGGGTGAGTGGTGACTGGTTCTTGCGCCAGGAACACTGCTTCCTGATGCCTGGCGATTCGGCGATTGGCTATCGTCTGCCCTTGGACTCGCAGCCGTGGACCGACCCGAAACAGCGCGAGCAGCGCGTGCTGGTTGACCCGAGTGGCATGCATGCCGCTCTGCCGCCGCGTCCGGAGACGCGCATTTGGCCTGGCAAGAGTGAGCCCTTGAAGCCACCGGCCGACGACAGTTCGGCCAAGGAAATCGTGCGCAGTGCGCTGTGCGTGCAGCCGCGTGATGGCATCTTGCGAATATTCCTGCCGCCCTTGGATACGGCCGGGCCTTTTGTTGACTTGGTGGCGGCGATTGAGCGCGCTGCTGAGCGCTGTGAGTTGCCGGTCTTGCTCGAGGGCTATCCGGCGCCGCATCATCCCGACCTAGAGCGGATGGCGATCACGCCCGACCCAGGCGTGCTTGAGGTTAACGTGCCGCCGGTTGCGAGTTGGGGCGCCCAGGTTGAGCAGCTGCGCAGTCTGTATGAAGACTGCCATCAAGAGCATCTCGCGGCCGACAAGTTCGACGTCGACGGCCGCCACACCGGAACCGGTGGTGGCTGCCACGTTGTTATCGGCGGCGCCACGCCGGCCGACAGCCCGTGGCTGCGGCGGCCCGATGTGCTGGGCAGCCTGCTGCGCTATTGGCTGAATCATCCGTCTTTGACCTATGTGTTCTCGGGCAGCTTCGTGGGGCCAACCAGTCAGGCGCCGCGCTTAGACGAGGCCCGGCAAGACGCCGTGGCCGAGCTTGAGCTGGCGCTGCGTCAGGTTGAGAAGCGTGATGAGCCCACGCCGCCGTGGCTGGTTGACCGCGTGTTCCGCAACATCCTGATTGACCTCACCGGCAATACGCATCGCGCCGAGGTGTGCATCGATAAATTATTTAGCCCTGATGGCCCAACCGGTCGTCTTGGACTGGTGGAGCTGCGGAGTTTCGAAATGCCGCCGCATTGGCAGATGGCCAGCGCGCAGCATCTCCTGGTGCGGGCCCTAGTGGCTGGGTTCTGGAATAAACCGCGCACCGAGCCCTTGGCGCGCTGGGGTACGGCCCTGCATGACAAGTGGCTGTTGCCGCGCTATCTCGACCTCGACATGCAAGAAGTGTGTCGTGATCTGCAGGCGCAGGGCCTGCCAGTGCAGGCCGAATGGTTCACCCCGCATAGCGACTTCCGCATGCCTTTGCTGGGCAGCTTTGAGCGCGATGGCGTAGAGATCGAATTACGCCAGGCGATTGAGCCGTGGCATGTGCTTGGCGAAGAGGCTCGGGCGGGCGGGCAGGCCCGCTATGTAGACTCCTCGTGCGAGCGGGTTCAGGTTCTGCTGCGTGGCGGCACCGATCGGCGGCATAGCTTGGTGTGCAACGGCTATCGCATCCCGATGCAGCCAACTGGGGTGGCGGGCGAGTGGGTGGCGGGGGTGCGCTATCGTGCCTGGCAGCCGACCTCGTGCTTGCACCCAACCATCCCCATCGACTCGCCGCTGCGCTTCGATCTGTACGACGAGTGGAATCGCCGCGCGACAGCCGGCGCCACCTATCACGTGGTCCATCCGGGTGGTCTGTCGCACGAAACGCGGCCGATCAACTCCTACGAGGCTGAGGGTCGCCGGTGCATGCGGTTCCAGCGGGCCGGGCATCGTGCTGGCAACTACCAGCCGAAGGAGGCGGTCATCCTGCCCGAGCGGCCGTGCACCCTCGACTTGCTGCGTGCGGGAGACAAGCCGGGTTTCCCTTGAGTATCGGTGTGGCAGCGATGAGGTCCGGGCGTGCCTACAGCCCCCGGAAGGAGCTTCCCCATGGCAAGCAAGATCAAGAACGGCGACACCGTGCTGTTCATTGGCGACAGCATCACCGACTGCGGCCGGCGTGACAACGCCCGCCCCTACGGTAACGGCTACGTCAGTCTGTTTACCGACCTGATGGCGCTGCGCGAACCGCGCAAGGCGATCACGGTGATCAATCGCGGGATCGGCGGCAACACCGTTAACGACCTGCGCGGTCGCTGGCACGACGACGTGATCACCCACGCGCCGCAGTGGCTGTCGATCAAGATCGGCATCAACGATCTGCACCAAACCTTGTTCCAGGATGTCGACGGCTTGGATCCGGAGTCATTCGAGATCGTGTACGATGGTTTGCTGGGCCAGGTGCGCAAAGAGCTGCCAACCACCAAGATCCTGCTGATCGACCCCTTTTATATGAGCACCGATCCGCGCGATGATTCGATGCGCGGCCGCGTGCGGCGACTCTTGCCCGAATACGCAGCGGCGATCAAGCGCCTGGCGGGTATGTACAAGTGCCGTCATGTCGAAACCCAGGCCATGTTCGATAAGCTGCTCAAGCACCATCGCCCCGACCGCTTTGGCGTTGAGCCGGTGCACCCGCAGACCATCGGTCATCTGGCGATCGCTGAAGCGGTGTACGCTGCGCTGTCGTAGCGTTTGCGTAGCAATGAAATCCAAAGAGCCGCGTCTGGTGACGCGGCCCTTTTGTTTGGTCTCAGCTGTGGTCTCAGCTGTGGGAAAGGCTTGGTGCGCCGATCAACTCGCGGGCCATCTGCTCCCATTGATCCAGGCGCTCGGGTTGGTTGTGGAGCGTGTGGACGTCTTTGAGGATGACTTCAACGTGGCAGTTTTCTGATGCCTCGAGGTCGGCCTCGAGTTGGCGTCGGGCGTAGGCGGGATCCCAGCTGGGGGCGCACATGTCGGCGGGATTGGGTTTGAGTGAATAAATATAATCGGTGCCGATGGCTTCGGCGGCGCGCTGTTTATTGGCCCAGGGGCTGACCGATATCCGACGCAGATTGGGCACGGAGCGCAGCAGGTCGACCTTGTGGTGCAGGGGTTCGCAGCAGCCATAGGCGGTGCGACCAAACTGCTCAAGCCACAT
>JAQIBG010000204.1 GCA_027859175.1 Planctomycetota bacterium | reverse complement strand
CAACTCCCTCCTGCTAGGGCTGTTGGCTGTCCAAAACCTCACCGCAGCATGTTGGCCATCAGGGTGATGGGGTGGACGGCTTTAGTGCCGGTGCCGTCTTTGATTTGGTGGCGGCAGCTGGTGCCGGGCGCGACGACGACCGTTTCGGTTTGGCGTTCGCGCACGGCGGGGAACAGGGTTTGTTCGCCGACGGCCATCGAGACATCGTAATTTTCGTAGCCGAAGCTGCCAGCCATGCCGCAGCAGCCGGTGCCGAGTTCAATAATTTCGGAATCGGGGATGGCGCGCAACATGGCCATGGTGCCCTCGGTGCCAACCAAGCTCTTCTGATGGCAGTGGCCGTGGACGATAGCGCGCAGCGGGCGGGAGCGCCATGGCGGCACCAAGCCCGCGCTGAGCGCGGCGGCGAGGAAATCGTCGATCAGCGAGACCAGGCCGGCGGCTTGCTTGGCCAGCGGGCGTAGCCCGGGCGCAACGAGGTCGGGGGCTTCGTCGATAAAGCCAAGAATGGTAGACGGTTCAACGCCAACGATGGGCACGCCGGCTTCGATCTGCGGCCGCATTGCTTCCAGGCTTGCGCCAAGTGCGGCGCTGGCCTCGGTGAGCAGGCCGCGGCTGATCATGGCGCGGCCGCTGTCGCACCCGGTGATGGGGATGACGCGGTAACCGCAACGCTCGAGCACCGTGAGGGCGTCGATCGCGATCTCGGGTTCGAGGAATTCGGTGAATTCGTCAACGTACAAGGCTACCGCGCCGCGACTGCCATCGCTGAGCGTTTGGTGCCGCTTGTGCAGGGCGCTGAAGCTGCGGCGCGCAAAGCTGGGCATGCTCCGCCGTGGGTCGACGCCGAGCACGCGCTTGGCCAAACTGGTATTAGCAACCAGCGAAGCGAGCCGCGGTGTGAGGCGCGCTAATTTGGCGCCGGCGGCAAAGCGACCGAAGCGCTTGTCTACGCCTGGGATGCCCTGGGCCTGATGGCGCTGGTGCTTGAACTCGGCCTTGAGGCGTGCCATGTCGACGTTGGCAGGGCATTCGGAGGCACAGGCTTTGCAGCTCAGGCACAGCTTGAGGGCGTCGGCCAAGTCATCATCGGCGAAGGTTTGCTTGGGGTCGGCTGAGGTCAGCAGAATGCGGAACAGATTGGCGCGGCCGCGCGTGGTGTGGCGTTCTTCGCGGGTGGCTTGATACGACGGGCACATGGTACCGCGGCCAGCTGATTTGCGGCACACGCCGGCGCCATTGCATTGTTCGGTGGCGCGCACCAGGCCGAGGGTGTTCGACCAATCAAAGGCGGTGTCGATCTGCGGGTCGGGGGTGCCGGGGCCGGTGCGCCAGTCGGCATCCACTGGTTTGGCGTCAACGATCTTGCCGGGGTTGAAGATGCCCTCGGGGTCAAAGGCCTGCTTGACCTGTTTGAACAGGGCCAGCACCTCATCGCCCATCACGGTGCTGATGAAGGGTGCGCGTAGGCGGCCATCGCCATGTTCGCCCGATAAGGAACCGCCGTAGCGCGCAACTAATTCGGCGACTTCTTGCGCAATGCTGGCGAAGTGCTTGGCATCGGTGGTTTGCCGCAAATCGAGATTGGGGCGCAGGTGCAGTTCGCCAGCAGCAGCGTGGCCATAGTGCACGCAGGATACGCCGTGGCGCTCCATGATCAGACCAATGTCGCTGACGTAGGCCGGCAAGTCGGCAGCGGCCACAGCGGCATCTTCGATTACGGCTACCGCTTTGGCTTCGCCAACAATGCCCATGAGCAAGCCGAGGCCGGCTTTACGCAGGGCCCACACGTCATCCATCTGCGCGCCACGCAGCACCGGGTGGGCATGGCCGAGCTGATGCTCTTTGAGCGCGGCCACCAAGGCCTCGAGCCTTTGTTCGAGCACTTGTTCGTCGCCGTCTTCGAGTTCAATCGCCAACAGGGCGCCGGGGTCACCCTCCACGAACCAGCGGCGGCGCAGCATGTCGCGGTTGTGCTTGGTGGCTTCGAGAATGGTGCCGTCAACTAATTCGGCCGCGTGGCAGCGATGTTCAACCGCGAGCACCGAGGCCTTGCAGGCATCGATCACCGACTCGAAGTGCACCGCCACCAAGGCGCGGTGGCGCGGGCGCTCCACCAGGTTGAGCACCGAGCTGGTCACCATGCCGAGCGTGCCCTCGCTGCCACATACCAGCGCGGCGAGATTGCAGGCCGGGCCGCCGGGTGTCCACGGCGACTGCTCGAGGATCTTATCGAGGGCGTAGCCGGTGTTGCGACGGTGGATCTCTGGCTTGGGAAAGCCGCTGCGAATCGTGGTGGCGTGCTCGCGCAAGATCTGGTCGAGGGTGCGATAGATCTGACCTTCGCGATCGTCTTGCGCGATCTTGGTTTTCACCTCCGCGTCGCTGAGCGGGCCAAAGGTGACCGCCGAGCCATCGGCCAGTACGCAGTCGACGCTGATGGTATGCTCGCGGGTGGTGCCGTAGCTGACCGAAAACGCGCCGCACGAGTTGTTGGCCACCATGCCGCCGATCATGCAGCGGTTGGAGGTCGACGTGTCGGGTGGAAAGAACAGGCCGGTGGGGGCGAGGTCGTCGTTGAGGTCGTCGAGAATAACGCCGGGATCAACCGTGACCCGCCGCTTGGCAGCGTCGACAGTGCCGGTGGCGTGCAGGTGACGCGACAGGTCCATGATCATGCCGCCGCCGGTGGTTTGACCGGCTAGGCTGGTAGCAGCTGCGCGCGGCGTGATCGGCATGCCGTGCTTGGCGGCCCAGCGCACCGCGGTGACCACATCGGCCTGGGTGCGCGGGCGCACCACCCCGGTGGGCATTTCGGCGTAAACCGAGGCATCTTGGGCGTGAAGGCGACGATCGGCGAGGCCGGTTTGGACCTCGCCCGCAATCGCAGTGTCGAGTTCGGTCCAGGCGCTGGCGGCAAGGGATGCAGGCATTGGCACACCCTATGTTACTGCGGCACAAGGCACCAGGGGCAAGGGACTGGGCTCGCGGGTCGCTTGCATGTTCTGCATGGCGGAACTAGGCTATGGCCGTGACCGTCATAGGACGCAGCAATGCTGAAGATGGCCCGTCGGATACGCCGCCGGGTTCGCACGTGGCGATCAACGCCGCGGGTGGGGAATTACGCCAAATTGGGCCGTACCAGATCGAGGAAACCCTTGGCTGGGGCGGCATGGGTATCGTTTATCGGGCGGTTCATCGCAAGACGTCTGAACGCGTAGCGCTCAAGCTGCTGCGCTTCAGTGATCCTGAGGGCGTGTCGTTGCGGCGTTTCCAGCAGGAGGCCGCCGCGATCCGATTGCTTGATCATCCTGGCATTGTTGGCCTGCATGAGATCGATCGCGACGGGACCTATGATTTCCTGGTGATGGAACTCGTTGAGGGGCGTGACCTGGGGGTGTGGCTCGATGAGCGGCCGCGCCTGGAAGCCGCCGTGGAGGTGATCGCCAAGGTGGCCCGCGCAACGCAACATGCCCATGAACGCGGCATGCTGCATCGCGACCTTAAGCCGTCGAACATTATCATCGACCACAACGGCGAGCCGCGGATTACCGATTTCGGTTTGGCGCGCTCGATCGGCGCCGAGAGCACCCTCACCGCCACCGACCAAGCGGTGGGAACGCCGCAGTACATGTCGCCCGAACAGGCGCGCGGTATGCACGCAGACTGCGGGCCGACCAGCGATGTGTGGTCTCTAGGGGTGATCTTATACGAGATTGCGACGGGGAAGAGCCCCTTCGGCGGCGAGTCAGCGCTCGATTTGATGCAGAATGTGGTGACCAGCGAGCCGGATTTGCCTCGTCGTCATGCGCCCGGTCTGTCGCCGCAGCTTGAACGTGTGATCATGCAGTGCCTCGCCAAAGACCCGCGTGATCGCTATGCGAGCGCGGCCGAACTGGCAGCTGACCTCGAGCGCTATGTGCAGGGCATGAGTGTGGAGGCACGGCGGCTGAGTTCATGGACCCGCGCTCTGCGCTGGACGCGGCGTCGCTGGCGCCTGGTGGGAGTATTTTCCGCGCTGGGGGTATCGATCTTGGCTTTGGCCCTTGTTGCCTGGCGTGGGCAGCAGCGCGACGCGGGACGCTGGGTTGAGAGCCTGTCGTGGCGAGCCGGTGATGGGCTCGATGCCATGAGTTTCTATGACTCAACCGGCGTCGACATGCCGCATTGGCGCAGTACTGCAGATGGCTCCTTGCTGGTCGAGCGCGGCGAATGGTGCTGGCTCGATTCTTTGACGATCTCAGGCGATGTTCGTTTTGAGTTGCGGGTTAATATGGGCAGTCTGGTCGACGGTTTTGAGGTCGCGATCAATTCGCAGCGTCCGAGCGATGCACTCAGTTGGTCGCAAATGCCCTTGGGGTATTCGGCCCAGTTTGGTGGCTACCTTGGTGGCATCGATTTCATCAGCCGTAACGACAAGCATCAGGTTGCGAACTTCACCTATGCGGCGGCGTCTCGTGTGGTGCCCGAGCGTGAGCAACTGTTGGTGATGCAGCGCATCGGTGACCGGATTGAACTCTCCGTCGATGGCGAAACGACCTGCCTTGTTGACATGCCGATGCCGGTGATGGCCGAGGGCCTAGAGGGCCTGGGCTTTCGCACCTACACCACCGGCCTGGTGGTGAGCGAGATACGCGTGCTGCGCCGCGCCGGCGCTGGCGATGGCGATCGGCTGGTGGTGGCCGACACCATGTTGCGCCTCGGGCGTTATGGTGCGGCTTTGGATGAGTACGAAGCGATCGCCGATGCCTTCCCTGAAGCCGAAGTCGGCACGCGCGCTTTGGCTCGGGCTACCTTGGTGGCGATGGATCGCTCAGAGTTGAGCAGTCGTGGTGAAGAATTGCGCGCGCGCTTGGCGACCAAGCGTGGTGCATCAAGCCAGATGGTGCTGGTGCGCGAGCACGAGGCGGCCGGCATGTGGGCGCGTGGAGCGCAGGCGGCGGCGCTCGACCTAGTGGATGACGTGCACGCAGCGGTGCCTGACTCGGCGATCATGCAGCGCCTGTTGGCAACCGGTGTGCCGCCACGCTCGGCTGCTTTGCGTTTGCGCTTTCTGGCAGCGGTTGGTGCCAGCAAGCGCGTGACGGCGTTGCGGGTCAATGATTGGGGTCTGAAAAGTTTGGAGCCTTTGCGGGGTACGCCGCTGGTATGGCTGCAGGCCAAAGACAATGCGATCACCGATTGCTCTGCTTTGGCAGGGCTCCCCTTGCGGTGGGTTGATCTTGCTGGCAATCCGATTGCCGACATCGCGCCGCTGCATGGCCTGAAACTCTATGGTCTGGATGTCAGCGGCACCGATATCACCTCGCTCGATGCCCTAGCTGGCATGCGCTTACGACGCATCGCAGTGAGCCAGACGCCAGTATCGGATCTAACGCCGGTGTTGTCTGACCAGCTACGCGTGGTAACGGCACGGAGTAGTGGCTTGGCTGACCTCTCCCAGTTGCAGGGCTTGGCCCTGGCTGATATCGACTGTGAAAACTCGAAAATTACCGACCTCGCGCCGCTCGAGGGCATGCCGCTGAGGCGTTTGAATGTGAGTGGCTGCCGCGTGACCAACTTTGACGCCATTGCGGGCGCGCCGCTGGAGCGTTTGAAGGCCGATAACTGCGGCCTCGAGCGTTTGCCGAGTTTGAGCCAGGGTTTGCGCGAACTGCGGCTGGAGCGCAATCAGATCTCCGATCTCAGCCCCTTGGCTGGGAGCAAGCTGCGGGACTTGAACATTGGCAGCAACGCGATCACTGATCTCGGACCCTTAGCGCAGACCCAGCTTACTTGGTTAAGCTGTGAAGATAACCAGATCACCAGCTTGGCGCCCTTGGCGCGCCTGCCTTTGTCGACCTTGAAGGTTTATGGTAACCCCCTTGAGGATGTCGGTCCGCTTGCTGATCCCCGGTTTTCCGGTCTGCATATAGGTGATGGGCGCCTGCCCTTGGGCGATGCGGCGATTGAGCAACTGGTGGCCGCGTGGCGTGATCATCCGGATTTCCAGTCCTACGCGCAGGGCTTACAGGTCTTGCGGAGTTGGCGCGATGATCCGAGCCAGTCCCAATTGTGGGCCCAGACGGTTGGCGAATTGGAGGCCGTGTTTGTGCCGCGTTGGTCAACCTATGCCCAGGCGCGGGTTATGGCGAGCGCGGCTGGCGGGCGTTTGGCCGCTGAGCGGGAAGACGGGGCGCTTCACGAGGTCCTGGTGCCGCAGCGGCTGCAGGCATGGGTTGATGGCGGCGTGGTGTCGCCGCGTGGATTGGCCCCGGTGCGCAGCCGCGAGCGTCGACACGAGGTGCCAGCTTTGCTTCGCCACCCCTTCATAGTGGTGTGGGATAAAGATGTCAGTCCATGAAGCAGGTGTGCCAGGGCGACATGGTTTTTGGGCACACCTGCGTGGTGACGGCGTGAGACTACGGGCATGAGTTACCCTGTAGACGTGATAGATGCTGATGAACAGCCGGGCAGTGAGCAGCGCAACTGGGCCTTGCTCGCCCACTTGTCGGGCCTGTCTGGCTTTATTGCATCGGTGTCCAAAATTCACCCGACACCGTCCGCGTAGATGCCTCGAAGTCGCGTCAGCAAGGCGGCCCAATCGACGTCCTTGAATAATGCGTTGCGAACCCACCGGATAAATGCGAG
>JAQIBG010000117.1 GCA_027859175.1 Planctomycetota bacterium | reverse complement strand
GCCACCGGCACTTCGGCTTCGGGGGCCTCGGTCAGGCTCACGCGGATCGTGTCGCCGAGGCCGTCTTCAAGGAGTGCGCCAATCCCGGCGGCGCCTTTGACGCGGCCATCTTCGCCGTCGCCGGCCTCGGTCACGCCGAGGTGCAGCGGATAGGCTTCGCCGTGCTGTTCGAGGGCCTGCACCAGCATGCGGTAAGCGTGGACCATCACCTTGGGATTGGACGACTTCATCGAGATCACCAAATCGCGGAAGTCGTTGTCTTCGGCAATGCGGATGAATTCGAGCGCTGATTCCACCATGCCGGCCGGCGTGTCGCCGTAGCGGTTCATGATCCGATCAGACAGCGAGCCGTGGTTGACGCCGATGCGCAGGGCGCGGCCGAGTTGTTTGGCGCGCTTGGCTAGTGGTGAGAAACGCTCGTGAATGCGCTGCAGTTCGGCGTCGTAATCGGCGTCGGAGTAGTCGATGGTGGCGAACTGCTTCTTGTCGGCAAAGTTGCCCGGGTTGATGCGCACCTTCTCCACGTGCTCGATCGCCTCCATGGCGGCGGCGGGCATAAAGTGGATGTCGGCTACCAGGGGCACCTTGGCAAAGCCGGCGGCAGAGAAGCCGGTGCGAATGTCGCCGAGGGCTTTGGCGTCTTTGACGCCGGGTGCGGTGATGCGAATCAGTTCGCAACCGGCCTCGGCCAGCGACACGCACTGCGCGATGGTGGCAGCCACGTCTTGGGTTGGCGTGGTGCACATGCTTTGGATGACGATGGGCGCGGAGCCGCCTATGGTCAGGTCGCCCACGCGCACCGCGCGGCTAGCGCGGCGTTGCCACGCGAATCGATTGGCGACGTAGGGCGGCAGATCGAGGTTGGTGATCGGCATGGCGCGGGACTATAGGCCGCGCTGAGGGCGGGAAAGGGCTGACCGCGTGGCCAAAGCAAGGCACGGCGCGTTTATTCGTCGAAGCGCCCGCGTAGCATGGCCTGAAATTCATCGCGGCCGATGCCCATATCGTAGGTGAGTTGTTTGAATTGCTTGCGCATGCGCTTGAGCAGGCGCCGCGCGCGTTTGGCGTAGCTCGGGTCACCGGTGCGCTGGAATGCGTTGTAGAGATGCTCCAGCTGAACCATCTCGTCACGCAGTTGCGCCATGGTGTTGGGTCGAACCATTGTGTCGTCCATCGCCGTCGCGTAGGCATATCTACGGCGACATGCTCTCCTCCCGATCGTGCGACGCTATCCTTGCGAGGCGCAAATGGCAAGCAATCACTGAGTTTTCAGCGAATTGTAAAGGGTATTCGCGGCCTCCAGAGCCTGCCAGACTAAGCAGGCTCTGGTTTTCAGTAGCCCGCGAGTCGTGGCACCCAAGGGCGCGCCGCTTTCAGTCCTGTGCCCGCGATCAACCTGGTGCCATCGCTGAGGCCATCCTCGGGGCGTTCAGCGAGCACCCCGATCAAGCGTTGCCGCCACAGCTCAACGCGTTCGTCGGCGCCCGGGTCGGCGGCTAGGTTGTGGAGTTCGCGCGGGTCGCGGACGAGGTCGAAGGCGAACTCTTTGCCACTACGACTTTCCCAAGCGAATTTGAACGCGCCGTCGGTGACGAATTGCCAGCCATCGGCGCCGGCGTGTTCACCGTGCATCCATTCGCGGACTTGGCTTTTCGTGCCCTGCATCAGCGGAATCAGACTGCTGCCGTCAACCTGCTCGGGGACGGCACAGCCGGCGATCTCGTGGAAGGTGGGGAGAATGTCATGCAGGCCGACCACGGCCTGGCTTCGCTGGCCGCGGCCGGTGCCATCGGGGGCGCGCACGATCATGGGAATGTGGGCTGCGCCTTCGAACGGTGAAGCCTTCCACAGTTGATGATGATCGCCGAGCATTTCGCCGTGGTCGCTGCAGAAAACCAGCCAGGTGTTGCCGAGGGTTTTGCTGGTGCGCAGGTATTCACACAGGAGGCCAATCGCTCGGTCGAGATGGGCGATCTGAGCGAAGTAGCCGCGCCGCATCCGGGCCAGCTCACGCTCAGGGAGCCGTCCGTTCTTGATGCCATCGGCGGTTTTCAACTGGTCGTAATGTTGGGCCCAATCGCCAACCGGCACCTCGGCCAGCGGCATATCGCGATACTCCTGGTACCACGACCACGGCGGGTCGATGGGCGGGTGTGGCCGGTGGTAGGCCAACTGCATCGCGAAGGGGCGGGTTGGATCGCGGTCGCGAATCAGGTCGACGGCTTGGTCGGTGCTCCACGCGTTGGGGTGGAGGCGTTCGTCGGCGGTCCAGGGTTGGCAATACCAGGTGTTGGGGTTGATATCGAGGGCGGTGTCGCGCACCAAGCCCTTGGTCTCGCGCTCGAGCCAGCGGTGGTAGTCGGATACGAAGCCTGGTTCGCGGACGCTGGCCTCGTACATGCGTGATTGCTCGAAGCCGAGGTGCGCCCGCATCGGCGCGAAGTGTGATTTGCCGACCAGCATGGTTTGGTAGCCGTCATCACGGAGGCAGCGCATCCAGGTGTGGGGGTAATCCCAGGCGTGGTTTTCACAGTAACCGACGCGGCCGGCATGGTGTGGCGACAGGCCAGTGGCGAGGCAGGCGCGGGCCGGGATGCACGTCGGGCTGTTGGAGTAGGCGCGCTCAAACAGAGTGCCTTCATTGGCAATGCGGTCGAGAAACGGCGTGCTCAGACTGGGATGGCCGAGGCACGACAGGCAGTCGAATCGCCACTGGTCGGGAAAGATTAGAATGATGTTTGGGCGATCAGTCATGGGTGCTCCAGACGTGTTTCGATGGTGCTGGCCGCTTCGGCCATGCCGTGGCGAACGCGCACCGCGTGGCTGTCGGTGTAGCGTTCGGTAGGGAGGAAGGCGCCAAGCGCAGCCACCACGCGGCCGGCTTGACGCAAGGGGCGAGCGAGGCTCACCACCTCGGGGCGTTGGTCGATGATCTCATCGCGCTCGCGCAGGGGGGCGAGTTGGGCGGCGAGGTCGTCGGCGCTGCGGATATCGGGCCACAGCTGGCTGGGGTAACCGTGCGTGTGCATGAAGCTCGCGAGTTCGGGCACGCTCAACTGCGCGAGCAGCAGGCGGCCAGTGGGAGCCCGGTAAATGAATGGCGACTCAATCAAGGCGTCGCTCACCGTCACCTCTTGATCGCCGCTGCACTTGGCGAGGTGAAAGCGCCGGCCGCCGCGCAGCACGCTGGCGGTAACGGTGACGCGAAGATCACGCGCCAACTGGTCGACCACATCGCTGACCGCGTGGCGCAGGTCGGGGCGATAGGGCGCTAGCTGGCACAGCGCAAACGGGGCCGGGCCAATCGAGTACGGGCCTTTGGCAATGGGCTGCTCCAGATAGCCGCGTGCAACGAGACTCTGTAGCAGGCGCGCCGCCGTGGCCGGATGCAGTTCACAAGCCTTGGCCAAGGCCGACAGAGGCGCCGGTGCGCCGTGCTTGGCAACGGCTTCCAGGAGGTCGAAGGCGCGATCGAGGCTCTGAGTCATATCGTATTGTGAAATTCCATTTCACGAAATGATATGACGAAGGGGCTCCGCTGCGAAGTGGGATGTTACGAGCCTGGCCGCGAGCTACCTGTTTCAGTAGTGTTTTGGCTGCGATTTCACGATGTGAGATGAGGCAGTGCGGGTTCGGGTCCTGGGTCCTGGGTCCTGGAACGCCTGCAAGCAGGCTTAGGCGCGGGGCGGGCCCAATGCCTTGCATGGGATACCTGGCTATCCCTATGACCCATCCCAGGACCCACGGCGCGCAACCGCGCCGTCTACGACCGATTAGCCTTACTATAAGCCTCCAGGAACTTGCGTTCCTTGGCGGTCAAGTTGGGCAGCCCTTCCGTGCTGACTTTTTCCAGCAGGCGGTCGAGCTCGGCTTCCAGGTCACGCTGGCGTTGCGCGTCTTTGGAGGCCTGATTCCGCTGCCGTTCGGCCCGCTTGCGCTCCAGCCAGGTTTGACTTTGGCCATAGCGATCGGTGCCGGTGCCAATGGCGCCGCCGTGGTAGGGGTCGAAGCCGGCTCGTATCGCCCGGTGCTCTTGGGTGACGGTAAACAGCAACATCACAGCCAGCAGGCCCATGAATACGTCGGCATAGGAGAAGGCGTAGATCAGCAGGAGCACCAGCACCACATAGGCGCAGTAGATGGTAACCACCATGGCCTTGGTCAGGCCGAGCACCGGCCACAGCGCTGAGCGCAGCATACTGCCGCCATCAAGCGGATAGCAGGGCAGTAGGTTAAACAGCAGCAGCCAGGTGTTGGTGACCGCCACGGCGGTAAAGAGCGGGGCGATCGCGCCGAAGCGGAGGCTGGCCTTGGCGTAAAATGCGCCCGCGTCGCCAAAGGGCGGCGGAACGGCACCAATGGCGGCCACCGCGGCGAAGGCCAGCACCAGCGTGACCACTGGGCCCATGGCCGTGACCAGGAAGCGTTTGCCGGGCGTAGCGGGGACCTGGGTCATCGCCAGGCCACCGAAGAACCACATGATGATTTCGCGCGAGTCGCCGCCCACCGCACGGGCAGTCAGGCTGTGGCCAAACTCGTGGAGCAACACCGAGGCGAAGGGCACTGCCACCAGCACTGGGAGCCAGTACCAGGGCGTGTTGTACTCAAGGTGCCGGGCGACCACGAATAGGGCCAAGAACAGCATCGACCAATGCGCCCGGATACGGATCCCGAACAGGGTTCCGATCGGCAGAGACCAGTTAGCGGCGCCAGGTGCGAGCATGCTGCGGGTAGAGTCTGCGCGGCGCGGGGTAACTCAAGGGGCTTGGGCCGGACTCGGTCACGCGACTGGGCGTTTGTGCTCAGTTGCAGGGCAGGTGGGTGGGGTTCGTCCTCTGGGCTGATGGCTCCGTGTCCGATAATGCCCAAAAGCACATTATAAGGTATGGGATCAGAAAGGACCCACTAATTGACGTGAACAACGTACTGCCTGCGTAGCAAGAAGTAGTTGAAAGTAGTGCTCAGTTGCAAATAGTCGCAATCGCTCAAGTGGGGCAACCTCCGTGGATGTAGCAATACCAACGCAACGACTATCACCCAAAAACCAGGTGACGCTTCCCAAGGGAGCGCGCGCGATTGCGCAGGTCGAGACGGAAGGCTACGTGTGCGGACGCCCCGATCGCATGACTTTGCCGCTGACTGGGGAGCAATTCCCGGTGGTGGTGTTGATGGAAGAGGCCGAGCTCCAGCGCCGTGAAGATGCCCTGCGTACCAACCCGCAGCTCGATCCAGCGGCCCAGGCCTACTACATCGCCAACCTCAACGGTGCGGTGCGACGCATGGCGGTTGACGCCCAGCGCCGAATCGTGCTTCCGGCCCACTTTGTCGACTACCTCAAGCTCGAGCGCGAGGTCTACATGTTTTCTACCAACGTCACCGTTCTTGCTTGGCATCCCGATGACTGGCAACGGTGGATCACTGCCCAGGAGGATCTGGCGACCGGCCCGGCCGCGCCGCCACCATTCTTGAGTGTCTAGAGTGAAACAAGCGGCTCTGGCCGCCCAATTCACGTATAGGGGGTTTCTTTGTGAACCGCGGTCTCCCCCAGCCGCCGACTTGCGAGGAACGCACGATGCATGATCCCAAGCTGATGAGCCTGTTGGAAGCGATGGACCTGATGGTGACCACCACCAGCGGTGACGTGGCTGATGCCACCGAGCAAGCAGCGCTGCGCCTGCAGTGCCTGGAACGCCGCCTTGGCGGTGTGGCCGAAGCTTCGCCCTATTTGAACTTCCTGCGGCGCACTGCCGTGGCCCCGACCAGCGCGAGCGCCGGTCTGGCCGTTAGCGCTTAAGACCGAGCACGCGGTGAACGATGCTCCAGCAGACTGCCATGATCGGCACGTTCCCGTCCTCCGTGAGGAGGTCTTGGAGCACCTCGCCCCGGTGGCGGGGGAGCGCATGCTCGACTGCACCCTCGGCTACGGTGGGCACAGCGAGAGCCTGCTCGAGCGTGGGGTTGAAGTCTTCGGCATCGATCGCGACCCAGCCGCACGCGCCTTGGCGGCGCAGCGCCTGGAGCGCTTCGGCGACGCCCTGGTGTTGCATGACGGCACCTATGCCGGCGTGGCCGAGGGCCTGCTTGAGCGCAGCGAACATTTTGACGGCGTGCTGGCCGACCTCGGGGTCTCCAGCATGCAGCTCGACGAGCCCGAGCGCGGTTTCTCGATTCGGTCTGACCATGACCTGGATCTTCGCATGGGTGATGGGTGCAAGGAAACCGCGCTCGATCTTTTGGACCGCCTGTCGGAAAACGACTTGGCCGACTTGCTGTGGTACTACGGCGAAGAGCGGCGCTCGCGTCAGGTGGCGCCAGCCCTCAAGCGTGCCCGTGAAGACGGCATGCGCACCGGCCGTGAGATGGCAGCGGTCATCCGCGCTGCCATCGGCGGCTCGCAGCGGCGCCATCCGGCGCTGCGTTCGTTCCAGGCCCTGCGCATCGCGATCAACGATGAGGTGGGGCAACTCGAGCGTTTACTGGCCGCTATCCCCGGCCTGTTACGACCGGGTGGGCGCGCCGTGATCATCACCTTCCACAGCCTGGAAGACCGATTGGTCAAGCGCGCATTCAAGGCTCATGCCCATGCGGGCACGCTGGCGCAGGTCAGCAAGAAGGTGGTCACCGCCACCAAGAGCGAGCTGGCGGCCAACCGCCGCAGTGCCCCGGCCAAGTTGCGTTGGGCGGTGGCACCACATGAAGCCACGGCTCCGGCCGAGGCACAAGCCGAGCCTGATGAAGGCTTAGGTGATGGGTGAGCAGATGACCATCTCCCCGGCAGGCCACTGGCCTGCCCGGCAGATGGTGAGTGCTCCGGGACAAGCGGGCCGCGTGGGGCTCGGACAACGACGCTGCTCGCGTGGGGGCAATGCGTCGCGGTCGTCCCGGGGTCTCCCATTTTTCAACCAGGGCCGTGGGCCGTGGGCGCTGCAGTTGTCATCTCGCGTGGGGGTGATGGCTGGTGGCGTTTGCGCGAAGCGGTCTGTGACGGGGGCATCATGAGAATCACTTGGGGCATTATCCATGGCACCGTGTTCGCAGCATGGCTTGTGGCCGCCCTGCTGCTGGCCGTGTCTACGGCCATGCTCGGTGGCGAAGAAGCCCAGCTGCAACGGCAGCGTGGCGCCGATCGCAAGGCTCAGCTTGACCTGTTGCATCGTCGCGAGCGTTTGAGCGCGGTGGTTGAGCAGGAGTCGAGCCCGGCTTTGGTTGAGCGCGCGGTCAAGCGCTTGGAGCTCGACATTGAACCAGCCCGGATGGCGCTCTACCAAGCGGGAGGGCGCGAGTAGGCGATGTCCGAGAATCTGGTTCCGGCCTCAGCTCAACCCTGGCGCACCGCGATTACATGCGCGGTGTTCGCTGCTTTATTTGGCTTGTTGGCATATCGCCTGCACCACCTCCAGGTGGAGCAGGCCGGACACTTCTCAGACCTCGGCGAGCGCCAGCGCAGCCGCGTGTGGCGGATCAAGGCCTCGCGCGGCGAAGTGCTCGATGCCAGGGGCAATCCCTTGGTGGTATCGGGCGGCATGTGGAATTTGTACGCCGATCCCGGCTACATGAATGACAAGCTCGCCACCATGGTGGCACTCGAGCGCATTCTCGGCGCCGGCCGCGACGAACTCCGCGATGAATTCACCGCCAAGGGCAACGGTCGTCTGATCGCCGAAAATGTGTCAGACGAGCAGGCCACCGCGCTTCGCACCTGGATGGACCTGTACCGCGAGGAGCACCACGGGCGCTACCTCGAGGGTTTGACCCTGCGCCGTTCCTATCAGCGCAAGTATGTGCATGGCGACATGGCCCAGCACATTCTTGGCTTTGTGCTCGATGATGGCACCGGCGGCGCTGGCATCGAGCAGGCCTGCGACCAATACCTGCGTGGTCACGATGGGCGTGAGACCTTGTCGGTTGACGCGCGTGGCCGGCCCTTGATCAGCTCGAGCGGCGAACGCTTGGCGGCCCGTCAGGGCGCCGACGTGCAACTCACTATCGAAGTGGCGATCCAACATGAATTGCAGGAGGCCTTGCTCGAAGCGGTGACCAAGCACAAGGCGGCGGGTGCCGCCGGTATCGTGGTGCGGCCCGCAACCGGGCAGATCGTTGCGATGGCGAGTTGGCCCACCTTCAGCCTCACCGATTTTGGTTCGGCCGATCCCGCCAGCTTCCGCAACAATGCCTTGGCCTTCGTTTACGAGTCTGGCTCCACCATGAAGCCCCTGGTGGCCGGTGCCGCCGTGGCTGATGGCGTGGCCGGGTGGGACACCGTGATCGACTGTGAAAACGGCAGCTGGACCTATCGCCATGGCCGGTCTAAGCGGACCATCCATTCGCACCCGCACGGGCGCTTGACGGTGCTGCAGGGTATCGCCAAGTCGGATAATATCTTGATGGCCAAGCTCGGTATCGAGCTCGGCCCTGAGCGTCTGTACGACTGGATTCACCGCTTTGGCTTTGGCCGCGCTACCGGCCTCGAATTGCCGGGTGAAGACGCGGGCATCGTGTTGCCGCGCAAGCGCTGGAATTTATTGGGCTCGTGCATGTCGGTGCCGATGGGCCATGAATTGGCGGTTACGCCCTTGCAGATGGCGATGGCGCACGCCGCGATTGCTAACGACGGTGTGTGGCAGCCGCCGCGGATCATCAAGCGCATCTACATGCGTGAGGGTGATGGCGCCGAAACCGACCTCAATGTCCCCTTGCTCCGCCCAGATCCGCGCCGCGTTTTCAGCAAGGCCAACGCCGACGCGATTGAGCGCGCGATGATGGAGACCATGACCACCGGCACCGGTAAGCGTTCACAGTTGGAAGGCTGGACCTCGGCCGGTAAAACCGGCACCACCGAGAAGCTGGTCAACGGCAAATACTCAAAAGAAAGCCACATCGGCTCTTTTGTCGCCTGGGCTCCGGCTGGCCACGACGTACGGCCGAAGTATCTGTGTTTGGTGGTGGTGGATGACCCCCGCGCCAACGGGCATTACGGTTCGCAGACTGGCGCCCCGGTGGTCAAGCGCGTGCTGCAGTTTGCCTTGGACAATGAGCCAGGCGCACGCCCTGATCTGGACCAAGCGCCCGATGCCGAGGGCGCGCCATGACGCGTCACGTATTGCGACATCAGGTTTTTCTTTCGGCGGGTGCGCAGGCTCCCGCCGTGCCGGTGGTGGCCGACAGTCGTCGCCTTGAACCGGGCTCGATTTTTGTTGCCACTGGTGCTCGCCGCGCCGCGCATAGCGCAGACGCACGAGCACGCGGTGCTGCCGTTGTGATCAGCGATGACGCACCGACGCCGCTCGGTTCAAACTGGCGTAGTCCGTCGGCGCGTTACACCGCCGCGCGGGTATCGGCGGTTACCCATGGGATTGACCAGCAGTGTCCACCCCTGCTTGGCGTGACCGGCACCGACGGCAAAACCACTAGCGCGTGGTATGCGTGGTGTTGCCTGGGCCAGGCCGCAGCGCGCGTTGGCACCCTCGGCTTGCATGATGGCACCAGCGAGCGCGTTGGGGCTCACACCACGCCGCCGGCCGAGCAGTTGCACGGTTTTTTGGCCGATTTGCCAACTGAGTGCCCGGGCGTTGCTGTTGAGGTGTCGTCGCACGCAATTGATCAGCACCGTTTGGCTGGTCTCCGCTTCGCGGCCATGGCCTTCACCGGTATTGGCTCCGACCATCTCGATTATCACCGCCACCATGCCGCCTACGTGGCCACCAAGCTGCGCGCTGCGCGCCTGTTGATGCCCAAGGGCTTGGCCGTGATCAATGCCGATGATCCGCGTTCGGGTGCGATTGCCCATGCGGTACGCGCCGCTGGTGGGCGCGTCTTAAGTCTTGGCTTTGGTGCCGGTGCGGCACGTTTGCAGCCAGCTCCTGATGGCTGGCGCTTGTGTCTTGATGGCGATGAGCTGGCTTTGCCGGTTCGTCAGCCGGGCGCCTTTAATGCCTGGAACGCCGCGGCCGGTGCGCTGCTGGCAAGCGCGGTGGGTGGCGACCTCGCGGCCTGCTGTGCCCGCTTGGCCACGGCTCCGGCTGTGCCGGGGCGGATGGAGCTGGTGCTCGAGCGGCCTCTGGCCTACGTTGACTATGCGCATACCCCTGGTGCGGTGGCCGCAGCAGTGGCAGCCTTGCGCGAAGCTCACCCGCGGCGGCGCCTAGTGTGCGTGGCTGGTTGTGGTGGCGATCGTGATACCGGTAAGCGCGCCCCGATGGGTCGCGCAGCGGTGGCGGCTGATCGCGCCGTGTTAACCAGCGATAATCCGCGCAGCGAAGACCCCGCTGCGATTGTAACCGCGATGTGCCAGGACTTGGGCCCGGCCGAACTCGAGCGGGTTGATCAAGTGCTCGACCGCGGTGCCGCCTTGCAGTTGGCCTATGACCTGGCCGGCCCCACCGGTGTGGTGTTGGTGTGCGGAAAAGGCCATGAAACCGTGCAAGTCATTGGCGCCGAGCGTCGTCCTTGGGACGATCGTGCGGCGCTGCGTGCGATCGGTGGTGTGGCATGAATCGGCCCGGACCATTCGCCCTGGAACCCGAGCAGGCCGAAACGCTAACCGGCGGCCGTTGGCATGGGGCCCGCGATGCGGTGACCGCGCACGGTGCCGCAATCGATTCGCGCCGGGTGACCGCCGGTATGCTGTTCGCCTGTTTCAAAGGCGAACACGTAGACGGCCACGCCTACGCTGGCGCCGCTGTTGAAGCCGGGGCCGTGCTGGTTCTGGCGACTGAAATTCTGGACCTGTCGGTGCCGGTGCTGGTTGTGCCGTCGGTGGCGCAGGCCATGGCTGCACTCGCGGCGGCCTTTCGGGCTTCGCGTGACGATGCGGTGTGGATCGGTGTGACCGGATCGAACGGCAAAACCACGGTCAAAGAACTGATCGCGGCGGCCTGCGGCGGCAGCCAGGTGGTGCACGCGACCAGCGGTAATTACAATAATGAGCTGGGCGTGCCCCTGACCATCCTCGCCACGCCAGCGGAAGCGCGCTTCGTGGTGGTGGAGATGGGCGCTGCGGGCTGTGGTCAGATCGCCCAATTGGCGGCCATCGCCCAACCGCACATCGGCGTTATCACCTCGATCGGGCCGGCCCATCTCGAAGGCTTTGGCGGCATCGAGGGAGTCGCTCGGGGTAAGAGTGAGTTATTCGCGGCCATCACCGATGGTGGGCGGCTGCTGTTTGCTCGGCATGGTTTGGAACAGGTGTGCGAATCCCATGCGGCCGATGTCGATGGCGTGCTCGCGATCATTCGTGGCGCGGCCGCGCATGGTGTGCTGACGGTGGTTGGCGACCCGGGCTGTCCGGTGGCTGGCGAGTTGGCCGATTCGGGCTTGACCCTGCGTACGCCGGTCGGCGAGGTTGGCCTCAATTTGGTCGGCCAGCATAACCTGGTGAACGCGACGTTGGCCTGGCATGCGGCGGTAGCTGCCGGCGTTGAGCCGAAGCAGGCGCTGAGGAATATGGCCGGCGTGCGGGCCACCAGTGGGCGCTTGATGCTCAAGGGCCTTGGTCAGCACCGTGTGCTCGACGACAGCTACAACGCCAACCCCGCGAGCATGAGTGCTGGCCTGGGTGTATTGGCCAGTCAAGGCGGGGCCCGCATAGCAGTGCTGGGTGCCATGGGCGAACTCGGGGCCACCAGCGAGGCCTTGCATGCCCAGGTTGGCCGCGAGGCGGCGCGCTTGGGCGTGCCCGTTATTACCGTGGTGGCGGGTGCGATTGCTGCTGGCTACCGCGCAGCGGGCGGGCGTGACTGCCGCGAGGTTGAAACCTGCGACGCCGCGGTGGAACTGATTCTCGAACGTTTTGCAGTTGGCCCCACCAGCGTGTTGGTCAAGGCCAGCCGTAGTAGTGGGCTCGATGCCGTAGTTCGTGGCCTGGAACGACGTACCGGCTATGGCCCCGGCACGGGTGCGTATAAGGAGGTCGACCGATGCTAAGTCTGCTCGAACAATGGTCTGAGCAGTTTGGTCCGTTCCGCCTGTTCGGTTACACCTCGGTGCGTGTGGTTGCGGCCGCTTTAACCTCGTTTCTGTTGATGTTGCTGGTGATGCCAGGACTGATCAGCTGGTTGCGACGCAAGAAGTTTGGCGAGCAGGGTGGCAAGGGTGAAGGCGCAGCCGTGGTTGACGCGATGCGCGACGCCAAGCGTGGCACCCCCACCATGGGTGGTCTTGGCTTGATCGCCTGTGCCGCTATCGCGGCGATCCTGTGGTGTCATCCGGCCGATCCGCAAACGCCCTTGCTGCTGTTTACCATGTTGGCCTTTGGCTGCCTGGGTTTCCTTGATGATCGCACCAAAATATTTGCTGGCGCGGTTGGCATGTCAAAAAAGACCAAGATGGCCTTGCAGCTTGCGGTGGGCATTGGCGTTGGCTACTGGTTCGCGTCGATCGACGAGGCGATGATCATTGGTGGCGTTGCGCCTTTGCCGCTTGATACCGACAGCCTGGAAACGGCCACGCGCTTTGGTTGGCAGGTGACCCAGTCGCACAGCGTCAGTGGCGCGGTGACGGCGCCGTTCTTGCCCTTGGAATACGCTTTGCCGATCGGCTTTATCGGTTTGGTGGTGTGGTCTTTGGTGGTGACCTTTGCGTGTTCGAACTCGGTGAACTTCACCGACGGGATGGATGGCCTCGCTGGCGGTACGATGTTGATTGCCATGATCGCCTATATTGGCATCGCTTACGCTGCATCGCACTTTGTGGCTGCTCACTATCTTGGCATTTTCCATGTTCCTGGCGCGCAAGAGGTGGCGGTGTTCTGTGCCGCCGTGGCCGGGGCTTGCCTGGGGTTCTTGTGGTACAACGCGGCGCCGGCGCAGGTGTTCATGGGCGACACCGGATCGCAGGCTCTCGGCGGCGTGCTGGCCATGGTATCGCTCACCACCAAGCAGGAGTTTCTGATCTTGCTGGTTGGGTTTGTGTTTTTCCTTGAGGGTGCCTCGGTGGCGCTCCAAGTCGGCTACTTCAAGGCAACCGGCGGCAAGCGTCTGTTCGCCTGCGCGCCGATTCATCATCACTTTCAGTATCGGGGTTGGCCGGAAACGACCATCGTGTTCCGATTCTGGGTTTTGGCTGCGTTATGCGCGATTCTCGCGCTGGCCACGCTCAAGCTGAGGTGAGCCCATGACGATTACGATCCTACGCTCAATGTTGTGGACCTCGGTGCTCGCCCTGTGCGGGCTCGGTTTGGTGATGATAGCTTCAACAACCACCGGCCGCGGTATTGATGGCACCAATTACAGTTATCTGATCCGTCAGTTCGTTGCCCTGGCTGCTGGCCTCGGGATGGCGGCGCTGATCAGTCGCTCGGGGACCGAACATCTGCGCAAGCCCCTGTTGGTTGCCGCCGCAGCTCTTGGCACGCTGGCGATGCTGGTGGTGGCGCGCGAATTCATGCGTCCGATTAATGGCGCGTGGCGCTGGATTCAGTTGGGCCCGGTGTCGATTCAGCCGGCAGAGTTCGCCAAGTTGACGCTGATCGTATCGGTTGCCTGGTATCTGATGCGGGTTGAAGAGCGTGTTCGCGTCAACTGGTATGGCGTGCTGTTGCCGATGGCGGCGTTTGCGGTGTTGGCGGTGTTGGTGTATCGCACCAAAGATCTCGGTTCAATTGTCGTGTTGGCGATCGTGCTGTGGACGATGCTGTTCTACGCCGGTGCCAACTGGTTCTACAGCCTGGTGGTAGGCCTAGCCTGCGTGCCGATGGTGTTGTACGTCGCCGTTTTCCAAACCGCCTATCGACGTGAACGTATTCTGGCCTTCCTCGATCCGATGAATCCCGAGAACGACGCTGCCTATCATCTCAAGCAAAGCTTTATTGCGATTGGGTCAGGTGGCGTGAACGGCGTTGGGCTTGGGCAAGGCATGTCGAAAAACAGCTACCTGCCAGAGAATCATACCGACTTCATTTACGCCGTCGTGTGCGAAGAGCTTGGTCTGATTGGCGGCTTGGCGGTGGCGGCGGGGTATCTGCTGTTCACCTGGACCGGCATGCTGATCGCGGGCCGCACGCGCGATCGTCATCAACGCTTGTTGGCGGTTGGTTGCACGGTGCTGATCGGCGTCCAGGGGTTCTGGAATATGCTGGTGGTAACCGGTGCGCTGCCGACCAAGGGCCTGACTCTGCCGTTCATCTCCTACGGCGGCTCTAGCCTGGTGGTGTGTTTGACCTGTCTTGGCGTGCTCGACGCCGTGGCGCGCAGCTGCCCGCGTGATCTGAGCGTTGAGGCACGCGCCACGAGTCGTATCGGTGCCGCGGTGGTGCGTAGCTCGCGCAATAAAACCGAGGCCGCGCTGTGATGGTGAAACCGGCTGGCATTCTGCTGTGTGGCGGCGGTACCGGGGGCCATGTGTTCCCGGGCCTGGCTGTTGCGGCCGAGCTGCAACGCCGGGGTGTGGCGCCGTTACGTTGGGTCGGTGACCCTGATCGTATCGAAGCCAAATTGGTGCCAGCGGCGGGGGTAACCCTGCTGCCGTTTGGGTTGTCGCGTCCGCGTATTCGTTCGCCGCGTTGGATCCTGCGTTCGCTGCGCCAGGCGTGGCAGGTGTGGCGTGAATTGCGCGATCACCCGCCGCGCGTGGTGGTGGCCTTGGGCGGGTATGCCTCTTTGCTGCCAGGCTTGCTGGCGCCCCTGGCCGGTCGGCCGGTGGTGGTGCTTGAGCAAAACGCGCGCGCGGGGCGCACTAATCGTCTGCTTGCGCGTTTGGCCCGCACGGTGGTTACGCAGTTTCCCGAGGCCAAGCGTTCGTTGCGTCGAGTTCAAGAATTAGGCAATCCGGTGCGTGCCTTTGCGGCCCGTGAACGCGGTGGCAACAAGCAGTTGCGGGTCTTGGTGATGGGCGGCAGCTTGGCGGCCACCAGTCTCAATGCGGTTCTGACTGAGGCCGCGCCAGCCCTGGCCGCGATTCCGGGTTTGCATCTGATCCATTTGGCCGGTGAGCAAGACGCGCCGCGGGTTCGCGCTGCCTATGCCGAGGCCGGTCTCAGCGCTGAGGTGGAGACCTTCTGCCACGACATGGCGGCTTTGTACGAGCGTATCGACTTGGCCTTGTGCCGGGCTGGTGCCACCACGGTTAGCGAGCTGTGCGCCGCCGGCATTGGGGCGCTTTACGTGCCCTTGCCGTGGGCCGCCGATGATCATCAAACCGCCAATGCGCGCGCCGTGGCGCGGCTTGGTGGCGCCGTGGTCTTACCGCAAAATAGTCTGCATGCGGCTGGCTTGACCCGTCTGGTGACCCGTTTGGCGCGCGAGCGAAAGCTGGTGCGCCAGCTTGGCTGCAATGCCCAGCGTTTGGCCCGTCCGGCGGCTGCTCAGGCTGTGGCCGACTTGGTCTTGGCGACTCAGCGGAGGGCGGCATGAACAGCGGCCCGTTTAGAGATCGGCATGTGCATCTGATGGGTGTTGGCGGCGCCGGCGTGAGTGCCTTGGTGCCCTTACTGCGTACCGCCGGTGCGCGTGTGTCGGGCTGTGACCTCGCCCACGGCGGCACCGTACGGCGCCTCGGTGAAGAGGGTGTTGCGGTGGCTCTGGGGCACGATCCCGAGCACATCGACAGCGGCAACGTAGACCTCTTGGTTCACTCCTCTGCGGTGCCCGGTGATCACGCCGAGTTGCGCGCGGCGCGTCGTCGTGGCGTTAAAATATTATCACGACCGGCCTGCTTGGCCGAGTTGATGCGTGGCTCGCGCACCGTTTCCGTGGCGGGCAGCCACGGCAAAACCACCACGGCGTGGATGATCGGGCACCTGCTGATTGGCTGTGGAGCCGATCCGGTGGTGATGGTTGGTGGCAGCGTGCCTGAATTGGGCATGTCTGGTGCACGGGTTGGTGGCAGCAGTCTGTTTGTGGCCGAGGTCGACGAGTCTGACGGCGGCTTTGCCCACGTTGAACCAGACGTGGCGGTGGTCACCAATCTCGAGAGCGAGCACCTGCGCCATTACGGCAGCTTTGCCGCGCTGTGCGAAACCTTCCGGACCTGGCTCGACGGCATCGGCCCCAGTGGGGTGCTGGTCGAGCCGGCTAGCGGTCTGGATGTGCGCGTGACCGAGGGCTTGACCTGTGCCCGGATCAGCTGCGGCATTGAGCAGGGCATGATTCACGCCTTTGATTGTGCCTATGGCGCCGAGGGCACGCGGTGCCGGATCAGCGAACATGGCGCGGATCTTGGCGAAGTGCTGGTGCCTTTGCCGGGGCGGCACATGGTTGAAAATGCGGTGATGGCGATTGCTGCCGCGCGTCATGTCGATGAACGCGTAACGCCGAGCGGTCTGTCAAATTGTTCGCGCGTGCGGCGGCGCTTTACCGTGCACGGCGAACAGCGCGGGGTGCGCGTGGTGGAAGACTACGCGCATCACCCCACCGAGTTGCGTGCCACCATCGCGGCCGCTGCCTTGGCTGGCGGTGCGGTTCACGTGCTGTTTCAGCCGCACCGCTATACCCGCAGCGCCGATTGTTTTCACGACTTCGTTGCCGCCTGCGACCAGGCCGCCAGTGTGGCGGTGTTGCCGGTGTACGCTGCAGGCGAAGAACCGATCGCTGGCGTTGGCGGGCGCGACCTCGCTGAGGCCATTGCTGGCGGACGTAGCGATCGTAGCAGCGCGCAGTACGCGCCGCATCCAGCCGAAGGCATCGCCTTCTTGGCGGCGCGGGCTCACGCTGGCGACACGATCTTGGTGTTGGGAGCGGGTGACGTTGGCACGCATAGCGCCGAGGTATTGCAGGCTTTGCACGAGGCGGAGGTTTGATGCTCAGCGCCGAACTACGTGAACGCAATCAGGTTGAGCAGCGCGAACTGTCGCGCTTGACCACGATTCGTATTGGTGGCCCGGCCGAGGTGGTGACCTTGGAAGACCGGCGTGATCTTCCCGAATTGGTGGCCGCTGGGGCCCGCTGGCTCGGCAAGGGCGCCAATCTCTTGGTTGGTGATGACGGCGTGGACGAACCGGTGGTTCGCTTGGGCGAGGCCTTCTCTGCGATTGAGATCGATTCGCTGTGTGGCGGCCGTGCTGTGGTGCATGCCGGCGGCGCTGCTGAACTCGCCAAGTTGGTGCGGATCTGTGCCGAGGCTGGTCTAGCCGGTCCAGAAGGCTTGGCTGGTGTACCGGCCTCGATTGGTGGCGCGCTGAAAATGAATGCCGGCACCGCGCATTGTTGGATTCTCGACTTCGCACGCCGCGTTGAAGTGCTGCTGCCCGGTGAGCCCGAGCCGCGCTGGCTGGGACGGGCAGCGGTGCCGGCGGCGTATCGCTGCAATGGCTTACCGGCTGGCACCGTGTTCTTGGGTGTTGAGCTGGAACTCGCAACTGGTGATCCAGAGGCGCTGCGGGCACGGGCCACCGAGCTCAAGCAGCTCAAGGCCGCCTCACAGCCCTTGGCGCTGCGCAGCGCCGGGTGCAGTTTCAAAAACCCCAGCCCTGAATTGCCGGCCGGCAAACTGATCGACGAATTGGGTCTCAAGGGAGCCCGGGTTGGTGAGGCCGTGGTGAGCGAGCGGCACGCTAATTTTATTGTGAACGAGGGCGCGGCGCGTGCGCTTGACGTGGCGCGTTTGGTGACCCGGATTCGACGCCGCGCGTGGCGTAAGCGCCAAGTAGCGCTGCAGCTTGAGGTACAAACCTGGAACTGCCCGATCGAATTGCACCTGCACCCTCGTGAGTTGGAGGGCGATGATGACTGAACGTGTCGACGTGGTGATGGGCGGGCCCGGTCGCGAAGCAGCCGTGAGCCGTACCTCCGGTGCGGCTATCGTGGCCGCTCTGCGGGAAGCTGGCTGCGACGTGCAGGTCGTAGACGTAACCGATAGCCTTGATCTGACGAGCCTGCGGCCTGATGCCGTTGTGTTTAATATTATCCACGGCACCTATGGCGAAGACGGTGTTTTACAGCGTGAACTCGAAGCCGCCGGGCGCAGCTATGTGGGGTCTGATGCCGCTGTCAGCGCCTTGTGCATGGATAAGGAAGCGACCAAGCAGGCCTTGCGCGCCAAGGACTTGCCGGTGCCGTGGGGTCAGGCTTTTGATCCGCGCAGCCTGCAAGACCCGCGCAGCTTTCGGCCGCCGAGCATGGCTGGGTTTGTGCTCAAGCCCCAGAAAGACGGCAGTTCGGTGGGTTTGCACATGCTGGCCAACCTCGGTTTTCTGTTGCCAGCCTTGGAGCAGGTCGTGGCCGATATCGGGCCGGTGCCGATGTTGCTCGAAGAGCGCCTAGCCGGCCCGGAGTACACCGTTGCGGTGATTGAGGATGAGGACGGGCAAGCCCAGGCCTTGCCCCCGATTTGCATCGTGCCGGCTTCGGATAGCTATGATTACCAAGCCAAATACGAGAGCGACGACACCCGTTACGAAATCGTAGACGGCGCGCTGGCGGCGGAGTTGCAGGCTCTGGGCCTAGCGGCGTATCGTGCCTGTGGGTGCCGCGATTTTGCGCGTGTTGATGTGATGGCGGACCGCGACGGCGGTCTGCATATTCTTGAGGTGAATACCCTGCCGGGTTTCACCTCGCATAGCCTGGTTCCCAAGGCGGCCGCGGCGGCCGGCATCGGCTTCGCCGATCTGTGTCGTCGCTTGGTACGTCTGGCCGCACGGAGGAGTAACTGAGATGCCGACCGAATATATGACTGAAGATGTTGTCGACGTTGATGGCCTGATCGCCGCAGCGCAACGCCAGAAAGACGGCGCCAAGCCGGCCTCTAAGAACGCCAAGAGCAAGCCCGGTCGTAAGCCGCGGGCGTCAAAGCCGGCCAAGTCGGGAAGCGGCAGCAAGGCCGCCTCGGCTAGCAGTAAGCCGAAGGCGAAGCGCAAGGCCAAGGCCACGCCCAAGGTTACGCAGCCACCGACGCCGTCGAAGCCTGGTTTGGTGACCGTTGGCGTGAGTCGCACCCTCGATGGCATCACTGCTGCGCGTTCGTTTGGCTTGTGGAACTGGGCTGCCATCGCCGCGCTGGTGGTAGTGGGCACGATGAGCGTTGCGAGTTCGATGCGCGCACCGAGCGCAGCTCCCTTGCAGGGGATTCGCTTTGAGGGCGTGCGCGTGCCAACCCTGTTGCAGGAACAGTGGCTGCGCGGCTTCCACCGGTTCGATCAATTGCGTCGCATGCCTGACCGCGTCGTGCTGGATGAGTTTGCCGTCCACCTCAGTAAGCGGCCGTCGGTGGCTGGCGTCGAGGTGGTGGAGCTGGTGTGGCGTGAGCGTCCAGGCCAAGACCCGATCCGTGAGGTGTCGGTTGGCCTGAGTTTGCGCCAGCCGGTGCTGCCGGTGATGTTGGCGCGCGGTCAGCGGGCCTGGGTTGATCGCGATGGCGTTGTGCTGTCGCCGCTGTTGGATGGCCCCAAGGGCGAACCAGTGGTGCGCGGTTACGAAGAGGGTGGCGTTGCCGCGATGAAAGAACTGCTCACTGTGTGGCCCCAGCTGCGCGAGGAATTGCCCAAAGGTTTGGTGACCGAAGTGTACCTCGACCATCCGCTCGGCACCGCGCAGCAGCGCGGCATCGTTTTTGTGACCAGGCCTGGCACCAAGTTGATCTGGGGTCAGCCCAATGAAGACCGCTTCGGGCTCAGTCGCGAACGCAAGATTCGCAACCTGGTGCATACCCTGAGCTGTCAGGGCGACCTCTCAAAGGTCGATACGATCAACGTCCGCTTTCCTGACCCCTTCGCAAAGGACCCGCGCCTGGGTTCATGATTCAGCCCTGTTTCTCAGCGGAAAAACACCGGACAGCACAACAGGCGGACGCGGGATATCGCGTCCGCCTGTGTCATGATTGGGGCTTCGGTTCGGTTGCGGGTAATCGGGTGGACTATTGAATGCGGGTGGTGAGCCAGCCCCAGAGACCAGACGCAGCGTGGGCTACCTGGCGGACGCCTGAGGCCTGGCGTTCGGCGAGGCGGCGCTCGCGGTCTTGGGCGGCTTGGCGCACGAGGCCCACGGTCATCAAATCAGCCAATTCGCTCGACACTTCGCGGTCTGACTTGGAGCTGCCGTACACCACCGGCATTTGGAACACGTCTTTGATCATGGCCGGCAAGCCACCGAGGGCGGCGGCGCGGCCGGTCAGGTGGACTTTGCCGTGCTGCGCGAGCAATTCGAGATCGCGTAGCACTTTGGCTCGGGCGGTAAAGAATTCACGCAGTTGTTCGGCGCACACGCGGGCCGCTGGGGCGAGCTGGCGATGGCGCTCTTGCACGTCACGCCACAGAAAGGTTTGGCCTTCGATTTCTTGCGAACCGGCGTGAATCGAAATGTCGAGTTCGCGTTTGAGATGTTCGGCCTGGAGGACATCGGTGCCGAGCTCGCGGGCGATTGCTTCAGTGAGTTGGTCGCCACCGAAGGGGTGGGTCTCAACGTGCACTAGGCGCTGCTTGCGATGCACTAGCAGCGAGGTGAAGCGGGCGCCGCAGTCGATGATCAGGGTGGAACCGCGTTTAGGCAGGTGGCTCTGCAGGCCGCGGTACAGCGCGACTGGCTGAGCGATCATGCCCTCGAGGTAGACTTCGCAGCCGTCGAGGAGGTGTTGGATCTCGGATCGCGTTTCGCGACCGGCCGAGATCAGCAGTACGTGACAGGTGAGGCGGCTGGCGCGGGCGCCGGTGGGGTCGTCGACTTCCTTCTCGCCGATCTCATCTTTCACCGCCCAGCGCTGTGGCAGGGCGTGCAGCACTTCGCGTTCGGTGCCGATTGGTTGGTGAGTCGCGCGGGCTAGGGCCATGGCGCGTTCGTTCTCGGTGAGCACCAGGGTTTCGCCGTGGAAGTCGGCAAAGCCGGTGGCGAAGTTGCCGCGTAGGCTGGGGTCGGCAACCGACACAAAAACCGAGTAGACCTCAACTCCGGCCGACTGGCAGGCCATGTTGAGCGCTTCGGCGATCGCTTGGCGGCGGCCGCGCTCTTCTAGGTGGTACCAGTCGCACTCCACGCCCTTGTGGGCGACCACGCGTTCGCCATCGGCATCGCGCCACGCAACCGTGGCGGCTACCTTGCGGCTCGAAACCTGGACGATGACAAGACAGTCGTTGGGGTTGGTACTCATGCTGGCGTGGGGTTAACAATGTGGGCTTGTCGCGCGAGGCCAATGGGTGAGTTGGGGACACCCTTGGCAGTGACGCGCTGTGGGCGCAGGTCTGCGCTCCAGACTTGGCTGCCGCACCGAGTAGCGATAATCGAGCTATGCTCGACTTCGTCCTCGTGCTTGCGGTGGCCGTTACCATCGTGGTTCATCTGTTGTGTACGCTCGCGGTGTGGCTTGACGCCGACAAGCTGGTTAAAGCACAACAAGAACTGTGGCCCTTCGGGCGCACACTGTGGATTCTGACGGTCCTGCTGACCGGCTTGATCGGGGCGACCTGCTATTGGGTTGTCCACATGTCGCGGATAACCCGGGTTGATCGTTTGGCAATCGCCCCTGATGACGCGCCACCGCGCCCGGCGCGCCGGGGCGATGATGCGATGTTGAACGCGGACCTGCTGAAGATTCAGCAGAAGCACGCCAAGGATGCCGATTAGAGCGCGAGGTATTGGCGGAGCGCGTTGTCGTCGAGTTTGAGACCAACCAGGAACGCGCCAAATTCGGCGTAGCGTGAACTGGCCGGGTCGAAGCGCATCTCGTACACGAGCTTCTTGAACAGGAGGGGGTCGTCGCTGTGGAGGTCGACCATCCACTCCCAGTCATCGAGGCCTACCGAGCCCGAGATCACTTGGGTTACCGCTGGCACGTACTTGCGGCCAAGCTTGCCATGGCCGCGCATCAGCTTGCGGCGTTCGTCGATCGACAGGTCGTACCAATTGACGTGCTCGCCGCGGCGCTTGTTCATTGGGTAGATGCAGATGTGGTTCTGCGCCGGGATGTCGCGGAACACGCGCTGGTTAAGGGCCGCCCGTTGTACCTCGAGTTCGGCTTCAAATGCAGCGTCAAAGCCTTCTTTGCCGGGCGTAATGCCCTTGCGGGCGAGCATGCCGTGGGCGATGGCGGTGGCCTCGTAGAGACTGGCCTCGATCACCGACAGGTACGAGAAGCTCGGCACGAGATAGTCGAACACACCACAGCTACGCAGGCCGCGTTCAACGGCGCCAAGTTCGGCGGGGCTGCTGCGGTAATGTAGCCACAGCAGGTCGGACTTCTGCCCAAGCATCTGGTAGCAGGCGCTTTGGCCTTGCTCCACGGTTCCCGCGGTGGCGGTCCACGCGGCGAGTTCGTCGATCAACAGGGCCCGTTCGGCGCCGGGCATGCTGCGCCACTTGGCCCAGTCGAGGGTGTAGCCGTCGTGCAGGACGTACCACCCTTCAAGGGTTTCGGGGGCGAGGCTCTCGGCTTCGGCGGTATCGGGGCGCTGGCTCATGGTCGGGAGTCTGGTGCGCTTGCGGCAGTGTCCAGCATTGCGCGGTGCATGCTGGCGTAGCCTTGGTTCAGCCGCCCCCAACAAGGGTCACGATTTCAACCACATCAGCGTCTTGGAGTTGGTGGGTGCCGTGCTCGGCTCGGCGCACGATATCTTTATTCACTTCTACCGCCACGCGACGCTGGGACAGGTCGAGAATGGTGATGAGATCGGCGACGCTGGCGCCTTCGGCGATCTCCTGCGGCGAGCCATTAACCGTGATGTGCATGGCTGGCATCATGCTGGAGAATTGAGGGGGGCCAAGCGCTGGCGCCTTGGTGAACGACCGCTCACTCCCAAGGATAGCTTGCTCCTTCGCCGCCTAACGCCATCACAGGGCAATGGTGTTGGTGCTGACAGCTGTGGCGGTTGTGGTGAGCTTGGTTCTGGTAGTGGCCATGGTGGTTGTGCTGCGGCGCCGGTCAGGCCCGAGCAGCGCACATTTGGAGCGCCAGTTGGCGGCCTGTTTGGCCGCGGTAGGACCGGCGCGGTGCAGCGCCGCCACCGAATTGCTGGAGGGCATGGCCCGACGCGGCGATAAGGCCTTGATCGCCGCGATGTGGGACCGCCTTGAACTGCCGCTGCTGGAGGCCGCGCCAGACTGTCCGCCACAGCATAAGTCGAGACTCATAGCGGCATTGGAAGACTGCCATGCGTGTATTGAGCAGCGCGTGCTGCAGCGCCGCTTGATTGATATGCGCAACGGTCTGGCCAGCGATACGGATGCTGGCATGATGGGTGCTGATTCCTGACCTGCTTTATGCAACGCAGGGCCGGGGCATGGCATCCCAGTTGAGAGCCCATGGTTACCGAGAGTGAAACTGCCCTGCTGATCGAAGCCGATGACGCCCTGGATAGCCAGGACGATCGTCTGCTGATCGCGCGCTATGTTGCTGATGGTGATCGGCCAGCGATGGAAGAGGTGCTACGGCGCCACTGGCCCACCGCGGTGCGGGTGGCCCGGCGCTACACCGGCAATGACAGTGACGCTGAAGACTGCGTGCAGGAAGCCTTGCTGCGCGCCTGTTGCTCGGCGGCTCAGTATTCGGGACGCGGCACGGTGCGGGCCTGGCTGTTGCAGGCGGTGGTCAATGCGTGCCGGATGCGGTTTCGTGAGGAAGACGCGCGTGATCGGCGTCAGCGCGTGGTGGGCGAGGCCGAAACCTTGCTGCGCCGCAGCGAAGGCCCTGATTTGGAGCGCAGCGAGCAGCGCCAGTTGGTGCGCGAGGCCGTGGCCGACCTCCCCGAGCGCTATCGGCTGCCGATGTGGCTGCGCTATGTTGAAGATCTCAGTCCGCAGGAAGTTGCGGCAGCGCTTGAGCGGCCTGAAGCCACCGTGCGGTCGCAGATTCATCGCGGTCTCAAGCAATTGACCGAACGGCTTGAACGGCGCGGCATCGTAGCGGCGTCCTTGTTGCTCATGTTGTTGGGCGATTTGGCGGCCGAGCCAACGTCGCTCCCGCCGCCGGCATTACAGGCGCCGCCTATGAGTGCGAGTGCCCTGGCCGGCACTGGTGCGCTTGGCCCCTGGCTGGCAGTGGCCGTCGCGAGCTGTGCGGTCGCCACCGTCGCGCTTGGATTCAGTCTTGGTGGCGATGGCGTGGCGCCAGCGGCCAAGAAGCGTGTTCCGGCTCAGCATGCGCTGCTTGCTGAGCCGGTGGTACCAGCCGCGTTCCCGGCCCGGGCAGACCTGCTGTTTGATCTCGGGAGCGATCTCAAGCACTTGGTGCGCTACGCGGCCACGGTCACCACCGAGCACGGACTGCCGACCGGGCATGCTCGTGAACCGCTGCGGCTGGAGCTTGCATCGCTGGATGGCCCGAGTGGTCCGGCTTTGGGTTTTGTCCTCGACGCCCGCTGGGATCCGCAAGCCACCGAGACCGTGGTTATTCAGCGACCATTCCCGGCTCAAGCCCTGGCGCTCGAGTGCACGATGCGGGTGACCGACGCAGACGGTTCGGAGACGCTGCCGCTGCAACTGACGGCTTTGCTGCGGACCGATCGGGATGGACCACGGCCACGTTCGGTTCTCGAGCGGCATCCGGAGGTGCTGCGCGCGAGCGGCTTGTTGGATGGTCAATGGGTCAGCTATCGTGCCGAACTGCAGCATTGTCAGCATAACGGTGTGCCAGCAACGGAGTTGCGCTACTTCTTGGGTGACCGGCTGTACATGCGCAGCCGTCTTGAATTGCGTAGTCAGTATCTGTTGCCGGTTTCGGTAACGGGCCATGTGCTTGAGGTGACGGCGCTCCAGGTTCGCGAACTCGAGCGCCAACTCTGAGCCAAGGCCGACCCCGGGTTCTGTTGCGATAACATGATAATGGGCCGCAGGTTTACGGTGGGATTGGCGCAACTGGCCCTCTAACATAGTTGTGTATGGGTCTCGATCGACGGATCGGTATTGTTGGACAGGCACTACTGCCGATGGCCTTGGGCACCGCCCTCGTGACCGGCATCGCGTCATGGGTTATTTATCAGCACAGTGCAGAGCGCTACTCCAGTGGCAGTCTTCGCGAGTTGCGCAGCACCAGCGATGAACGAAGCCGCGCCGAGACCCAGTTGTTCGCCACCGCGCGCAGCAACCTGCATCACTTGGTTCGGCTTGTCGAATACCACACCGCCGACCGCAGCAGCCTCATTCAACAATTGCAGCCACAAGGCGACGGCAGCCTGGGCTTAAACCAAGACGGCGTGGTGGCCTGGGTTGCGCCGCAGGCAGTTGATGACGACCTCGCGCCCGTACTTGCGATCATGGAGGAGTACGGGCCGGCCTGGGGTGAAGACCTGCCTGCGGTGGGGGTGGCCTGCCCATCACGCTGGCTGGTGGGCTATGGCGAGCCTTTGGTCGAACTGGTTGATGCGCTGCTGCCGAGCGATCCCGTGTTGCTGCCACAGGAGATGGCCCTGCTGCAGCAGCCAGGCGATGCCCTGCGCTGGTCAGCGCCCTATATCGAGCCCGCCACCGAACGCTGGATGATTACCGCAATTCAGCCGATGATGGCGGCCGGCCATCGCGCTGCTGCGATGCATCATGTTCCACTCGCGGGAATGCTTGATCGTGTTGCTGCGAATGATCGTGACGGGGTGGCGACCGCGGTCTGGGGCAGCGATGGCAGTGTGGTTATTGGTTCGGAAAGTCTCGCCGCTCAACTGCAGGCGCAGGTGGCTGCCAGTGGTCCGGAGAGTGAGTTGCTGGCGCTTGCTGATGGTGGCCAAGTGGCGATCTCCCGGTTGGCCCCAACCGGCCTGATTGTGGCCACAGTGTATCCTGCTGACGTGATTCTCGGCCCCGCGCGTGCTGCGGCCGCGATGGCTTTGGTGGTGGGTGTGATCGCCTTATTGGCGCAAATTTTGGTGGCCACCATCGTGTTGAAATATCGTGTGCGTCGTCCGATCCATCGCCTGCAGGCGCAAATCACCCTACTCGGAGCGGGTCAGCGCGACCTACGCGCCGACGTGCGCGGGCCGCAAGAAATTCGCACCTTGGCGCGTGCCTTTAACGATATGGCCGATGCGGTGTCGCGTACCGAAGACGATCTGCGCAATGCCTATGAACGGCTTGAGCAGCGCGAACGCCTCTACTTTGCCTTGTTTGAACACGCCGGCGACGCGGTGTTTTTGCTCTCGGAAGGTGCGATTGTTGACTGCAATCGTCGTGCCGAGGTGGATTTTGCGGTGTCACGCGAGCGCCTGATCGGCATGAAGTTCTTAGACTTGACCCAGGCTGAGCAGCCCAGTGGCGAGTCGTCTGAGGCGGTGTTCCTGCGGCATTGCGAACAAGATGGTTTGGGCGAGTTGTTTGCTTGGCAGGTCTTGGGGCCAGCCGGCAAGTCTTTTGACGCTGAAGTGTTGATTGGGCGCGTTGATGTTCCTGACCGAGCCCTGTGGTTGGTGTCGGTGCGTGATGTGACCGACCGCAATCAACTCGAAGATCAGGTTCGCCAAGCGCAGAAGATGGAATCTCTCGGGCAGTTGGCTGGCGGCATTGCTCATGATTTTAATAATATGCTTGGCGCCATGGTTGGGACATCCGAGCTCTTGTCGCGCCGCCTGAAAGGCGAGGACGCGAAGCTCGCAGAGCGGATCTTGCATACCGGTGAACGCGCCGCTGAGTTAACCAATAAGCTCCTGGCATTTGCGCGTCGCGGGCGCAATTTGTCGACGCCAGTTGATGTGCATCGTTTGGTTGAAGACACCATGGCGATGCTTGAGCGCAGCATTGATCGCCGGATTAAACTCGAGAGCCATTTAGACGCGGAACACCGGATGGTGGTGGCGGATGGTGCCTCGTTGCAGAATGCGCTGCTTAATCTGGGCTTAAATGCGCGCGATGCGATGCCTGAAGGGGGGGTGCTGTGTTACCGCACTGCCGACTGCGTGCTCGAAGAGGAGTTGACGGTTGATGTCTCGGCGCCCCTGCTGCCCGGACGATACGTTGAGATCCTGGTAATTGATGACGGTGTGGGCATGCCTGACGCGGTGCGCGAGCGTGCCTTTGACCCGTTTTTTACCACTAAGCCAGTTGGTAAGGGAACGGGCCTGGGGTTGGCGGCTGTATACCGAACCGTGCACGATCACGCCGGAGCTATCGCGGTTGACACCGCTGAAGGAAAGGGCGCAACCTTCCGCATGCTGCTGCCGGCTACCGATGAGATCCACAGTGCGGCGACGCGTGCTGAGCGCACGGTGCAGTCGGGCAGTGGATGTATCCTGGTGGTTGATGACGAGGAATTACTGCGAACAACAGCGCGCGAGATGCTGTCGGCCTTGGGATACACGGTGATTGAGGCCTGCAATGGCGCCGAGGGTGTGACCCAATATCGCGCTCATCGTACTGACATCGATGCGGTGATGTTAGACATGGAGATGCCGGTGATGCGTGGCATCGATTGCATCAGAGAGCTTAAAGCGATGGACCCTGGCGTGCAGGCCGTGCTGTGCAGCGGTTTTGCCCGCGATGCCGATTCCAAAGAGTTGCGCGAGGCTGGGTTCCGCGGCTTCCTGCAGAAGCCCTACCGCTTGTATGATCTGGGTCGGGTAATTGCAGAGGCGGTGGTTGAGCGTCAGGGAGAATAGGACCTGTGGTGATGGATCCGACCTCCCGCACAGTAAGAGTGAGACCGGCGCAAGCTGCTGGGCATGCCTGCGTGGGCTGCTGCGCCTCGCTCTCCAGTATCGGGAGGGTCCGATCAAGGTGCATGGCTTTGCCAGCATCGGTTGTATTGGCACCACGAGTAGCGAATGGATCGCTGAAGATAACCCCAGCAGGGCCTCAGGATTTTTGCTGCTAGCTGTAAGGGAACTCCCTGGTGGTCTGCGCACTGTGGCATTGGAGCCCTAGTCGGCGGGGCCAGTTTCGGCCACCTGATTGCTTGTTATGGCTGCCATCAGACGGCATGCTGACGCATCATGGCAGCCGAACCCGAGGACTCCGCTGCAGAGCGACACCTGCGCTGTGCTTATCGGCATCACTTGCGTATCGATCGTCATGGTCCTGGGCTTGTTGGCCAGCATCGACACAGCTTCTGTCAGCTGGAGATAATAACCGCCGGGCAGGTGGTCATTGAGACGCCGCAGCGGCGCTTCGATTGTCGTGCTGGTGATGCGGTATTGATCCCGAGTGGTTGCGTTCACGGGCTCAGCTATCCCGAACCGGTGGCCGGTTTTGTGTCGATCAAGTTTGCGGTTGCCGGCGGCGCGCTTGGTAGCCAGGCGCAGGCCTTGCCGACGGGTCCGCTGTGTACCGGTTTGCAGGCCGCCTTGTTGGCGTGTTTGCCGAGTGGCAGCGTTGAGCCGGAGGCCGCTGATCGTTTGGTGCTTGAGTACAGCTTGGCCGCCTTGGTGGCCCATGTAGCGCCAGAAGCAACCGAGCCGAGCGGCGGCGATGCCGTGATGCGTAAGCTTGATCGCATCTTGCGACGCCTTGATGGGCGCTCGATCGGTGTAGCTGAACTGGCTCAGCAGCTGGGATTATCGCCGAGTCGACTGTCTGCCCGGGTGCGCGCGGTGACCGGCGCTGGCTGCAAGCCCATGATCGATCGGGCCCGTGGCGAAGCCGCGGCGCGTTTGCTGACCTACGCCGATCACGATATTGCGACCATCGCCGATCTGCTCGAATTTCCTGACCCTTTTACCTTCAGCCGGTTTTTTAGCCGGGTGATGGGTGAGAGCCCACGCGCGTGGCGCGAACGCACCGTCGGGTGAGTGTTCAGCGGCAGCGCCCACCTTGGCAGGGCAACTGCATGGAGGCCTGTTAGGGCAGGCTGGTAGGGGGTTGTGGGTACGAGCCACTGCTGGCGCTCAGGAAACGTTGCCGGGCCTCAATCAGCCGGTCGCAGGCCTCCTGCACCTCACCGGCCTCAACCGGACCGTACAGTAGCGTGTCTGAGAGTTCGGCCAGTTCAGCCAAAACGTCGACCACAAAGCGAGCTTCGCTCGGGCGTGGCGTGTGGGCGCGGCCCATAAACAGATCGTCGCGCTTGGCCAGCCGATGCAGTTCTTCGCTGCGGTTGAGCGCGGTTTCGGCTTCGCCCACTTTGCAGATCGAACGGATCTCGGCAAAGGTGCTGGCAAAGTTGAAACGGGCTTCGCGATAGCGCTCGTCGATCAGGGGCGCCACGTTCTCGATACAGCAGTGGAGCAGTAAGGTCCAGTCGGCTTCATCGCGAATGGTGGTGAGTTCAGAGATGAAATCGTTCATTTTACCACGAGGTCGGGGATCACGTTCCAGGGGTCAAGATAGACAAAGACCGCACCGGCCAAAATCAAGAATAACAGCAGGGTTAGCACAAGGTTGCGCTTTGTCTGCGGGGGCGCTGCGGCGACCTCGCGCGGCCGCTTGAGTTTGGCTTCCACCACCTGGATGATGGTGAAGCCGCGCCCACGAACGCGGTCTTCGGCATCGGCCTGGCTGGTGGCCTGGATAATGCCCTGCTTGGAGCTGCCGTCACGGCCGGTGGCCTTGAAGCGGTAGGCGGGCATAGAGCTCCCATCGTCTCTGCTGTGGCGTCGGATCTGACGCCACATGCATATGGTGTAGCAACAAGCTGGGCCTCGGGCAACGGTGTCCCTGGGGGCTGGCCCGGTGTGGCGCTCTGGGCCTTGTCGACACGATTCTGGTCTTATCGTTCCCAGGCATGGATGACCGGCAACGCCAGCTCGCGCAGCACATTATCGATGGACTCAATCTGGAGGAGATCGGTGTCGACGATATTGACCCCGCCGCGCCCCTGTTTGGTGAGGGTTTGGGGCTCGATAGCATCGACGCGCTTGAGCTCGCGGTGGTGGTTGAGCGCCACTATGGCGTGACCATTCAAGACATGGATGAGGGCCGCGCCGCCTTTGCCAGCATCGAAGCCCTGGATGCCTATCTTCAGGCCAAGGCCTGATCAGTAGCGCGCGTGGTGTATCAGCACGATGCCTCGCGAGGCATCTCACAAAAACCCTGCCGATGCATCGTTCCGGGACGTCTCAGCTTGAGCGAGCTGGTTCCCAACGTTCAGCCCAGGCGATAGGCGCCGCGTCGGTTTCGATGCGGGCCACAACCACCGCAGGATGGCCTTCGGCCAGCAGGCGTTCGGCGCAGCGTCGCAGTTGGCTATCGCTGCAGCCTTGGAGCGTGAAGCCGGGCCCATGTAGATTGCATCGGATCGAGGCTTCGCCGACTGGAATCGAGGCCAGCGTATAGACAAAGCGTTGGGCTTCGGCGCCGGTTGCGCGGCGTGCGGCTTCGTAGGCCGCATCGGTTGCGCGACAGCCACTGTCTGAGGCGAGAATGAGGGCACTACCCTCAGGGAGGTCGCCAAGTCCGCTCGCCAATTCAACCAGCAGACGACACGAGAGGTCGAGCCGTCCCCAACCGGCATCGATATGGCCGAGTACCTGTTTGGCGCTGCGTTTGGGCAGCACGCCCTGCTCGGGCTCGATACGCGAGCGGGCGGTGCAGGTGGCGGCCGTTACGCTGAGCGGCTGCGGCGCACGATCCCCGAAGACCACAGCGCCGTTGAGACCGCCAAAGCCGGCGTTGACGCTTAAGGCAGGCCCCGGTGGTGGCGGGTGTGGCCCGCCACGCAACACGTGGCTGTCGATACTCGTGTCGAGGCCCACGGTGCCGGGCAAGGGGCGACCGTGGCTCAGAATTTCAGCACAGAGCACGGCTTCGACGAGCCCCGTTGCGCCCAGGCCGTGGCCCAAGCAACCTTTCCAGCCGACTACCGGGCTGGGCCAGGCCAATTGTTGGTAGCAGGCAATCTCAGCGTCGTCGTTGGCGCGGGTGCCGGTGCCGTGGCCACAGATCCAGCCTGGTTCGGCAATCGCGGCGCGGGTGCAGGCCTGACGCGCGGCCAGGGCAAGACCATCGCCGCGCGGGTGGGGTGCCGTCAGGTGACTCGCATCGAGACTACCGCCCCAGCCTTGCAGCTGCAAACCGCCGTGGCCATTGCCAAGGACCATGCCAGCGACGCCGTCACCGAGTATGAGGCCGGCGCGGTTGTGGTCATAGGGACGGCAGCGTTCGGGGTCGAGCGCGCGCAGGGCGGCAAAGCCCTCATCGACAAATGGCGCCAAGCGCTCGCCGGCGAGCACCAAAACCCGCTGTGCATCGCCGCAGTGCAGGGCCCGGGCGGCTTCGCCAAGGGCCAGCGGGCCGCTGGCGCAGGCGCCGGCAACAACGTGGCACGGAATCGCAAGGCTGGTGCTGAGAAATTGTGCCAGCGCGAGCGGCGAGCCGTCTGGGTGCTCGCTGCTGAGAAGTTGCTCGGCGTACAGCGCGCAGTCGCCCTTGGCGCCGGCAAGCAGGATCAGGTCGGCGCTGTGCTCACTCAGGAGTTCTTTGGCCAAGGCCAGCAGGCGCGGCGCCAGTGGACTATCATCGCGCGGCGGCGGTGCCTCGCTGCCGGCGGTGAGGGCCCGCAGGCAGGTGGCGGCATCGCCATGGGGGCCAGCAAGGGCATACGCAAGGATTCGGGCCATTGCCAGCAGGCTCGCGGCGGCCCAGCAAATGCAATCGCTGCTGGGGGTTTCACCGATTGGTAACTTCCCCGGCTGCCTTGCCTAGCGCAGGCCCGCTATAGGGTCTGCCCCCTTCGTATGGACAGCAGCATTACCTGGCATGATGGTCCGCCTTTGGCGGCACAGCGCGCGCGCACTTTGGCGCAGTTGGTGGCCGCGTGTCGGGCCCGCTTTGGGAGTCGCGCCGTCCTGCATGAGGCCGGGCGCTCGTGGTCGTGGGACGAGTTAGACGAATGTGCCGCAGCGCGTGCAGCTGATTGGTCGTCTCGACTCGGCCCTGGCGACCGCGTGGCGATCCTATTGCCGGCGGGAGCGGCCCATTTCATCGCGCAACTCGCGGCCTGGCGTTGCGGGGCAATTGCCGCTCCAGTCTACCGTGGCTTGCCGGCGTCGCAGCGCGACGCAGTACTGGCGCGCTTGGAGCCAAGTGTCGTGGTGGCGGAGCAGGGCTTGGTGCCTGGCGCAGTGACCGCTGAGGCGCTTGTGGCCCCAGGGCGCGCTGCGGCGAGCACCTATGCTGCCTGTGAGCCGGATACGCCGGCGATGATCTTGTGGACCTCGGGCAGCAGCGGCCAGCCGCGCGGCGTGGTGCTCAGTCATGAAAATCTATGTAGTCAGCAGGCCGCGTTTGCGGCTGTGTGGCCAGAGGTGGGGCCGGATGACTGCATGGTTGGGTACTTGCCGTGGCATCACAGTTTTGGTGCACTGGCCGAGGGGCTGTGGGCCTTGGTGCGCGGGGTGAGTTTCCACGTGGTGCCGGGTGAGGGGCGCGATCGCGAAGCCCTGCGGACTGTATTGCAGGCCCAGTCCCCAAGCGTGTTCATGTCGGTGCCACGACTGCATCGTGATCTGCATCTGCACGGCGGGTTGGACCTGAGCACCTTGCGGTGGACCTTTACCGCCGGCGCGCCTTTAGGCCAGGCGGAGCGCGATTGGTACGCGCAGGCCGGTGTCCCCGTGTTCGAAGGCTGGGGGCTGACGGAAACCAGCCCCTCGGCAACGATCACGCGGACGCCCTGCGTGGCAGGTTTGGTTGGTGAGCCGATTCCCGGTGTCTCGGTCGGCGTGGATGCTGAAGGTGCCATTCTGGTGCGTGGTCCGGGCGTTATGCGCGGCTACTGGCAAGACCCCGTGGCGACCCAGGCCGTGCTCACGGATGGCATCCTCAACACCGGTGACGTGGGTTGCTGGGAGGGGCCGAGCCTGCGGCTGTACGGTCGCAGCGATCACGTGCTCAAACTCGATAACGGCGAAAAGTTGCCGGTGCTTCAGACAGAATGTGCTTTGGCCGAGCACGCCGCGATTCGGCATGCCGTGGTGACTGTGGTGGATGATGAGTTGGCTGCGATATGCGAGGCAGCTCAAGACACTGACGCGGTGCGGTCGGCGGTAGCGGCGCTCAAGCCAGTGCTCGGGCGGTATCCGATTCGGCGCACCTATGTGGTGGCGCGCCCCTTTGATCAGATGACCGGCACGCTCACGCCTTCGCACAAGGTGGTGCGCGGGGTGGTGCTGGCGCAATTTGCGCGTTGGCAGGCGCGTGGCGGTCAGGCGTTTCGTCAGGTGTAACGCGTAGCGCGCCGGGTGGTGACAGCGGCTAGCAGGCTGTTGAAATACAGCCTGCGGGGGGTTGAAGGGGGGTCACCGACCCCCCCTGGGTAAAGAGTCGCCTCAAGAAAACTTTGGAAAATGGCGACTGCAGGTCGCCCAAGGTTTTCTTGAGGATAGCAGGCTGGTGTATTTCAACAGCCTGCTAGGGCGGCGGGGCTTCGCCCACGGTTACGGTGTCGAGCAGCAGTTGCAGTTCGGCGCCCCAAGGCCCGTCGGCGTGAACGCGATGGGCTACCAGCAAGCCGTTGTCGATGCGATAATCACCAACCGTTACCGGCCAGGTTTGGCCATGAATATAGCCAAGGGTCACCGGATCGCCGCCGTACCAGCGGTTCCATTTGTCATTGGCTTCGCGACGTCGGCCGCTGCGCCAACCCATTTTTTCTTCGGCTGCAGCCGGCGCGTAGGCGCCGTGGAACATTGCGCCGAAGACCGGGATCAGGCTGACGAGTTCGTCGCGGCAATGGTGCACCACCGCGCCAGATTCACCGTAACTGAGGTCGCAGGCCATCAGGCCGCCGTCTTCAACCATGGCGACGCGCAATTCACCACCGGCGCTGTGGCGCACGTAGGTGGTCAGGCTCATCAGACGGCCGGGCAGGATCAGGCTCAGGCTGCCGCGACCCGACCACGCCACCACGGGCCCAGCCAGCGGCTGCTGCTCTTTGGCCTTTGGCCCCACGCGCTCCACGGGCACGCCGAAACATCCGCTGCAACACAGGGCAGCAAGCAGGCTGATGAGCACACGCATGGCAGCATGCTCGCGCTGCGGCGCGGGGCGCAAGCGCGCTTGGTGACGGCAGGCATCTTGGTAGCGTGCCTGCCCATGGCCGAAAAGATTGAACGTGTTGTCTATCAATCGCTCGCAGCGCAACTTGGGGTCGCTGTCACAGACCTGGAAGCGTCGGCGGATCGCAGCCTTGAGGAACTTGGCCTCGATAGCCACGGCTTGATGCGCGTTCTGCTGGTGATCGAACAGGGCCTGGGGCTGAGCACCGAGCTCGATCTAGACGACGAATACCTGGAATCGCCACGCAGTTTATGCGCTGGAGTTGCGGCGGCTGTGGCCTGATGGCGTGGACGCTGCCGCTCGAGGCCGGCGATGCGTTCGCGGTCACGCTGGATGGTTTGATTCGTCGCGGTGGCGGCGCCGGCAACTGTGGGCAATTACGTGTTCACTGCGGACAGGACCCAGATCGACAGCTGGTGTCCGAGCGCGTAGCGCGCTTGCATGCCGCGTGCCCCTTGCTGTCGGCACGCTTGGCCGGTGGTTTGCGCGGGCCGCGCTGGTGGGTGCCGCAACAGGCTGCGGCGCCAGTGTGGAGCGGTGCCGATGCGGCCGATTCGGCTGATGCGCACATGGCCCAGTTGGACCCCAGCCGCGGTCGCAATCTGTGTTGGAGTATCGAGGGCCGGGAGCTGATCCTGACCTGGCACCACGCCTTATGCGATGCGCGCGGTGCGATGGCGTTGCTGACGGGGCTCGAGCAACTAGGCCTCGACGCTTGGTGGCAACGCTCAGTGACTGGATGCGCGCAGAGTGCTGCCGAGCGCGGGCGCCAGGCGAGGCGAGCGGTTGATCTGTTGCGACCGCACCGAGCCCGTCGCCTGTGGCAGGCGCCGGGAGCTGGCGCCTGGGCGCCGGAGCCGATGCAGCGTTGTCACGTCAGTTTGGGGGGCGAGGGCGATGCCATCTTGGCAGCCGGGCGGCGTCTTGTTGGTCGCTTGGCGGAAACGCCATTTCTTCTCGCTTGCTTAGCGGCGGCCCTGGAAGACTGCACCGGTGTTGGTGGTGACTTCCTCTTCCCCTTGGCGGTTGACCTGCGCACGCCTGCGGCGCCGGCGCCGATTGCCAATGCGCACGGTTTCGCCTTTGTGGCGGTAGACGCCGGCTTGGCGACCTTGAGCGTGGAGTCGGCGGCGCGCGCCTTGAAGGCTCAGATGCGTGCCTGGGCCCGGGCCGATGGCGAGCGCGTGCTGCTCGCGAGTCTGAGTTGGTTTCCGCGCCTGCCTCAGGCTTTGGTGCGGCGTGAACTTGGTTTGGGTGGGCCCGGAATTGCCGCCAGTTGTCTGGTGGCGAATACGGGTTTGAGCCGAGTTCCTGATCGTTTGGCCGGGGCCACGGTCACGGGGATTGATCACCTCTTGATGGTGCCGGCACGTCCGGGCTTGGCGGTGTTGTTCAGACGCGATGGCCGCGGCCTTGGTTTTGATGTGATGGCCAGCGCCGCCGTGCATCAGCAGCTGCCGGTGTCTCGGGTTGCTGCCGCGCTGCAGGCGCGTCTGCGGGCCTGCTGTGAGACCGGCTGAGGTGCTCTGAGATGCGCTGCGTGGTAGTGGGGGGCGGCGTGGCCGGCTGCGCTGCTGCGGTAGCGGCGGCCGAGGCCGGTGCCGAGGTGACGCTGCTGGAGGCACATGGCAGCCTGGGTGGGGTTGCGGTGCAGGCTGAGCACCGAACGATCTGTGGATGCGCGCCGCTCGATGCTGGGCAAGCAAGTCTACTGGAACCCGAGCTGTTGGGTCCGTGGCTTGCGTTGGTTGCGATCGCGGCGCCTTTTCGGCGAGGCCGGGTGTGGCTATGGCCGTGCACGCCGGCTTCGTGGTTGGCGGGCTTGACCCGGCGCTTGGCGCAGGCCGGTGTGAAACAACGCCTTGGCTGCGTCGTCCGCGCCGCTGAACGGACCGGGCAGTGGCGGCTTGGCGTCGACGCGGATTGGCTGGCGGCGGACGTGGTGATTGATGCCACCGGGGCGGGGGTGGTGCCCCAATTGCTCGGCCATGCCATGGCGCCTGCGGCTAACTGGCCGGCGGTGCGCGCACAGGTCCAGCTGTCGGCATCGTGCGAGGGCAGGCAGCAACGCCTGCGCGCGATGCGTTCCATCGCCGCGGTTCATACTGGAGCCGCCGCTCTCGAGCTGCTTGGCTCGGCGCGCTATCAGCTGTCGCTTGATTGTGATCCGAGTTGGACAAGCGCACAGTGCAGGGCGGCTGTGCAAACAGTGACCGATGCCTTGGGGGCGGAACTGCTTACCTGCACCGGATTGATTCAGCGAGACGGAGGGCGCCCCGCCGGTGGGCTTGGTGTCGACGCATTGTTTGCCTGCCGCGAGCGTGGCTTGTGTTGGGCGGCCTGGCCGGTGGAGCAGCATGGACCGCACGGTGTCACCTGGCATTGGCCGCCACGTGATCGCCACGGCGTGCCTGAGGATGCTTGCCAAATTGCGGGCTTGCCTGACCTATGGTGCGTTGGGCGCGGCATGCCGCTTGCCACCGATGCGGCCGCGGCGCTACGCGTAACGGGTACCGCGGTGGCGATTGGCGCGGCTGTGGGTGGGCGGATTGCGTAACAGAGGGCGACCAGAAAGCCACGAGCGCAACCGCCATAGCCGACGATGCCTGTGTGGATCTCTCTGGCGCATGCTGACGGTGATAAGCGACCCTGATTGTGGACACCACCTGGCCTGGCCTGAGCGTGTCAGGCATGCTTGAAGCTGTGGATTTAGATCGCCGTGTCGCGCGCGATGTACTTGGCTGGCGCTTGAGCGAAGCCGACTCTGCGATGGGGGCAGCGGCTTGGTGTGATCGTGGTGGCGACCTGACTGGTTTTGTGGACGCGATCCCCGCTTGGTGGCAGGCGGTGCCAGAATTGTGGCGCGTGTGGTGTGAGCCAGGCCCGCGGGTGTGGACACCATGCCAGGATGTGGCATGTCGAGATTTCCTGGAACACCGCCTGCGCCTCAACGGCTACTTCGTGTCATTTCTCTCAGACGATATGGGCAGTGCCCAACCCGTGCACCTGCGGCATGCTAACGGCAGCCTGATTGAAGTCTGGGAGCGCGGCTTGAATTACGGCGAATCGTTGTGCGTTGCCGCCTTGCGCGCCTTTGGCCTGAAAGAATAGCGCGGCCTGTGTTGAAGGGGCGCTTGTTGCGGCGCTCGCTGCACCGGCAGGATGGCGTTCGTGCAGAGTAAGACGGTAGAACGAATAAGCGATTCTGTGCGGGCGCATGCGGCCCAGCGCGGTGCGGCCTTGGCTGCGGTGGATGGCTTGCGATGCCTCGATTGGACTGATTTGCTCGTGGCGATGGAGGCCGCGGTTGCGGCCTTGCGTGGGCAGGGCGTGCAGCCGGGTGACCGGGTGGCCTTGGTGGCCGGCGATGGCGTCAGTGCCCTGGTGGTGGCCTTGGCCGTGATTGATATGGGCGCGGTGCATGTGCCCCTCGACCACCATCTGACTGATCTGGAACTGGGCGCAGAGATCGCTCGGCTGAGCGTGAATTGGTGCTGCGATGACCCGGCAGCCCTACGCCTGCGCGCCACCGGGTTTCCGCGCATCGATGATCCGCTGGGTGGAACCGCCGCCTTCTTGCGGTGTTCCAGTGGCACGACGGGCGATGCGAAAGGGGTGTTGCTGTCACATCACAGCATGATTGCGCGCTGTGATGCGGCGAATCAGTTGCTGAAGCTCGGGCCGGATGACCGTGTCCTGTGGCTGCTGCCCATGGCCTACCACTTTGCGGTCTCGATTGGCCTGTATGTGCGCTGTGGGGCGGCTGTGGTGTTTGGCGCTGCCTTGCGGGCTACCCGCACGGCGGCCATCGCGCGTGAGCATCAGGTGACCATGTGCTACGCGTCGCCCTATCATGTGCAGCGCCTCGCGGCCCTGGCGCCGAGCGAAGACCTGCCCGCGAGCTTGCGCCAAGTTATTGCCACCACCGCGGCCTTGGCTCCCGATACAGCGCACCTCTTTCGCCAGCGCCATGGCCTTGGCGTTCGGCAAGGCTTGGGGCTTATTGAGGTGGGCTTGCCCTTGTTGAGCCCCGGGGCTGCGGGTGAGGTGCCTGGTTACTTGGGGCAGCCGGCCTCAGCCTACAGGGTGCGGGTAATCGATGATGACGGTGCGCAGTGTGAGCGTGGCGGAACCGGTGAGCTTCAGATTGCCGGGCCTGGCCTGTGGGATGCCTATCTCGACCCTTTGCGTTTGCGCGCCGAATGCTTGGTCGATGGCTATTTTGCGACCGGCGATTTGGCCAGTATCGATACGAGCGGAGCGGTGACCTTACTCGGCCGCAGTAAGGAAATGATCAACGTTGGCGGCGTGAAGGTGTTTCCGCTTGAGGTGGAAGCAGTTCTTGCGGCGCATCCCGAGGTGACGGCCTGTCGCGTGCGGTCGGGCTCGGACCCACGCACCGGCGAGGCCGTTGTGGCTGAGGTCGAGTCTGCGGCGCCCGCAGTTGATTTGGTTCCACATCTCCAGGCATGGTGCCGTGAGCGCCTTGCGGCCCTCAAATGCCCGGCTCGCTATGCGGTGGTGCCGCGGTTGGAGCGCACTGCGAGCGGCAAGGTGCGGCGGTCAGGTACGGCTTGAGCGCATGGTCGGCTACCAGTTGGGGCTGAGCCCCAAGTGCTGCCGCGACCAGATTAGGTCACCTGCGGGGTCGTCGTGCTTGCGCGGGATGTTGACGTCCCACTTGGCTTGTTTGGTGCCGCCATAGCCAGTGCCGGGGCCGTAGACGGTGCCCTTGTAGCGGCGACTTTCGATGTGGCCGTCGGCCATGACGAAGTTGGCGCGGTCGTTGTGGACTGCGGTCCAGCAGGTCCACTGATCGGTGGGGCCTTTCGAGGAGGGGGCCCACCAGGGCGTACCGCGGGCGAGTTCAACCAGGAGAATTACCTCGGTGGTGCGGCTGAGTTCGGTCATGTAGGTGGTGCGTGGCCAGCCACCGGTTGGCTTGTTGACGCCACCGAGATGCAGGTTGAGGCCGTAATCAAAGTGCGAGTCACCGGTCCAGACGCGCCCGCTCGGGCAGTGGAACAGCTTGTCTTTGAACAGGTCGGTCCAGTTCTGCTCGCTGGTTTCAACGTAGCCGTCTTTAACCAGCATCTCGTGCGGGCCGTTTTTGCCCGGATAGGCTTCCTTTTGGGCGTAGGGCAGCACGCCACCATTGTCATCAGCGTAGCCAATCATGCCGATGCCCCATTGGCGCATGTTATTGGCACACTCGACTTTAAGTGCGGCGGCCCGGGCCATGCCAATGGCCGGCAACAGTAGCGCGGCAAGGATCGCGATGATTGAAATCACCACGAGCAGTTCAATCAGGGTGAAGCCGGTGCGGGCAGAAGTGGTCTGGGTCACGATCGCTATCTCCGTGGGGCGGTCGAATATGGATATCTTACGCATTAGCATATGCTAATCCAAGGAATCTAACGTTGTTGCGGTGAAACGTTCTGTTTGTCGCTAGCTTACCTTGGCTCCATGTGAGGTGAGCGGATACGAGTCAACATAGCACAAACATGGCGAGATGCCAGCAGGGACGACCATGGCCAAGCGGGTAACGATCCAAGATGTGGCCAATCGGGCCGGGTGCTCACGCCAGTCGGCGGGCTTCATTCTGGGCGGCCAAAGTCACAAGTTCCGTCAGGACATGGTTGAGCGGGTTGAGCAAGCGGCGGTCACCTTGGGGTATCGGCCCAATAGTGCAGCCCTCGCATTCCGTAGTGGGCGCTTCTCGGCGGTGGGCCTGCTGCTGTCGACCGACCGCTTCCGATCGAGCACCCCGGTTGAGTTGATCACGGCCTTGGTGGTGCAACTCGAGAAGCACGGGCTGCGCTTGTTGATCGGCCGGGTGCCGGAAGAAGACCTGCGCTCAACCGAGCGCTTGCCGAGCTTGTTGTCAGAGTGGTCGGTTGATGGTTTTTTAGTCAAATACGAGACCGGCGTTCCACAGGAGGTGGTGCAGAGCTTGCGGAATACCGGTTTGCCCTGTGTGTGGATGAATTCCAAATATGGCGACGATCATGTGGAGTTGGACGACGCCGGCGCGATGTATGCGGCCACCAGGGAGTTGTTGCGCTTAGGACATCGCCACATCGTCTACGCAGATTTTACGCGCGGTCAGGATGAGCGCTGGCTACACCAAAGTCGGTGGCTGCGCTTGCATGGCTATCGTCTTGCCATGGCTGAAGCTGGCTTGCTGGAGCGCGTGCTCTGCGTGGATCCGATTCCGGGCATAGACGCGGTGCCGTCGGCGCGATTACACCGTGAGTCGGGTGGCTGGCACAAGGCTCAAGCGGTCATCAAGCGTCTGCTAGCCAGTGATGACCGACCCACCGGGTGGATCGGTTATAGCGCCCGCGAGGTGAGCTGGGTTGATCATATTGCCACCACCTTGGGCTTGCGGGTGCCCGAAGACCTGTCGTTGGTTGCTACCGGCTATGCTGGCACCGACCTGCACGGGATCCGTTTAAGCTTGATGGATCATAACCAACAGGGACTCGCTGAGGAGGCCTGCGAGCTCTTGGCGGCGCGTCTTGCGGGCCGCGATTATCCGCAGCAAGACCCGGTTCCCTTGCGATGGGCGCCAGGCGGGACGCACGGTCCGGCGCCGAAAGCGTTGTGAGGCCCGACGACAGAGGCGCTCAAAATTGTCTGTGTCGGTGTGTTGTCTTTATTTAACTGTCAGGGGTTCTGGTCGCGGAACACCTTGGTGTCGTAGAGGCTGAGCTTGGTGTCTTCCCAGTTCAGGCTCTCGGTGTGCATATCGTGAAAGACAAAATTATAGTGTTCACCGTGGCGCTTTTCAGTGCCGGTCAAAATGGGCTTAAGCGTACCATCGCGATAACTGCGGATGGTGTGGAAGTGCCAGTCGTAGCTGTCGCCGGCGAGAACGCGCCAGCTGCGGAGCGTGACTGAATCCCACAGGACGTCACGCGCCGGGGCAGGCCACCCGCTATATTTGCGGTCATACCAATTATTATGCACCCAGCCTGGTGCGTCGTAGAAAGAATTGAATCCGTAGCCTTGGAAGACGTACTTGGCCGACGGGAGTTCGGGGCAGGTCAGGTAGTCCATTTGGTTTTTGGGGGCTTCGAGGTAGGGCCCCAAGATTTGGCGCCATACGGCTCCGCCAACGAGCTTTTGCGAGACCAGGTAGCCGTTGTTGTCATCGGCGTAGGTCTGCATGACCATGCCGATCTGGCGAACCGTATTGAGGCACTGGATGCGAATTGCCGAACGGCGCGCCATGCCGATCGCCGGGATCAAGAGCGCAGCCAAGATCGCGATGATGGAGATCACCACCAGGAGTTCGATCAGGGTGAAGCCAGCACGTTTAGCCATCAAGACCCCTCCATCCCAGTTTGTTACTATACCCAGTAAACAAAGGGGGGCTGAAGCAGCATCTGCGCTTCGAGTGCGTTCTTGTGTCAGGCGCCGACACTCAGCATTGACGAATGACAACGTTTGCAGTAGAACGCTGTCATGGCTGGCTCGAATTTACATGCGGTGGCTAAAGAGGCGGGGGTGTCGGTGTCGACGGCATCTCGCGTGCTCAATAAGGCTCCGGGCACGGTTGCGATCTCGGCGGCCACCATTGCCAGGGTCCGCGCGGCTGCCAACAGCCTCGGCTACGTGCCCCATGCGGCGGCCCGCATGCTGCGAACCGGGCGCTCGCGCTGCATTGGCGTGCTGGGGGCTCATCCGAGTTTCTTCGCCGCGCGCGGTCACTTCACCGGCGAGATCATGGCTGGTTTGATGCGCGCCGGGGTGGAACTCGGCTACCACACCACCTTGCTGACCGGGTGGGAGCACTTCGTGGCCGGCGGCGATATCCATGCCGACCTTGGCAGTGCCGATGGTCTGCTAGTGCTTAATCGCGACCTGTATCAGAACCCGGCCCACATGGACACGATTCGCCGCTGCCGCATCCCGGTGGTCTATGCCTTGGAGCATCCGGATGGAGATCCGGACGTAGTCTACGCGCGGCCCGATGACGAGCAGGGCGGCCGCCTGGCGGTGGAGGCCTTGCGCCACGCTGGCCACGAACGCATCGGATTTGGCCGCAACCGTGAGTGGCAGGGGATCTTCGGTCGTCGCCAGCGCGGCTGGGAGACGGCCATGCGCGCCGCCGGGGTGGAGCTGCGTGATGACTGGGTATTCAATGAGACGCCCGACCCCCAGTGCGTCGCGGAGTTAGGGCTCACGGCCATCATTGGCGCCAATCAATCTATCGGTCGCACGGCGCACCAAGTCTTAGCCGACGCCGGCGTGCCCGTTGAACTGGTGGTATTTGGTCATCTCGATGAGCGTGGCGCTCCGCTGCAGGACGACCCGGCGGTGGCCCACGACTTGGCCGGTTGCATTGCTCGCGCGGTCCACCAGTTGGTGGGCCTGATTGAGGGCAAGACGATTGATCGTCAGATTTTGGCCCCGATGGCATTCCATCCCAGCACCACGGCCTTGGCAGGCCCCACGCGCTAGTTTTCATTTACCACCAAATGACAACGTTGTCATCAGATCGCCATGGAGACATAGTGATGGCCATCAGCACCCCAAGCCCTCAGCAACGCGAGCAGTTATGCACTCGCGGCTACTACATTGCCCGCGCCCTGCTCACCACCAACCAGACCGAAGCGATTCGGGCTGGCCTGTTGGCGCGCTGCCAAGAAATGGCCGAAGCGGGCCGCTACGCGGGCGACCCCATTCTGGAGGGGGTGGCGAAGACCAATCCAGACGCCGTGCCCTTGCACGAGCGCTTTCGCAAATTGAATCAACTCGACCAGATTCCCGCCCTGTGGGACAACTGGTATGCCGGTGAAGCCATGCTGGCGCATCTGACCAGCCTACTTGGCCCCGATGTGCTCAATAAATATTGTTCCGCGTTCATGAAGCCTGCGCGCATTGGTGGCCCCACGCCCTGGCATCAAGACATCGGCTTGTGGCGCGACGACAACGTGGACGCCGTCAACGCCTGGTTGGCGATCGATCCGGCGACCAAGGTCAATGGCTGTTTGCAGATGGTGCCGGGCTCGCACCTCGGCCCAGTGGTGCCGCATGTGAGCTATGACGATTCGATTCACGCCGAACTGCCACGCGACCAGTGCGCCGATCTTGCGGTAGAGCACATCGAACTCGCACCCGGTGATGCCGTGATCTGGCATAGCAATATGTGGCATTACTCACCGCCCAACACATCGGATCAGGGGCGCATCGGTGTGGGCGCAGTGTGGGTGAACCCAGCCCAGATCAGCCAGTTGCGCACGGTGAAGGTATTGCGTTGGGCCCAGCGCCATGGCGAACGCTGCCCGCATCCGGCAGCGCGCTTGATCATTGAAGACCAGGTCGCGGCAGCGGTCGCCACGGTGGGAGCGCACTGATGCCGGCAAGCCATGGTGCCTACCAGGCCGCAGCCAGCCGTTACAACAGCATGCCGTATCGCCGGTGTGGGCGCAGCGGGCTGTGTCTGCCGCCGATCTGTCTCGGTTTATGGCAGCATTGCCACGATGCGGACCTCCTGCGCCGTTTGGTCACGGCAGGTTTTGATCGCGGCCTGACCCATTTTGATCTGGCTAACAATTATGGCCCGCCGCCTGGTGCTGCAGAGTCAGCCTTTGGTCAGGTGATGGCTGACAGTCTGCGGGCGTATCGCGATGAGCTGGTCATCAGTACCAAGGCTGGTTACGACATGTGGCCGGGTCCGTATGGAAACTTTGGCTCGCGCAAATACCTGACGGCGAGTCTCGATCAATCGTTGCAGCGTATGGGCCTTGAGTATGTCGATATTTTTTATCACCACCGGCCCGACCCCGACACCCCGCTGGAAGAAACAATCGGCGCCCTTGCTGACATCGTCCGTCAAGGCAAAGCGCTGTATGCTGGCATCTCCAATTACTGCGGCGAGCGCATTGGCGAGGCTGCTGCGCTTGCCGCTGCGTATCGGCTGCCTTTGGTGATCATCCAGGTGAAGTACAACATGTTTGATCGCAGCCCCGAGCAGCAGGTATTGCCGCATTGCGCGGCTGCCGGACAGGGCGTCATCGCGTTCAGCCCACTGGCGCAAGGCTTACTCACCGATCGCTACGTATCGGGTGTCCCGGCCGATTCACGCGCCGCCAAGGGCATCAACAATCTGGCGCGCCAGCTAACCGACAGCCGACTCAGGCAGATCACAGCTTTAAATGCGATTGCCCAGGCGCGCGGCCAGAGCCTGGCCCAGATGGCACTGACCTGGTTGTTGCGCAGTGACATCGTGGCTGGCGTGATCGCTGGTGCGAGCAGTGTTGAACAACTCGTCGACAATCTTGCTGCCGGCGAGGCGCCTGCCTTAACGGCAGAGGAAATGGCTGCTATCGATGCGGCTCTCGCGCAGAAGGGGGGATGCTGATGAGGGTTCCTGGTTCCTGGTTCCTGGTGCGCGCTGCGCGCGTTGGTTGCCGGCATAAATGCGCAGGCGGATTCACCCAGGGCCCCGGATTAACTTCGTTGACGGTTTGACTTGGACCACGACGCGCCAAGGGCGCGCACCAGGAACCAGGAACCAGGAACCCAGAACCAGGAACCCAGACATGAAAGCCATCCTCATTCTCCTAGACAGCCTCAACCGACACTACCTGTCGGCCTACGGCTGTGATTGGGTTCATGCCATGAACATTGCTCGCTTTGCTCAGCGCGCTGCAGACGCGCCGAGCGAGCAGTATCAGCGCTTGGGTTTGGAGGCATCGTGACCACCACACTCCGCATCAATAGAATACAGCGCTGCTGTTTTCATGATGGGCCGGGTATTCGCACCACCGTGTTTATGCAGGGCTGTGCCTTGCGTTGTTGGTGGTGTCATAATCCGGAGGCGCAGGTGGCGGGGGGTGGCGCGGAGCGTGCGCCTGATGATCTGGCGCAGGAGTTGTTGCGCGACCGGCGCTTTTGGGATCGCTCGGGCGGCGGTGTGACCTTGTCGGGCGGGGATCCCTTGCTCCAAGCCGCAGGCGCGGCGCAGTTGCTGGCGCGCCTTGGTGCAGCGGGGGTGCATCGCTGCGTTGAGACGGCTGGCATGGTGCCGGTGGCGGCGGTCGAGGCTCTGCTGGACGTGGTGGATCTGTGGTTGTTTGATTACAAGCATGCCGACCCGGCAGATTTGCGTGCCGCGACCGGGGCCGACCGTGGGCATATCGAGGCCAATCTCACCCGCGTGCTTGAGTCTGGCGCAGACCTGCGCATTCGGGTGCCGGTCATTGCTGGATTTAATGATACGCCGGCGGCGTGGGAGGCTCATGCCCAGCGCGTGGGCCGGTTTCAGGCGCCGGTTGAATTATTACCAGGACACGACTGGGGCCGCGGCAAGGGCGGGGTCGATCCACGGCGCTGCAGCGTCGACGACACGGTGATCGCCGGCTTTGCTGCGTGTTTGCGGCGTTACGGTATTGCGATTTGGGAGAACGAGTCATGCAGGCCTTAAGTCAAACCATCGATGCCCGTCTCGCTGCGGCGCAGGATCATGTCGACTGGCAGCGCGCCGAGATCGTGGTGCGTGCCTGGCCACGCTGTGCCGAGTGCCACCCCGCGGAGCGCAGTGCGGGTGTGCTGACGGCGATCCTGGCTGAGATCGATCTCGATCTTGAGACCAATCCCATGTTCGCCGGGGCCACAGGTGGCAAGCCCGGGCATATCATGACTATGCCGGAGTACGGTTGGGGCGCCGATGGCCAGGCCCGGATCGAGGTGCCCGATCTGTGCGCCGTGATCGATGCCGAAATGGTGCCGACCGCGATTCAGGATTATATCGACCAAAACGGCTTCGGTGGTCATCACAGCTATGGCCACCTGGCGGTTGATTTGGAGCGCGTGGTTCATGGCGGGCTTGCGCGTATCATCGCAGCCTGCGATGAGCACGCCGGGCGTGGTGACGCGGATGCGCAAGCACGGCGCCGCGCGATGGCCACGGCGTGCCGTGCGGTGATCGCTTGGGCGCAGCGCTACGCCGAGGGTGCTGAGCAGCGCGCTGCACGGGAAAGCGACCCACTGCTGGCTGCCCGGTATAAACGGATGGCCCAGGCCTGTCGTCGGGTTCCGGCTTTGCCGGCGCGTACCCTGCATGAGGCCTTGCAGGCGGTGGTGCTGTGCCACCTAGCGCAACACATCGAGGGGCATGGCCTGTCGGTCTCGCTCGGTCTGCTGGATCGGGTGTTGGCGCCGTTTGCCGATGAGGCGGTCGGCAATAGCCCAGACACGGCTGAATTATTTGAGGCCTTTCTGCTGGCGATTCACGCCAATGGCGTGCACGGTCGGTTCAGTAAAACGCAATGCGTGACCATAGGTGGCGCCGACGCTACCGGCCGCGATTGCTGCAATGCTACCAGCGAGGCGATTCTGCGCGCCTTCGACGCCGTGCGCGTGCCAGACCCGCACGTATTTTTACGGTGGCATCCGGCGCTCAATGCGCCTGTGGCCAACGTGGCCTACGACATGTTGCTGCGCGGTGTGAGCATGCCCTTGTTGGTCAACGACGTCCCCACGGTGGCCGGCTTTGAGCGTCTTGGGATCGCAACCGAAGACGCCTGGGACTATTGCGTGATCGGCTGCAATGAGCTGGGTATTCCTGGCCGTGCTTGCGAAACCGCGATGGGCCCGGGCGCGATTCACATCAATGTGGTTCACGCCGCGCTGTGTGAGGAGCTGGCTCCGCAGTCGCTGTCGCAATGGATCGAGCGCTATGAGATGCGGGTCGAGCAGCAGCTGCGGAAGCAGGTGGCAGGGTTCGTGGCGCAGCGCGATCGCCATGCCCAGGAACGGCCGACGCCATTCACCTCGGCCTTGATGTACGATACCGTTGAGCGCGGGAGCGACTGCGCGAATGGCCTGCGCTATCGCACCCCGGCCTCGTACGAGCGTGGCTTGAGTAACGCGGTCGACGCTATGGCTGCCGTCGACGCCTTGGTGTTTCACGGCGATGTCAGCATGGATGCTTTGCGTGCTGCGTTGCGTGGCGACTGGCCAGATGAAAGCTTACGTCAGCGTTTCTTGGCGGTGACTGCCTGGGGTAATGACGACCCACAGATAGACGCGATTGCGCGGCGTATACTCGATGCGCGGCATCGCGCTGGCGATCGCGTGGCAGCGGCCTTGGGTCTGCCAGGCTTGTTGTACTGCCATGTGGTGCGCAGCCTGCACCACATGGCCGGTAAAACCCTCGGGGCCACCGCCGATGGTCGCCATGCCGGCGAGGCGCTTGGGGATTCACTCGGCGCATGCAGCGGGCGCGCGCTTGCTGGGCCCACGGCAGTGCTGGGCAGTGTGCTCACGCTTGATCCAGCGCGCGATTATGGCGGCGGCACCAATTTGAATCTCAACCTGAATCCGCAGGGCATGCGGCTTGATCATCTCCGCGCTTTGGTTGAGGGCTTCTTCATCGACGGTGGTCAAGAGCTCCAGATCGCCTGCGTCAGCGCCGCACAACTACGCGATGCCCAGTGCCATCCTGAGCGCCACCGAGATCTGCTGGTGCGCATCGCCGGCTTCAACGCACGCTTTGTTGAACTCAGCGCACTCGAACAGCAGGAGATTGTGGCGCGCGCAGAGCACGTTTGTTGAGTTTAGGTCCTGGGTCCTGGTACGCGCCTGCGGCGCTTAGGTCGTAGGGGCAGCCGGGGATCAGACGCATGGCCTATTGGGCGGGGTATCGGGGCAACCGCCCCGCGTCTAAGCCTGCTTGCAGGCGTCCCAGGACCCAGGACCGGTTGTTCCAGAGTTGGGCTCAGCTCAACGCACAAACTCAATCTGCCACAGCGGAATATCATCACCAATGTTGATCAGCCCGTCGCTATCGACGGTGCCGGTGCCGAGTTGTTCGAGGTGCCAACCGCGCAGGACGTAGCGCATGCCGGCTAGGGCGGGCGCGTGGAGGGTGGCGCGCACGCGAGCATGCAGCACCGGCAGGCTGCCTTCTTGGTTGCAGCCCGAGGGGTGATCGCAAGCGAGGGTGAAGCCGGTGTTAAAGCTGCTGGAGACGAGGCACAGGGTGGCCTCGTGGCATTCGGTCAGAGGAAGGCCGTCAGTGCTGACGAGGCCGAAGGCGATGTAGCGGTCTTCGGCTAGGTCTTCGCTGTAGGGCATGCCGGGATCGATGCTGATGGCCACATCGCGGAGGGTGCACGCGTTGTTGGCGAAGGCGAGTTCGTCGCCAAAACGGCTGAGGAAGCCGGTGAATAGTGCGCCGTGGGCAGAGTCTAGCACGAGCCCACCACGGCGGGTGTCGAAGCGGATCTGGTCTGTTGGGCGGAACACGCCGGGTTTGCTTTCGGCGTCGTAGTTGACCTGTTCGCCAATTACGGCGTCGTCTTCACGGCTGGGGTCGATTTCAATCCGCACGCCGCGTTGGTACACGGTTGGCAGCATGTTGAGGCCGTGTTTGCCGTACGAACCGGAGACATCCATGCTGGCGGGGTCGTACAGGCTGCGGCGACCGTAGATGAAGGTGGTGGGTTCGGGTGCTGGCGCGAAGGCCTCGCCGCGGAAGGCGTGGCCGGCCACGCGCATAGCCGCATTTTGCACCGCATCATAAGTATAGTGGTAGCCTTGCGGGTGGCGCCCGGTGGTGTAATCGAGCGGGCGATCGAAGGGGCGCTCGTCATCGACGATGTCTTCAACGCCGCCCCAATAATGCCAGCAGATCGCGTCCCAGTCTTGGATCGACGCGAGCGCCAACATCCGGAACGGAAATTCAGCGCGGAATTTGGCCGGTTGTTGGATCTGCGTCTCGTAGCACAGGAAGGGCTTGCCGGCGATTTTATTGTGCTCGAGCCAGGGCACATCGTGGCAGATGCGTGGCGCTTCTTCTAGGCCCGACATCCAGGGCGCGCGTTCGTTGAAGTGGCCGGGGTTGCAGCGCGGCAGGCCGTTGACGTAGGCATCGTGCGCCGACACATCGCCGTTTTGATACAGCCACTGACTTTGGATTTCGTAGCCGATGCCGGTGTCGAGGGCAGTTGGGCACAGCCGACAGGCCTTGCCCATGCCTTTGAGAGCGGCTTCGAGGCGTTTCTTGTGCGCAACATGCAGCGACACGAAAAATTCGAGCACGTCTTCACCGCGATGGCGATTAAAATCATCGCGCCCGTAACACTCGTCGCTGTCCGTGGCATCAAGTAATTGCTGACGGGCCTGTTCGTCCATCGACGCATCGTCGAGATTCTGGGCGCCGCGCAGCGGGAGAATGCCGACGGTGCCGGCGTCGAGGCCTTCGTTGGGCAGCAGGAAGCCCCAGCGCTGGGTCAGGCCTTCTGCGTTGGCGTATTTGTTTTTTAAGAAGCTGGTCCAGCGTGCTTGCAACTGCGCGCGGAACAGGGTCGGTAGTTTGCGGAACATGCCGCCAACCATCTTGGACATCCACCAGTCTTCATTGGTCAGTTCAAAGATGGCGTAGAGCGGGTCGTCGCCAACGCGGAGACCGGTGTAGCGATTGCGGTGATCCGTTTTGCGCCGCATGCCGGCGATCTGCGCCGCTTCGCTGCGGGCATCAAACTTGCACAGGACACGGTGGAGGTTGCGCTGGTCGCCGATCTCGGCGATGGCGGCGCGCCAGTCAGCGGAGGTGCTGGGCTCGTCAATCAGATCGACGTCATTGGGCGTGGCCCAGGTTTGCGCGATGCCTGGATACCAGATGCGGAAGCCGGCACGCTTCATGGTGGCGAGGAAGTGGTCTTTGATGTCGGCTTCGGAGCCGTCGCCGATCTGGTAATCGGCTTCCACGTTGCGCCAGAAGCGGCTCATGTTGAAGCCGAGCGCGGTGAAGCGTTCGACCAGGGCCTCGTTTTGGCGGTAGGCCCGCGCGATGCTGTCGGGGGTTGGGGTCTCGGGACGGTAGGGGTAGGACCCAATGATGGCCCAGAATCGGGCCCGTTTGCCGGCTATGCTGAGGTGGCCGTGCTGGTCGATCTGGCAGTAGGAATCGTCGGAAATGCTGGCCGGGTCGATGGTGTCCATCTTTGTTTTGTATCAGAGATAACAAAAATGGCAATGCTGGATGGCAGCGTTGGGTTCAGCCATGGAGCGCGATGGTGCCAACGATGACCGCAGCGCAGAACCCGCAGCCCGCGAGGACAGCCAGCACGATGAGGCCCTTCCGGGGGACGACCCCTCCGAGGACGATGCCGAGCAGCAATTCCGCCGCGACGCCAACCCCGCAGCCGCCAATCAGACCCAGCAAGGTCGCAGTCAGGTAGATCGACAGCGTATTCATGACAAGACCCCCGCCCTGTTGTGGGCGGGGGTCTTGTAAGGCTCACGACGCTGGTGGAAGCGCCGGACTTAGAGCAGGGGGCGCAGCGCCGCGATCAGGGTGTCGACGCTGTGCTGGCAGGCGTTGCCGCCCATGAGGCCAATACGCCACACCTGGCCGGCGAGCGGGCCAAGCCCGGCGCCAATTTCGATGCCGTGTTGGGTTAGCAGGGCGCTGCGGATGGCAGCCTCGTCTATGCCCGGGGGTAGCTTGACGGTCGTCAGTGGGTGGAGGCGGTCGGCCTCGGCCACGAGGGGCTCAAGGCCCAGTGTGCCGAGTCCGGCAATCAGCGCCTGGGCGGCGGCGGCATGCCGCGCGTAGCGGGCGCTGAGACCTTCGGCTTCGATTTCGGCCAGGGCTGCGTCGAGCGCGTAGATCATGCTGATCGGCGCGGTGTGGTGGTAGGCGCGGGCGCCACTCGAGCCGTCGAGGTATTTCATCACCTCGCCGACATCGAGGTAGAAGCTCGGAACCGGATTGCGACGCGCGGCAACGCGGTCGAGGGCGCGTTGCGAGAAGCTGACTGGAGCTAGGCCGGGTGGGCAGGCCAAACACTTCTGGGTGCCGCTGTAAACGAGGTCCACGCCCCAGTCATCGATGGCGACCGGCATGCCGGCAAGGCTGGTTACGCAATCGGCCAGGAGCAGGGCGTTGTGCTCGCGCGCGACCTCGGCGAAACCGTCGAAGCGTTGGTAAACGCCGGTCGAGGTCTCGCCGTTGACGGCGCAGATCAGGCGCGGGCGTGCTTGCTTGGCGGCGGCGGCGAGGGCGGCGGCATCAAGGGCCGTGCCCCAGGGGATCTCCAGGCGGTGCACCGTGGCGCCATAGCGTTCAGCTAGGTTCGCGAGGCGCAGGCCGAACACGCCTTGCACCACCACCAGCACGCTGTCGCCCGGTTCGATCACATTCACGAGGCAGGCTTCCATGCCGGCGCTGCCAGTCCCGGAAACCGGGAAGGTGACGGCGTTGCTGGTGCCGAACAGGGTGCGCAGACTGGCTTTGACGTGTTCGACAATGGCGAGGAAGTCTGGGTCGAGGTGGCCGAGCAGCGGGGCCGCCATCGCTTCGCGGACCGGCGCTGAGACATTGCATGGGCCGGGGCCAAGGAGCAAGCGATCGGGAATGGCGGTCATAATGGTTTTCACCTAGTGAAATGTGATTACGTTCAGTGGAACGATGCTAGGGGCCAAACGCCTTGGGGCAAGGAGCGCAGCGATGGCGGTGAATCGATCTTTGGCGCGGGCCTTTACCATTCTCGAGTTCTTATCGGCGCATGGCGCGCAGCGCTTGGCCGAGGTGGCCGAGGGCTGCGCGCTGCCGGCGCCTACGGCCCTGCGCATGCTGCGCAGCCTGCAGGAGCTCGGCTATGCGAGCCAACGCGAGGGGCGCTGGCGTTTGACGGCGCGGCTGCGTGGCCTCATGCCAGATGGCGCCGCGCATCGCTCGGCCCAGATTCAGCTGGAAAACCTGGCCCGTGCGACCGGCAAAACGGCGTTCTTGGTGGTGGCCGAGGGCGACGAGGCCCTGTATCTGCAGCGCGCCTTGCCGCCGGATAGCGCGCTGGTGGCAACCGGCCGGATTGGGCGTCGCGCGCCCTTGTATTGCACCGGAGTTGGTAAGGTGTTGTTGGCGGCGCGGCGTGACGCCGAGGTGACCCGTTACCTCGCTGAATATCGTCTCAAGCGTTTGACCGCTACCACGCTGACCAGCAAAGCGGCCTTGCGGGCTGTACTCACTGCGATTCGGGCTCAGGGCTATGGTTTGGATCGCGAGGAATGCGAGCCGGGCGTGTTTTGCGTGGCGGTGCCGGTGGTGGATGCGGGGGGCGCAGTGATCGCTGCGCTGAGCGTATCCGGGGCCCGGGCGAGCTTCGATGAGCAGCATCTCAAGAGCTTGGTGGCACGGGTGCAAGCCTACGCTCACGAGTTGGCGCATGAGACCGCCGGCGAGACCTTCTGTTGACACGCAGCAGTAGGTGATGATCTGGGCGCGATAGCATGAAGGCCTTCCTGATCAAAAATCTCTTGGTGCTGGTTATCGGTGTGGCCGCGGTGCTGGCACTTGCGCTGCCTGGGCCCGGTGTTGCCTTGAAGCAGTTGCAGCTGATCCCGGGTTTGATTGTGGTCATCTTCCTGTGCCAGGGCCTGGGCATTGACGCGCGCCGTTTCAAAGACCTGCGCGCCTACGCGGCGCTCCTGATGTGGGGTGGCCTGATCGCTTTTGTGGCGGCGCCGGCCTTGGCCGCAGCGGCGATGTATCTGCTTGCGTGGTCGCCCGATGACAGACTTGGTTTCCTGTTGATGTGCAGCATGGGGCCCACGCTGGTGTCGGGGGTGGTTATTGCCAATCAGGCTGGTGGCGAACGCGAAGGGGCGACGCTGCTCACGATCGCACTCAACTTGGTGGCGGTGGTGACGATCCCCTTCACCTTGGCCCTGCTGGTGGGCGGTTCGGTTCAGGTCGATAGCTGGGCACTGTTAAATAAATTGCTGGTGCTGGTGTTGCTGCCGGCGGTGCTTGGGCAAGTGGTGCGGTGGCGCTGGCCAGCTCGGGTTGAAGCCGCAAAGGCGGTGGTCAAGTATCTGCCAGTGGCCCTGTTGGGCTGCATCATCTATCTGGCCCTGAGTGAACGCGCGGCTCATCTCGCGGCCATCAGTCTGCAGCAAGTGGTGTTGCTCGCGCTGCCGGCTTTGGCTGTGCACTACCTGCTGGCCGGCTTGTGCTATACGGGTGCGCGCGGTCTGTTGCGCGCGCCGCGGGCCCGTGCCACGGCGGCCGCCGTGGTGTGCTCGCAGAAAACCTTGCCGGTGGCAATTGCGGTGTGGTCAACCGAGTTTGCTGCGGCGTATCCCTTGGCCCTGATTGCGCCGATTGTGTTTCATCTGTCGCAGATCTATGGCGACGGCTTGCTGGCGGCGTGGTGGGCCCGGCGCCAGGCGCGTCGTGAGGGTCTGACTGAGGTCGCGGCCTAGCGTCGGGGTGGCTGCGTGGCGCCGTCGCCAGTTGCTAGCGACGGCTTGTTCAGCGCGGTGCCGTGTTACAAGCTACCTGCCTATGGACCCGCTTGATCGCGCCCGCAATGACGCCCGCCTGGGCCGTCTGATTCTTGAGACCCGCGCTGGTGCCGGTTTGTCTGGCGGAATTCGTCATTTACGTGCGGCAGTTGACACCTTCGATGAGATGGGCTGCGTGCTTGAGGCGCGGACCAGCCGCATCGATCTGGGCCGCTTGTATCTGGGCCTGGGTGATTGCGCTGCCGCGGTGGCGCCGCTGGAGCAGGCCTATGCCGCGGCTGAGGCCGCTGGCGAGGTGGGCTTGCTGGCTGAAACGGCCTCGCGGGTGGCCGAGGCCCATCGTGGCACCGGCGATTATACCGCAGCGATGCGGTACTCATGGCTGGCGGTGGGGCATGCCCAGGCGGTGGGCAATGAGCAGGGTTTTGCCGATGAGCAATTGCATTTGGCGCGGCTACAGGTGCGGCACGGGCAATACGATGACGCGATCGAAGGCGCTGAGCAGGCCCTTGAGATTTTCGCCGATGGGAATCGCGCCGCCCATCAGGCGGCCTGCATGGAGACCTTGGCCCTGGCTTTTGCCGGCAAGGGCGAAGACGCGCGCAGCGACTCCTGGTTCAGCGACAGCGTTGAATGTTTTTTGGCGATTGGCTCCAAGTCTGACGCGATTGCTGCCTTGCTGCGACATGCCCAGGTAGCGCGCGAGCGCGGGCGTGCGATGGAGGCCATCGTGCTTCTTGAGCGGGTCATCAAGGTTGCGCGGCAGGCCGACGACAAGGCGGCAGAATCGCGTGCCTTGCGCATGATGGCGCGGATTCGGGCCGACGGCGGCGAGATGCCAGCGGCAGAGGTCGCCTTGGAACGCGCGCTGGATATGTCGATGGCAGCCGATGACCATGATGGGCAGGCCCGGATTCATTACCTGCGTGGCCGCATGCTGGTGCAACGGCGCGACTTGGCCGGTGCGATCCAATCGTTCACGGCGGCACTCGGGCAGGCCCAGCAATTGTCTGACACCACTGTGCTTGAGCGCGTGTTGGCAGCGATGACCAAAGTCCATCGCCAGCTGGGTTCGCATGATCAGGCGATGGAGACGCTGCGCAGCTGGGAGCAGACCCTGCGCGAGCGCGGCGACCGCCGCGAGCAGTTGCGTTTGATTGGCACCATGGCTGAGGTCCAAGAGGAGCGCGGCGCGTGGGACGAGGCCGAAACCAATCTGCGCTGGCTGCTATCGGCCTGCATTGATGAGGCCGATGCGCCGGAGCGGATACGGGCGCATAAGGGCCTTGGCGTGGTATTGAGCAAGCGCGGCGAGATGCAGGAGGCGGTTAGCCACTTTGCGGCTGCGCTGCATGAATGCGACACGGTGACGGCAATGGGTGGCAAGCCACCGGTATCGGAGGCGCAACTCTGCTACCGGTATGCCAATACCTTGTTGCAGTGCGAGCAGGCGCGCGCTGCGGTGCCAGTGCTGGAGCGTGGCTTGATGGCGGTGGAGAATGACCGCCTGCGTACGCGTCTGTTGGTGGCGATGGGCAATGCCTTGGCGATGGTTGACGAGCGTATCGCCGCGCGCGGCTACTTTGAGCAGGCCGTGAAGTTGTGCGAACAGGTGGGTGACCACAAGACCACTAAGATCATTCGGCGGGCAA
>JAQIBG010000188.1 GCA_027859175.1 Planctomycetota bacterium | reverse complement strand
CTAACGCTCGAGCAGGGGTTCGGCCACCCTGTCTAACTCACTCGGACCTCAACTCCCTCAACTCCCTCCTGCTAATTCTCCCTCGAGATCAGCCCTTGGGGAGGAAGCGGTAGCCGGTGCCGTGTTCGGTGCGGAAGTGGCGGGGTTTGCCGGGGTCGTCTTCAAAGTATTTACGCAGGCGGCCGAGGAAGGTGTCGATAGTGCGGGTGCGGACGCGGTCGGGCTCGGCGATGTCCCAGACTTCGCGCAGCAGGTCGTCGCGCGAGACGGGTTGGTCGGCCTGTTTGACGAAGTAGCGCAGCAGGCGCAATTCGAGCGCGGTGAGGGTGCGTTCGCCTTTGGCGGTGGTGCACTGGCCGCTCGACAGATTGACCATGTTGTGACCGAATGCGAGTTCGTCGCCGCCGATTCGGGCTGGATAACTGGCGCGCCGTAGCAATGCGGCGATACGACCGAGCAGTACGTCGAGGTCGAAGGGCTTGCCGACGTAATCATCGGCACCAGCGGCGAGCCCGGCAACCACGTCTTCGGAACCCGAGCGTGCGGTGAGCATGCAGATCGGCACCAGGGTGCCGGCGTCGCGGAGTTGTTCGGCGAGTTCAATGCCGTCGCCGTCGGGCAGGGTGAGGTCGAGTACCACTAGGTCGATGTCGGGACCAATGGCGGTGCGGGCTTCGGCGCAGGTGGCGGCGTGGGTGACGGTGTAGCCCTCGGCTTCGAGGTTTAGTACCAGGTTGCGCGCGAGGCGGACTTCGTCTTCCACCAACAGAAGGTGCGCGCTCATTGCGGCTCCAGCGGAATGCTCACGGTGAAGGTGGCACCGGTGCCGGGGCCGTCACTGTGGGCGCTGATGGTGCCGCCCAGTTGACGGCACAGGTGATGGACGACGTACAGGCCAAGGCCGGTGCCGCCGGCCTGTGGACGCTCGGTGATGCGATGGAAACGGCGGAAAATACGCCCGATCTCTTTGCGTGGAATGCCGATGCCATGATCCTGGACAATGATGCGGGCGGCGGCGTCGCGCTGTCCGAGTTGCACCTGAATCGCAGGCGTGCCGTCGGCGTATTTAATCGCGTTGTCGAGTAGGTTGAGGACGATGTGGTCGAGGGCCAAGGCGTCGCTGGTGATCGTTGGGGCAGATCCAGACACGGTAACGGCGTCTGGTGCCAGCTCATGGCGATCGCACAGGCGTGTGCGGCACCGTTCGACCACGTCGGCCAAGTCCACGGTTTCGGTGCGCGGTTGCCAGCTGCGGTGCTCAAGCCGACCGGCGTCGATGACTTTGTCGACCAAGTCTTGGAGGCGGTCGAGGTCGCCGCGCATTTCACCGATCTGGCTGCGTAGCGCGTCTTCGCCGAGCGGGCGACGCATGCAGGTATCGAGTGAGAGCCGGAGCGCTGCGATTGGGGTGCGCAGTTCATGGGTCACGCGGTCAATAAAGGCGTTCTGTTCATGTAGGCGGCGGCTGCGGCGAATGGTGACGGCGAGCACGATGGCGATGGCGGTCATGACCGTGGCCAGGAACAGATCGCCCAGGGCCATCGTCATCCAGTAGCCGGTTTTGATCCCGACGCTGTCTTCTGGGGTGAAGGCGGCACCGTAGTGCGTTGCGAAAATCACGTTCCAACCCACCGTGATCGCGAGGGTCAGGGCCAGGGCCACGCTGGCGAGAATAACGCTAGGAAGAACGTGATGGCGCACGAGCCCAGTGTGGCCCCGGCTGTGCGGGGCCAAGCGCAATGCGGTGGTCGCGATACTGGCCACCGGCGGGCCTCAGGCTGTAGCGGCGAGCGGTTCGGAAACCGACTCGTCGGGCTCGGGTTGCGTTGTGGCCTTGGCTTTGGCGGCTTGTTGCGCCACCACTTGTTCGGCGCTGATTACGCTGTCGGCGTGGCCGAGTTCCAGAACCTTCTTGGGCGGTTGCTTCAGGTCCCACACCAAACCAATGCTAGCGAAGACCTTCAGCGCGAGGTAGCTCGGGTCGAGTTCCCACCACTTGAAGCCCTGGCGGGCGGCGGCCTGGTAATAGTGGTGATTGTTGTGCCAGCCCTCGCCGCAGGTGATCATCGCGAGCAGGAAGCTGTTGCGTGAGTCATCGTTGGTGGGGTAAACGCGCTTGCCCCACAGGTGGGTCAGGCTGTTGATGGTGAAGGTGCCGTGCCACAGGGCGACGGTGCTCCAGAAGAAGCCGACCACGAGGCCTTCCCAGGCGTTGCCCATCCACATGCCGAAGAAGTAGCTGGCGGCGCCGAGGGCGAAGGGCACCAGGAGGTGGAACTCATTCAGGAAGCGCAGCTCGGGATACTTCGCCATATCGGGGATGGCGGCGTAATCGGTGGCATCGTTGTCGGGGTTGAGAACCCAACCGACATGCGAGTTGAAGAAACCGAACTTGGGTGCGTGGATGTCGTCTTCGGTATCGGAGCTGCGGTGGTGATGGCGATGATGCGCGGCCCACCACAGCGCGCCCTTTTGCGCCGACGAGGTGGCCAGCACAGCCAGGAGAAATTGCCCGACGCGCGAGGTTTTATACGCGCGATGTGCGAAGTAGCGATGGTAGCCAGCGGTCACGCCAAACATGCGGACGTAGTACAGCACAATGGCCATGGTCACCGACCACCACGACACGCCGGTCCAGATCGCGGCAAAGCAGGCCAAATGGACTAAGAAGAACGGGACCGTGCCCGCGTAACCGAGAATATAGTAGCTGCGACTATGACGTGCTTGGACGCTCATGCGGGCACCTCCGGAACGGCAACTATCATCGACTATCTTGATAGGAGGTGTCAAAGGATGTCAAAAGCGGGAATACGTGGGTTGCTGGTGCTGCTGATGTAATGCCTAGCGGGTCCTGGGTCCTGGTACGCGCCCTGGGCGCTTGGATCGTGGGGACAGCCAACGACACCGGGTGGGGTTATCGGGGCAGCCAGCCCCGCGTCTAAGACTGCGTAGCAGGCGTCCCAGGACCGAGGACCGGATCTCAGCAGCTAAGCGTGCCGCACTGCATGTGCACGAGTCTAGTCACAACGCACGATGCAGCGGCCGGTGCTGGTGCCGGCGAGCATGCTGGCGGCGCGGCTGGCGGCTTGGTCGAGGGCAATGCTGCTGCGCCAGGGTGCGAGGGCTTCATGGGGCAGGGTGGTGGCGAGCTGGTTCCACAGTGCGGCGCGCAGATCGGTGGGTGCCATGACCGAATCAATGCCGTGTAGTTGCACGCCGCGCAAGATGAAGGGGGCGACGCTGGTGGGCAGGGTCATGCCGGCTGCGTTGCCGCAGGCCGACACCACGCCTTGGGGCATGATCTGGGCCAACAGGGCCGCTAAGGGTTCTGCGCCGAGGGTGTCAACCGCGCCGGCAAAGCGGGTGCGGTCAAGAATCTTACCGGCTTGGAGCACGGTCCGGTCTAAGCACTGGTTGGCGCCCAGGGTGATGAGCGCCGCGTGTTCAGCCGGCTTGCCCGAGATGGCATGCACCTCATAGCCCAGGGCGGCCAGGAGGGCCACCGCGATGCTGCCGACGCCACCGGTGGCGCCGGTGACCGCGATTGGGCCAGCCTCAGGCGGCAGGCCGCAGCGCTGGATACGTTCAACCGCAAGGGCGGCGGTGAGGCCGGCGGTGCCGAGGCCCATCGCCCAGTCGGCGTCGGTGCCCGTGGGCAGCGGCGTGAGCCAGTCGCCTTGGCAGCGCGCCGCCGTGGCGAGGCCGCCGTGGCTGCGTTCGCCCATGCCCCAACCAGTGGCTAGTACGCGGTCGCCCGGGTTAAAGCGCGGGTCGCTCGAGGCGGTTACGGTGCCGGCTAGGTCTATGCCCAACACCAGTGGCAGGCTGCGGGCGATCGGTGCGCTGGCGGTGAGGGCCAGCGCATCTTTGTAATTAATTGCTGAGCGTTCAACCGCTATCGCCACCGGGGCATCCCCGAGAGCCTCGGGGTCGATCTGCTGCAGGCTCGCGGGGGCGTCGGCGGCGGTCTGATACCAGGCGGAGATAGCCATGTTTGACTCCTTGAAAAAGGCAACTGAACAGTTTGTTAGGTGCGTACCAGTAGGTCGAGCACGTCTACCTCGGTGAGACCAAACTGATCACGAATTGCGGCGAGTTCGGTCGCACCATGACTGACGTCTTGCGGGCGATGTGCGTCGCTGCTGAACACCACGCGCACGCCGTGTTCAGCGGCGATGGCCCAGAACGGCGGCCACGGGTAGGCCGGGCGCGGGCCGTCGTCACCGTCCACCCAGGGTTTACGGATGCCGTAGGCATTGAGCTCAAGCGGGGTGTTGGTGGCGGCTGCAGCGGCGCACAGGTCATGCGCGGCTGCCGCGCAGTCGGCATTCCACAAGGGGTTGCAGCAGCCGAATACGTCGGGGTGGGCGATGAAGGTGAAGAGGCCACTCTCGATGGTGGCCACCATCAGGTCGACGTAGATGCGGAGCTGCTCGGGGGCGCGGGCGTGGTCGAAGCTGCCGAGCCAGCGGTCGTCAACCTTGATGTAATGGCCGGCGCCGATGAGGTAATCGTAGCCTCGGCGTCCGAGCAGTTCGTCGCGGTAGAAGGCGGCGAATTCTGGCTGAAATTCGCACTCCATGCCGAGCAAGACGTGCAGGCTGGGGTGCGCCTCAGCAGCTGCGCGCACGGCGGCCTCGTACTCGTCGAGCTGATCCATGCGCATGCGCACGTTGGCCCAGCGGTGATCGGGCAGGGCGGTGTGATCGCTGAAACCAAGCACCTCCATGCCGGCGGCCACGGCCTCATGGGCATAGTTGATGGCTTCGCCAGTCGCGTGTTGGCAGCGCCAGGTGTGGGTATGGTAGTTCCGCAGGAGGCCCATGCGCGGCATGCTGGGGCTGTCGATGGCGAGGGAAGAGGCGATGAGCACCCACACCTGTTGTTCTCGTTCGTAGCCTTATGCTGTGTCCATGCGTGTTATCCTTCTGATCTTTATCCTGGCTGCCTGCGGCGCCGCGGAGCGCACTGTGGTGTTCCTCGGTGACAGCCTCACGGCGGGGTACGGTTTGGCGGCGCAGGAAGCCTATCCTGCACTGATTGGCAGCAAAATCACCGCCGACGGCTTGGCCTGGCGGGTGATCAATGCCGGTGAGAGCGGCGATACCACCAAGGGAGCGCTGGCGCGGCTCGACTGGCTGTTGCGCAGCAAGCCTGACCTGGTGGTGGTGGCCTTGGGTGGCAACGATGGTCTACGTGGACTGGATCTGGCGCGCAGCGAGGCCAATCTCGACGCCATCATTACCAAGCTGCGCGCTGCCGGGGCCGAGGTGGTGCTGTGTGGGATGCTGCTGCCGACGAACTTTGGAGCCGATTATACCGAGCGTTTTGCCGCCATGTTCCCACGCATTGCCGCGCGGCATGCGGTTGGCTTCTATCCCTTTTTGCTGGCCGGCGTGGCGGCTGACCCGGCGCTCAATCAAGCCGATGGCATTCACCCGAATGTTGCTGGTCAAACGCGTATCGCTGAGGCGCTGTATGCCTTTCTGGCCCCGGCGCTTAGTGGCGAGCAAGCGGCCTCTGCTCTCGGCGCGGCGGCGAAATAGGAGTACGCATGGAACACGCATGCCAGATTAGTGACCTGCGCAAATCGTATCCGTCGGGTAACGATCGGATTGAAGTGTTGCGTGGTGTTGACCTGTTTGCTGATCCGGGTCTTGCTGCTGGGCGCGTTCCCCCTGCGGGAATATGAAGCAGGGTT
>JAQIBG010000462.1 GCA_027859175.1 Planctomycetota bacterium | reverse complement strand
TGACGATCATAGCGCAGCCGCGTGCGCACACCGCGCCGATCAATTGTTGCCACCAACAAGTTGGCATCGACACCGGTACCGTACTCGCGCCGCTCGTGACTGCCATCGCCGTATTCGGTGTCAGCCACGCGCCCACGCGAGTCGTAGTCAAAGCGGGTAACGCGACCCTCTGGATCGGTGATCGATTGGACCAGACTGGTGCCTGGATAGTAGACGAAGTGGGTTTCGGGCGGGGTGCCGCCGGCTTCGTCGGCCGGCTCCACCTTGGTCTCCAGCAGGCCATTGGCGGTATAGAAGTAGACCGTTGTATTGCCGTTGGCATCGGTGGTGTACTCCAATTGACCATCAGCGGGGCGATAGCTCCACTCCCAGGTTGAAAGTGACGGCTCATCGCCGGTCGGCACTACCAAGCCGCCGTCTCCTCCATTCAGAGCGGGATCCCATTTGTAGCCCCGAGTGGTCTTGACCCGCAACCATGGCCGAGCGTTAGCGAGGTCGTATTGATGCAGGGTCGCTCGACCCGCGCGGTCGACTTCGATTGTCGGTTGAGCGAAGCGGCCGGCCTCATCGACCTCGGCGACCGTCACCAAGTTGAGCGCCTGTGCTGGCGAGTTAAGGTTGTAGAATGTCAACTCCTCGCCTAGCGTCGTTGCCCCGCCCAACCCATCCGGGACGCTGTACACGCGACTAACGGTTCGTCCATTCGAGGGCTGGGGCACCGCCTGCGCCCCCTTGAGTGCGAAGATCTGCCGCATGTAGCCGGTGCGCGTGCCGGTGGGGCGCACGCGCTCGCTGATGCGCCGCGTCTCCGGGGCAACTTCGTAACCGGCGATCAACTCCCAATCATAGAGGTACCAGTTGGTGTCGGGGCTATAGGGCGTGCGTGAACGCTCGGAGCGCACGGGGTTACCGGTATCGCGGTCCACAGTGAGACGACTCAAGGTATCTCCACCTTTGCGGACATATATCTCAACCTGGTTGGCATCAGCAGGATTGATGCTGAGCCAGTTTTCGTAGATGCGCTCGCCCACCCCATTATCAACCGCGCGGACTCGGTTGGGGATACGGGGTTCCCAGTTTCCGCCGACATTCCAAGCAGCAGGGGTTAACAGAACCACCTTGCGACGGTGCGTATCGTCCGCCCCTGCATCATCGTAGCGGATCGCAATGCGCTCTTCGTCAACGTCGAGCTCGGCGCTGAAGGTCGACGTGGTTCCATCCGGGAAGCCAACACCGTCAAGGCCAACCAGAGAAGTGTTGTCGTAATAATAATCGATGCTCTCTCCACTTGGGAGCGTAACGGCGGAAATGACCCACTGACCTTCATGGCGCTCGGTTGTAACATCGGCCGATGCCCCATAGGCGTCAGTCAGGGACCTAATCCGCCAGAGCTGCTCCGGGTCGTTACCCAAGACGATTGCGAGATCAGCATCACGAGGATGGATGTAGGCAACAGTGCACCCCTGGCCATTCCCATTTGCATGGCTAATGAGACGCCCCGCACGATAGGTGGCACTCTCCTTGGGACTCGGGTCGATGATCTCAAAGGCCCAAGTTTCACCCTTGTGATCGGTAATCAGAGCATGCGTTGCGAGGGCCTGACTGGTCGCCGGGAGGGTCAGCGATGCGTCTGTGAAAAGCTGCAAGTCACGGATTGCTGAGCGCTCTTTATCGTGATAGAGGCCGTTGACAGCATCCACCTCTGTGAGGTAGATCGCGAACTGTTCGCGTGGGTCCCACACCTCGATTATATCGTCACCCGATTGCACGTGTAGGTACAGGCGGATGTCAAACTGATTGAAGGCACCAGGACCGTAGCTGCCCTGGTGATCGATGTCGCGGTAGCGTTGGATGCGCTTGAGACCAAAGCGCTCAAGTTGATAGGGCCCTGGAAGCGCACCACAGTCGCCACAACCGTCTGGGGTCGCAGGGCGGTAGTCATCAGCAAGATGGCGATGAGAGAGCGTGACGCTGTCGACAATTGAGGTTAACATGGTGGTGCCGTCCCCATCACCCTGAGGCTGGCCACCAGTCGTGTTTTTGGTTATGCCTTCCCTGGGACAACCCTCGGTCTTGCATGCCCCACCGGGTTCATTCTCCGCACCACCTTTCCCACCTGGAGTCACTCCATTGATGAAATACCGGATGGTCGTGTCGACCGACACCCACTCGGCATTCTCGTCTGACTCGATAACACCGAGTGACTCCTCAATCCATCCGTTGGTGGCGTTCACGCCGAGTGAGTGGTAATACTGGGTTTTCTCGCCGGCGGGGTCCCCAACGCTCCAATTGGTATTGACCCTATCCTGCGAGACAAGACGACCCTCATTCGACGCCAGTCGGCTCGGAAGAGAATTGTCCCATGTATAAGAAATAGAATAGTCGAATGGAGCAAACGTTGGTGGTGAGTTTGCTGGCACTGATTCACTGGCTCGTAGCGGCGGATCGTTCGGATCAATCTCCAGTGCGATAGCTGGACATTGCGCAAGACAATATAGGACGATGGCAAGATAAATTCCGAGCCGCATCACTGAGCCTCCACCACAAAACGAATGAAACCAGATGCCACTGGCGACGCGGCGAGCACGACATGCCGCCCGACCGCCGGAGGTGTAAAGGTCACACCAGCGACACGGCCATTGCCATCCGCGACTGCGGTTATGGCATTCATCGCCGTCCCACTGTTGTTGAACAAACCCTTGCCCGTGGCATGGAAATTGACCGGTGCGTTTGCGGTGTTGGGCACCAAAACCGTAAGGGGCACCGCCGTTCCGACAGTGACAACCTGATAGCGACCTATGTCCGCCTGGATTATTGGCACCGCAGGGCCGGGCTCATGTCTGTCCCATATTCGCCCGGCACTGACACTCGCGGCGTAGGTCGCTGCGACACCGTTTGAATCGGCCTCCCAGGCTTCGAAGTCGAAGTCGTTGTCCGCCGGCATCGTGAGGGCACTGACCGTTGCGGTTGGCACCACACCAATGCTGAGATAAACTGTCACCGCTGAACTCACCCCCTGACTCGTGCTGAGTCGGTAGGTGAACTGCTCAGTACCCCGCCAATCGACAGGTGCCTGATAGCTGAAGGAACCATCGGCGGCCAAGCTCAGGGTCCCGGAGGTGACATCCGTCACCAACTCCGCCTGGGCCGCGGCATCAACCCCCTGGTCGTTCGCGAGCACGCCGGTCGCGGCATCGGCGGCAATGGCGCCACCAGCCTGTGCCGTGACGTAGCGGTCAAGCACCGCCACGGGAGCCACAGCTGGCGTGGTCACCGTGATGGTGATCGTGCCAGGCAAAGAATCGTCCGTGCCATCATTGGCCACGAAGGCAATGGTGTCGGTGCCGGTGAAGCCGCCGTTCGGCGTGTAGGTCAGACTTGGGGCCGTGCCAGCGAGGACACCATCAGTGGGACCACTGGTGACGCTGAAGGTCAGTGGATCAGCATCGCCATCGGCGCCAGTGAGCATGATGGCGAGGCTCGCGCCAGTCTCGACGCTGAGAGCCTGGTCATCGACAGTTGGCGGCGTGTTGGGTGGATCGAGGATGGCTAGGGTGACCGTGGCCAGGTTGCTGTCTTCATAGCCATCGTTGACGCGGAAGGTGAAGAAGTCAGCCCCAGCTTGGCCAGCTTGGGCCGTGTAGGTCAGGGCGGGCGCTGTGCCGCTGAGACTGCCCTTGGTGGGGCCATCGATAATCTGGTAGGTCAAACCATCCTCGTCAGCGTCACTGGCCTCGAGGGTGACGGCGGCCGAACCCTCGTACGCCACGTCTACGCTGCCATCGCTTGCGACCGGTGCGGTGTTCGGATCAACCGACCACGGAACGAAGTGCGTACCCACAATGTTGAATTCACCGAGGTTAGTGGCCCCGCCCCAAATATTGGGTGTAAAGGCCAAGTCACCGTCTTCGTAGCCCCTGGCGATCCCATGCTCGTCGCCCTGCTGGCCCTGGAGGCTAACAACGGTGTCGGCACCAAAATCAACAGCGGCAATCAAGACGTCGGTCGGCTCGAGGGCAAAGCCATGGAGTGCTTGGTTGTTATCATACTTCCAGGTACTTGAGCCAGCATCGTAGACCACGGCAATAACGTTATCGGCGTTAAATGGATGCGGGGCCGAGGCAAAGCGCGTGTGAACTGATTCCGCTGAGTACATCAGGAAGCCAGTACCGATTCGGCTGTCAGTAGCCGCCACACCATTGGCAAGCTCGCCAATATCGACCGCGCCATCGTCTGGAACAACGGTCACTGAGCTGGTGGTACTATCGGTGAGACCAAGGTCGTCGGTAACCGTCACGGTTACCACATACGCACCCTCTGCTGCAAAAGTATGATTGACCACACTCCCAACACCGGTGGTGCCGTCACCGAAATCCCACGCATAGGCGGCTATACTGCCGTCATCGCTCGAGGCGCTGGCATCACAGGTGACCGCCAAGGGCACAGGGCCACGATCAGGGCTCAGTAGCATGGTGGCCACTGGAACGGTGTTCGGCACATCTGAAGATAGGCTGAACGAAGTCCCGGTTACCTGGAATTCGCCAGCATTGCTCTTCCCACCCCAAAGGTTGGGAGCGAAGCCAAGGTCGCCATTGAGATAGCCGCGGCGAATCCCGCGATAGGTCTCATTGCTACCAACCAGGCTGGTAACGGTGTCGTCGGTGAAGTTGACGGCGGCGATGAGCACGTCACTGGCGACGGAGGTAAAGGGGCGTCGCGTGCTATTGTTGTCGATCAGCCAGGTGCCAGCCTCGTTATCGTAAACCACGGCGACGAGGTGCGCGGCATTGTCTAGATGTGGTGCTGGATAGAAACGATCATGGACGGCCTGCTCACTGTACATGATAAAGCCAGTACCCACTGCTCCATCGGTAGCAGCAACACCGTTGTGCGTGTCGCCGATCGATACCAGGGAACCCGCCGCCACAAACACGTCCTTCACGATGGTATCGCTCGCGCCTGCATCGTCAGTGACGGTTAGAGCCACCTGATAGACGCCGGCACTGCTGTAATCATGGGTGGCGTTGAGGCCGGTGCCGGCGTTGCCGTCGCCGAAATCCCAGGCGTAATCGGTGATCGAACTGTCATCAGCGCTTAGTGCGCCATCGAAGCTTGCGGAAAGAGGTGTGACGTCACCACTCATTGAGAAAGTAAAACCTGCAGTCGGAACGACGTTGGCAGGCTCATCAAAGGGCAGGAAGAAACTGCCCTCTGGTGAAAATTCGCCCATGTTGCTCTTGCCGCCCCACAGGTTGGGGACGAAGGTCAAATCGGTACTGGCGACGCCGCGCGAGATGCCTCGGTATACCTCATTGCTGCCAAGCAGCACCGTGGCGGTGTCATTTGTTAGGTCTAGGCTGGCAAGCAGACGATCGCCTGCAGCGGGGTCGAAAGGATAGAGGCTAGAATTGTTATCGTAGAACCATTGGTCATCGTTGTGGTCGTACACCACGGCGATCAGGTGATCCGCGTTATCTAAGTGAGGAGCTGGGGAGAACCGTGTGAAAACCGATTCCGCACTATACATCACATATGCTGGGCCACCGCGATCATCAGTTATGGCAATGCCATTATTGAAGGGCGTGACATCAACGGCTTGAGCCGCATGGGCCGCCACAATCAGCATGGAGGTGAGCACTAGAGCACGAGAAATTTTGCCATCAAACACGGATGTCTCCCTGTGGGCATGACTGAAACTGAAGAGTCTTCGTCTTACCCTTGAGCAAATGTCGGCAGAGCAGATCGACTAACAAACGGGTGTCAATGCTCGCAATCATTAAATCGGACCAATGTGGCCTTACATTTCTTCAGGTTAATCAAACTTGAGACATACATCAGAATCACACCAAACACATGACCTTTGACCTGCCTCTCTATTGACAGATCTGGTCGCTTGACGGCTCCATTGCTCGTAAGCGCAGGGCTATGTGCTCACTAGTTG
>JAQIBG010000421.1 GCA_027859175.1 Planctomycetota bacterium | reverse complement strand
GCGGTGCAGGGGGCGGTGCTGGCGCCGGCTGACCTGCTGCGCGCCCCCGAAGGTGAGGGCTCGGCCGAGCTGGCCTGGGGCGGGCGTCGGCTGGCCCTGGGTGCAGTGAGCCATCGTGGCGGGCTGGCGGTGCTGGCGCTTGATCACGAAACACGCCAGTTGGCTCGGGAGCGCCTGCGTGCCGCCGCCGGCCCAGAAGACTTGGTCTTGATCGACGGCAATCAGCAGACCCGGGTGGTGGCGGCCAGCCGGATGCAGGTTCAGGACGGACGCTGGGTTCTCGACCCTGGCTTGGCCTTGGATCCGGCCTGGCATGGGGTGGTGGCCTGCTCCCTGAGCGACGGCACCGTGATTGGCCTGCTCGCCTTAGATGAATCGGGTGCCGCGGTGCTGCCCCTGAGTGAAAAGCTGCTCGCCGATTTGCGCGACTAGGCTTTATCTGGAACTGCAAGCTACGTGCTCGTCAAGACTTGGGCGATTCCTGTCCTTAATGGTCAATTCACTGGATAGTTGCGGCCAAATCGACACACTATGCGCCCCATGAACGGCTCGACTAGCACTACAGAAGCCCGGCTCGCTGCCACTATCAGCCGCGCAGAGAAGCTGCAGGCACGCCGCGATGCATGGCAGATTCTGCGCTTGCTGGGGCGTGAACCGAGCCGCGTGGTGCAGGGCACCGGCCGCTTGAGTCACAATCGCGTCGCCTGAGGCAGGCTTTCGATTGGGGTTTGCGACTAGATGCTTGGCAGCGTGCGCGGCGCGGCGATACTGCCCGCCCTTGTGATGGCTATGACTCCCGTATTCGCACGACATCCGATTCGTTTATTGGTGATCGCACTGCTGATCGGCGCGAGCTTGAGCGGCTGTGGGATGCGTATCGAAGTGGTGGCAGACGACCCGCCGCAGAGTTTGGCGGCGTTTAACGATTCGTGCCAAGGCTTGATAACGCGCCTGGTTGATCAGCAGGGTCGCTTGGATGCTGACAGTTTGCTCGCTAGCGAGTCTGAGCTTGATCGTTTGATTGTAGCGATTGGCCAGCTCGACGAGCCAGACGCGGGGCCTGAGCGGATCGTCTACCGATTGAACGCCTACCATCTGGTGGTGATCAAGTCAGTGATTGTGAATGGTCTGCCGAGGGACTTGGGCAGCGCGCTGGCCTATGGGGCGGTGTTTGACCGCACCAGTTGCCGTCTCGGCGGCGAGCGCACCACGCCTGCGGCCTATGCGGCGCGCATCGTTGCTGACGGGGCTGACCCGCGTTTGCGCGCCGCCTTGAGTGAGTTGACAGTAGACGGCCCGCGTTTGCGTTGGTGGCAGGCCGCCACGCTCGATGCGGATCTTGACCAAGCGATGCGCGAGTTGGCGCCGCCGCGCGGCCTTGACCACGCCGGGCGCCTGCTGTTGCTGGCGCCCACAATTGGTCGGCATCGCGATGACTTCCCGGCCACGGATCAGGAACTCTTGCTGCTGCTTGACGGCTACCTGTCCGAACCCTTGCCGGCGGGTTACCAGATTGGTTATGCCAGCGCCGACTTACGGGTGCGGTATCGTTTGTGATGGCGTTTCCGTTAGGCCGGTGCCGCTTGCGCTGTTTGCGCGAGAAGCGGGTCGTTGACCTCGGTTTGCCAGCGCTTGAGTTCGGTAAGCAACTGTGCCTTGATCTCGGCGTAGTGGGGGTCATCGATGCGGTCGTTGAGCTCCCATGGGTCTTTGGCCAGGTCAAATAATTGCAGGCGCTTGCAGCCTTGGCCATCAGGACGTGGATACGTTCGGATCAGCTTGTGCTCGGCGGTTTTGACCATCGCCATGGCGTCGATATAGACCGAGTAAATGCTGTCGCGGCCAGAATTTTGGCCGTTCAGAGTCGAGCAGAAGCTGCGTCCTTGAACGGTGTCTGGCGTGGCGATGTCGCACAGCTGGCACAGGGTCGGAAACAGGTCGTAGCCGTAAACCATGTCGCTGCAGCGGGTGCCGGCGTTCAGCCCGGGGCCGCGCAGGAACAGCGGGATGCGCACCGAGTGGTCGTACATGTTCTGTTTGCCGAGGAGGCCGTGTTGGCCCACCGCAAGGCCGTGGTCACCGGTGTAGACTACGATGGTGTTGTCGGCCAAGCCGGCGGCCTCGAGAGCTGCTAACACCCGGCCCATGTGATGATCTTGGTGTTCGATCATCGCGTAGTAGTCGGCTATATGTTGCCGGATGCTTGGCGCGGTGCGTGGATGCTCGGCCAGGTTTTCGTCGCGAATGCGCAGCTCGCCGTTGTCGAAGGGGTGCTCATCGAGGTAGTTGGCCGGGAGTGGAATCGTTTCCGCCGGGTAGCGCTGATGAAACGCATCGGGCGCGGTGCGGGGATCGTGCGGGGAGGTGAAGCACAGGCTGAGGAAGAAGGGCTCTTTGCCCTGGTAGTTGTTGATGAACTCAACCGCAGCGTCGCTGAACTGCTCGGTGGAATGGCGATCGGTGAGCTGCTGGTGTTCTTTGGGGTAGGCGCCGCTGGGGTCGTAATCGAACACGGGGGTGTTCCAGTGATCGTGCATGCCGCCGAGGAAGATCGCTTTGCCGTCCTTGAACGAGCGATTGAAGCTGGCCGCGTCGAGGTGCCACTTGCCGGTGTGAAAGGTATGGTAGCCGGCTGCACCGAAGGCCTGGCCCATAGTGATATTGCTTTCAGGAACCCGCATCGCGCGTTGATACACGTTGAGCTCAGGGAAGTTTTCAAAGTAGCTGCTGGCGGCAAAGCAGTGACGGCCGGTGTTCATGCAGGCGCGCGAGGGCACGCACACGGCTGGCGAGTGGCCGCCCATGATGTGGGCCGCAGTGCAGTGAACGCCATCGCGCGCGAGGCCGTCCATGTGGGGGGTGGCAACGCGCTGGTCACCAGCGCAGCCAATCGCATCGTGACGGTGATCGTCGGCCATCATGAACAGAATATTGGGGCGGGTCATCGCTACTCCTGTTGTTACTGAGTGTGATCGTAGCAACTGGTGATGCGCCTGTGAATGTCATCCGTGGACATCATCTTGTCAAAAAGTATCATCTAGCGCATGGATGCGGATGCCCAACATAGTGTGGTCAGCGAGCTGCTGCAGCTGTTGTGGGGGCCGTGGCGGGTGCGCATGGCGAGCATGCATCATTTGCGGGT
>JAQIBG010000387.1 GCA_027859175.1 Planctomycetota bacterium | reverse complement strand
GTGCCGACCCGCGACCGACGGCGACGACGACGAACACCGAGCCGACGGCACTGGTGGCCATGTTCGACATGACGACCATCAGGGCCATGAGCAGAGCGCCATGCAAGGGGCTGGCCGAGATCGCTGCCAGACCCAGGGCCCAGATCGGCAGGCCGCAGGGGATAAAGGCCATCACTAGGCCCATCAGCCCGGCGCGACGTAGTGGTTTGCCTTGGAGGCTGCGGGTAACGCGCGCGCCGAGGCGCGCGAGGGGGCCGGCGGCTTTGACCGGTGCGTCTTTGCGTGGGTAGATGCGCAGCACGGCAGCCAGCACAAAGCCAAGCGCTACCACCAGGATCAGCCAGTTGCTGACCCATCCAAGCCAGCTGCCCAAAGATTCGCCAACGCCGGCATCGGCCAGCAGCATGGCCGCACCGCCGACAATCATCCCGGCGAGGCCGTAAATCACGATGCGGCCACTCTGGTACACTGCCAGTTGGGCCAGAGCTTGGAGGGCGCGTCCACGCCGGCGCTCTTGCTCCATGCCGAAGCGCAGGCTCATCACGATGGGTCCGCACATGCCGCCGCAGTGAGCGAGGGTCATCACCAAGCCGAGCATAACCAGCTGCACGTATGGGCTGCCGAGATCGAGGCCGAGGTCATGCGCCAGGGCCTGCCCCGGCGGCAGGGCCACGGCATCGGGCACTTGGCAGCAAGGCGGCAAATCAGCCGGCGCGGTTTCGGGCATGGGGGACATGCTGGAATGCGGGGTCCATGAGCAAGGGATGGTCGGTGGGGAAGCTGGTCCTGGGTCCTAGTACGCGCCTTGCGGCGCTTGGGTCCTTGGGGCAGCCGGTGGCGTGGCGGCGCCAGGTGGCTGTTCCCATGACCTAATGGGCGCAGCCCTGTCCAGGACCCAGGGCCCAATCTGCTCTGAGCCCAAGGGTCCTAGTGGCATCGCAGTTAGCGCACGCCATTCCACATATCCAGACAAGATTATCTTGAATTTTCCGCTGTGATATGAACCTTGCGCATCGCGCCGGCGCGCCAAGTTGCATCGCCGGCGGAGGGGAGCCTTTCCATGGGCGACGCAGTGTCGATCTACCTCCTGGTGGTGGCGGTGGGCCTTGGCCTATTCGCCGTTGCTATAGGTGGCTTGGTGTGGTTGGTTCGCACCGGTCAGCTGGAGGATCTCGATACGCCACCCCTGCGCATGTTGCACGACGACTGTCCCGCGACCCCAAAGGAGTCACAGCATGGCTGAAGCAGCCAGCGACGCAGCTGTTCATCACGAGGAAGACCACAAGGCTGTTCTCGATACGTTCAGTTATGACAATCGCTTACCGATGTGGTTCGCCTGGGCGACGATCATTTGGGGCATAGTTGGGATGTTGGTCGGCGTGATCATTGCAGTCCAGATGACGGGCCTTGGCTCGACCTGGGGACCGAAAGTCCTGAATCAGGAATGGCTTGGGTTCGGGCGGCTGCGGCCTTTACATACCAACGCGGTGATCTTTGCCTTTACCGGCAACGCGATCTTCGCTGGCGTCTACTATGCCCTGCAGCGCCTGCTGAAGGCACGTTTGTGGTGCGACGGTCTCGGCTGGTTCCACTTCTGGGGCTGGCAGCTGATCATTGTGGCTGCGGCGGTGACCCTGCCCCTCGGAATCAGCACTTCGAAGGAATACGCCGAGCTGGAATGGCCGATTGATATTGCTATCGCTGCGGTGTGGGTGGCCTTTGGTGCCAACATGATTGGTACCATCTTCAAACGCCGTGAGCGGCATCTTTACGTCGCGATCTGGTTCTTCCTCGCCACCTTCCTTGGCATTGCGATGTTGCACATCGTCAACTCCTTGGCGGTGCCGGCTGGTATCCTCAAGAGCTACTCGGTGTTTGCCGGCCAGCAAGACGCCCTGGTGCAGTGGTGGTACGGTCATAACGCCGTGGCCTTCTTCCTGACCACGCCGATTCTTGGCCTGATGTACTACTACCTGCCGAAGGCGGCGGGTCGCCCGGTGTTCAGCTATCGCCTGTCGATCGTGCACTTCTGGTCTTTGGTGTTCATCTACATCTGGGCCGGCCCGCACCATCTGCTCCACACCTCGCTGCCCGTGTGGGCTCAGGCGGTTGGTACCGTGTTCTCGATCATCCTGTGGGCCCCGAGTTGGGGTGGCATGGTGAATGGTCTGCTGACCCTGCGTGGCGCCTTTGACAAGGTGCGCACCGACCCGGTGCTCAAGTTCTACGTGCTCTCGGTGACCTTCTACGGCATGTCGACCTTCGAGGGGCCGATGATGTCGCTGCGTGAGGTCAACGCCTTGACCCACAATACCGATTGGACCATCGGCCACGTGCACGCTGGTGCCCTTGGCTGGGTTGGCTTCATGTGCTTCGGCATGCTGTACTGGATGATTCCCAAGCTGTATCGCACCAAGCTCAAGTCGGTGCCGATGGCCGACCTGCACTTCTGGATGGCCAGCCTGGGCATCGTGCTCTACGTGATCAGCATGTACGCCGCTGGTGCGATTCAGGCCGCGATGTGGTTCAAGTTTGACGCCTCCGGCATTCTGGCCTATCCCGATTGGATGGCGATCCTCCGCGAATTGGTGTGGCCGTACATCGGTCGTGCCGTGGGTGGCTTGCTGTACCTGACTGGTGCCGTGCTGTGCCTGTGGAACTTGATCGCGACGGCTAAGCAGGGCCAGCCGGTTGAAGATGAAACGGTGCAAGCGCCGCCGCTGGCGCGCGAGAAGCCGGTGCATCAGGTGGTTGGTGAGGCCGCTGCGGTGAAGGGCAATGTGTTCGATCGCATGACCGCCTTCCACTCGCTGGTCGAGCGTTGGCCCTTCGCCTTGATTATCACCGCCAGCATCTCCTTGGTGATTGGTGGCGCGTTCGAGATCATCCCGAACCTAGTGCAGGGCAGCCTGACACCGCGCATTGAAACCGTGAAGCCTTACACCCCCCTGGAACTGCACGGGCGTGACCTCTACATCCGTGAGGGCTGTAATTCCTGCCATACCCAGATGGTGCGAACCCTGCGTGCAGATACTGCGCGCTTTGGCGACGCCCACATGGGTGGTGTGCCGGCCTACACCCGCGCTGGTGAAGATATTTACGATCGCCCCTTCCTGTGGGGTTCCAAGCGCACCGGTCCGGACCTCGACCGCGAGGGCCTGATCAAGAACAACCTGCCGGGCTGGCATTACCGCCACATGCTCGATCCCCAGCTGACCTCAGCGGGTTCGATCATGCCGGGCTACCCGCATCTGTACGACTACGCGTCTGACCTGTCAGACCTGCAGGCGCGGATGAGCACCCTGGCTGGCGCCCCGATGTACACCCCGTACAGCGAGGCCGAGATCACCAACGCCGAGGCTTTGGCGGCCGAACAGGCTGCCGAAGTGGCCGGGCGCTTGCGCAAGGCTCTGTCTGGCAACGCCGAGGTGACGGTGCCCGACGACCTTGAGGACAAGGAAATCGTGGCGATGATCGCTTACTTGGAGCGTTTGGGTACTGACCTGACGCGCGAGGATTAGCGACATGCAGGCCTTTGTCGACGCGATGCCGCTGATTTCGATGGTGTTGTTTGTGCTGATTTTTGCGGCCGTGCTGGTGCACGTGTTGACCGATCGGCGCCGCGGACACCTCGACAAGATGGCGAACGCCGCCCTTGAAGACACCGACCTGGATTCGGAAGGAGCCAACCGTGGCTGACGAACAGAAGGATGTGGAACGGCATCACTCCTTTGACGGGATTACCGAGTACGACAATCGCGTACCCGGTTGGCTCAACGCCATGTTCGTGATCAGTACGATCTGGGCGGTGTGGTATATGGGCTGGTATTTCCTCGGCGCCGGCAAGATCGGCGTGGAAGCCTTCGAGCAGGAGCGCGCCGAGATCCTGCGCGCCAAGCTCGAGAGCGGCGACGGGATTCCGCAAG
>JAQIBG010000329.1 GCA_027859175.1 Planctomycetota bacterium | reverse complement strand
GCGCAACGCAGCGCCGAAGCCGCCAAAGACACCTCGGCCCTGATTGAAGAATCGCAAACGCGGGCCACCAATGGCGTCAAAGTCACCGAAGAAGTCAGCACCCTGCTCGACTCCATCGTCACCACCGTCAACAAGGTATCACAACTGATCAGCGAGGTCAGCGCCGCCAGCCGCGAACAAGCCCAGGGCATCGACCAGGTCACCACCGCGGTCACCCAGATGGATCAGGTCACCCAATCCAACGCTGCCAACGCCGAAGAATCGGCCTCGGCCAGCGAAGAACTGGCGGCTCAATCGCGCGAACTCGGCGAGATGGTGGCCGACTTGGTCGGCATTGTTGGCGGTAATGCGAACAGCAATGCCGGCAGCAGGAAGCCAAGCCATCCCATGGCACCACACCTCTCACGCCCTGCTCAAGCCCGGGCACCAGCGCGCAAGCCGGATGCCGCCGCCAATCAAGCGGCCAAACCGAACGCGGCGATTCCGCTGTCAGACGAAGATTTCGCGGACTTCTGACCGATGCCAGCCCCGATGCCTACTGAAACTGACCTCGACCAGGAGACCTTCGACGCCATTCGCGCCCTGGTCTACCAGGCCAGCGGCATCAACTTAGGGCCACATAAACTCACCATGGTGCGGGCCCGCCTGAGCAAGCGGCTCCGCACCTTGGGCCTGAGCGACCACCGCGCCTATCTCGCCCTGCTGCGCGAAGACAGCGACGAGGTGATTCAACTTCTCGACGCGGTCAGCACCAACGTCACCTCATTTTTCCGTGAAGCCATTCACTTCGGCATTCTCGCCGATTACCTCCAGGGCCTGCACCAAGCGGGGCAGCAACGCTTCCGTCTGTGGTCTGCCGCCTCAAGCACCGGCGAAGAACCCTACACCATCGCCATGACCGTATGCGAAACCCTCGGCCTGCCAGCCAGCGACTGCAAGATCCTCGCCACCGATATTTCAACCCGGGCCCTCGCAGCGTGCCGCGCCGGCAGCTACACAGCCGAACGTGTCGCCGCCGTACCGCCAGCCTTGCGCCAACGCTACTTCATCGCCAACAAGACCGAGTTTCAGGTCCGCGATGAACTCAAGCGCATGGTGGTGCCACGCCGCCTCGACCTGTCGTCGCCACCATTCCCCATGACCGGTCCGCTCGACGTGGTGTTCTGCCGCAACGTGATGATTTATTTTGACAACACCGTGCGTAGCGCGCTCCTCGCCGAGATAACGCGCCTCCTCAGACCCGGCGGCTACCTGTTTGTTGGACACGCCGAAAGCCTAGCCGGGCAATTATCGGGCCTTCAATGCGTGCGCCCCACCGTGTATCGCAAGGCGCCACACTGATGGAGTCGCAGCTTGCCACTGATGGTCGTTACTTGCGCCCGGTTGGCGTTGGCGAATTGGCAATCAGCGACGACCCATTTGAGGTGCTCGCTACCTACTCCTTGGGCTCCTGCGTTGGCGTTGCCGCCTTTGACCCGGTAGCCGCCGTGGCCGGCCTCCTGCACGCGCAGATTCCCCTGTCTCGTCAAGATCCCAAACAAGCCGCCAGCTGGCCAGCGCGGTTTACCGACACTGGCATGCTGGCCCTGCTAGACGGCCTCTACGCGCGCGGCGCCAAGGCCGACCGACTCGTCGTCAAAGCCGCCGGCGGGTCCAGCCTCCTCGATGAAGAAGGCCGCTTCCGCATCGGCGAACGCAACATTGCAGTACTGCGCAAGGTGCTGTGGCGCAACGCCATTGCCCTGAGCGCCAGCGACCTGGGCGGCAGTCACCCCCGTACCATGTATTTCCACGTTCGAGACGGCCGCCTCGACATCCGCTCCCACGGCACCACCGCCGAACTCTAACAGGCGATACCTGGAGACCCCATGAGCCGTACTGTTCTTGTCGTCGACGACTCCGACATCATCCGGCGCGTTGTCATTCGTTGTCTTGAGCTGTCCCACGTGGCGGTGGAAACCATCCTTGAAGCCGGCAACGGCAACGAAGCACTGGACCAACTGGCCGAGCACCAGGTTGACTTGATGCTGTGCGACCTCCACATGCCTGAACTTGATGGTATATCGCTGCTGCATCAACTGGCCGCAGACAAACGCTTGGCCACGCTGCCGGTGGTGGTTATTTCCAGCGACCGGAGCGAAGAACGGCGGGCCGAACTGAAGCAACTCGGGGTGCGCCAATTCCTGAGCAAACCGTTCACGCCCGAATCGGTGGGCGATGCCATCGCCGCGCACTTGGAGTGTTCACCATGAATCACCGCCTAGCAGCCGAAGAAATCGACGAAGCATTTTGTGCGCTGTGCGAGGAAACCGCCTTCCTCCTTCTTGACCCCAGCTGTGGCCCAACGCCGCCACCTGACAGCCCTGCCCTTGCCGCCACCGTCGCCATCAGCGGCGCCATGAACGGCACCATCACCATCGCCGCCAGCCTCGAACTATGCTGCACGATCGCCAGCGACATGCTCGCGATGGACCCAGCCGAGATTGACCACACCACCGCTGCGGCCGCACTGGGCGAACTCACCAATATTGCTGCCGGGGTGCTGGTTGGCCGCCGCACCGACTGCCACGGCGTATGTGAATTCTCGCCTCCAAACGGCGCCAGTCTCAGCGAAGCAGAATGGGAACACCTAGCCAGCAACGCGAACACACGCGGCTTCTGTGCTGATGAGGGCGGAGCGCTGCTTGCCCTCAGTTTGGAAACCTAAGCAGCGTCGCCAAACGCAGCACCAGCAGCGAAAGAAATGCCGCGGGAGACGCAGACCATGGAACTAATTTCTGAGGCACCACACTAGCCATGTCTCGGGTGCTTATCGTTGACGATTCAGCAGTGGTACGCGCTACCCTCACCAGAGAACTCGCGCGCGACCCGCGCATTGAGGTGGTCGGCGCGGCCCCCGACCCCTTCGTCGCACGCGATATGATCATCCAGCTCAATCCCGACGTGCTGACCCTCGACTTAGAGATGCCGCGCATGGACGGCCTCACCTTCCTGCGGCGCCTAATGGATTACCACCCGATGCCGGTGGTGGTGGTGTCGTCACTCACACCCAGCGGCAGCGAACTCGCCCTGGAGGCATTGGCGGCCGGCGCGATTGATGTGATGGGCAAACCTGGTGCCGCTTACGAGATCGGTGAACTCGCCACCCAACTGGCCGACCTCCTGGTTGGTGCCGCTTTCATCGACGTCACCCGCAGGCGCAGTGTGCCCAGCGCACCCCAGAAGCTCCAAGCGCTCGGACGCACCACGCACCAAGTCGTGGCGATTGGCGCCAGCACCGGCGGCACTGAAGCCTTGGCGCGGGTGCTCACGGCGATGCCGAGCGATGCTCCGGGTACCGTCATCGTGCAGCACATGCCCGAGCACTTCACGCGCAGCTTCGCCGAACGCCTTAACCGCGAGAGCTCGATGGAAGTCAAAGAAGCCGAAGAAGGCGACGCCGTGCGCCCTGGCCTCGCTTTGATCGCACCGGGCAACAATCACCTGGTGCTGCAACGCGATGGCGCGCGCATGACCGTGGGCGTGCGCACCGGCCCCCTCGTGGGGCGTCACCGGCCCTCGGTCAACGTGCTGTTTCGCTCGGTGGCACGCCAGGCTGGGCGCAATGCCGTTGGCGTGATCCTCACCGGCATGGGCCGCGATGGCGCCGCTGGCCTCCAGGAGATGCACCAAGCGGGCGCCGCCACCATCGCGCAAAACGAAGCCAGTTGCGTTGTCTACGGCATGCCCAAAGAGGCGGTTCAACTCGGCGCAGTGGATCAGGAACTCGATCTCGACGCGATTCCGCACGCCATCCTCACAGCGTGCACCGCCAGCTAAGCGTCCAAAGCAGCCGCGAGGCGCTCATTGGCACGCGCCAGCGGAACAACCTGAGTCAGGCCGCGCACCCCATACCCATCGCCGACGAGCACAATTGGCAGATCAGGCCGCAACCCGAGCAACTCCCGCACCACACTGGGCGCGTCAGGACCGGTGACCCGTGCATCGAGCACCGCACCACGCAGGCTGCCAGAGCGCGAGCGCGCCGCCGCCAAAACCGAACGCGCGTCATCAACGCCTTCGCTACGCCAACCTCGGCCCTGAAACACGCCTTGGGCCGCCCGCACCAAATCGTCGTCGGCGCTCGCCACCAAACCCCACGGCCCAAGGGTGGAGCGCACCGAGATACGTGCGGTTGTCGGCCGCGGCACAGCAGCGATCGGCCACCGCACCCGCACCACCGTCCCCCGCTTATCCGGGCCCGCGCTGAGCTGGAGACTACCACCCGACGCTTTCACCCGACGCCGCACCTGGGCCAAGCCGAGGCCTGAGCCGCCATGAGCGCCCTTGGTGGTAAAGCCCGTCTCGGTAGCGCGTTTGCGCTGCCCGGCACTCATGCCGGCGCCTTGATCGCTGACGGTGAGCTCAACGGCCTGCGCGCGAATCGTAACTTTCACACACACCCGCCCGCTATGGCCCCGCATCGCATCAAGCGCGTTGCGCAACAGGTTGGCTGTGACGGCGTGGACCGTCGACTCGCTGGCACTGACCCGCGGCACGGAGCGCGGTATGTCGCACACCGCTTCCACGTCGGCTCCGAACAAACTACCATGCACGGTCCAGGCTGCTTCCACGGCTGAACGTAAATCTCCGCAGCTATCGGTGCACAGGTCTTGGCCAGCACGCATCCGGTCGAGCAGATCGCCGGCATGCCGCGCCGCCACCACCACCGGCGCCAAACAGCTGCAGTCGGATGCCTCGCAATGTGCCAGAATTGCTTGCAGATCGCCCACGAGGTCATGCATCAGCGCGCGCTGGGCAAAGCTGGCGCTGTCTGTCTGCGTTGAATTCGTGTTTTTAATGTCGTCTGTCATGGCCCGGGAGTCACAATTGGACCAGTGACTATAGCTATAACCGTAAAGACAGCAAGCCCGCCTTGACCTTGACAGCCCTACAGTGCGCCACCCGGCGGCATCACCACCATGCGGTCAATCGCGGCACTTGCTGGTGCGTCGAGAACAAAGCGCACGCACCGTGCCACATCTTCAGCCCGCGCCATCCCACTGCGGTCGAAGGGGCAATCCTCGCCCCACACCTCGGTATCGGTTGCCCCTGGCACCACCACGCTGACGCGCACATGATCCGCGCGCAGTTCTTCGCGCAGGCTTGCCGACCAGGCGTCTAAGCCGGCCTTGGTGGCAGCGTAGACCCCGCAGCCAGCAAAGGCGCTCACCGCGGCGATACTCGACACATTCACAATGCTGCCGCCGCCATTCTTGCACAGCAAGGGAAGCGCGGCATGGGTCAGCATGATCGGCACTTCCAGATTGAGCAGCACCTGGCTGCGAACGTGGTCACGGGTCAAAGACGCCGTACTCGCGGTTTTAAACACACCGGCGTTATTGACCAAAGCGTCCAGACCGCCGAACTCCTCCTGACACCGTGCCACCACCGACTCACAGGCCCCAGGCGCGGTCAAGTCGGCATCAATCGCCAGGGCGTCACCGCCCAGGTCTGTTATCGCCGACACCACTTCATCGAGCCGGTCTTTGCGCCGCGCAACCAAAGCCAGTCTACTCGACTCGGCCAAAGCCCGGGCGCAGGCCGCGCCGATCCCCGATGAAGCCCCTGTGATCAGTACCACTCGATTACGCATAGCCGTAGCATGACCGCTGGCACGCCTACGCCAGTTGCGACCGGCCACCCGCAGCGAACTGAAGCTAGCACCCCCGGGGCCAAGGCTACGCTGCCACCACCATGAGCACTGCCATCCCCGTTGCCGTCCTCGGCGCCACCGGCTACGCCGGCGAACACAGCATCCGTATCCTACTGGGCCACCCCGGCTTCCGCATCGTGCATGCCGGTAGCGACCGCCTCGCCGGCACCGCGCTGGCCGAAGCGGTGCCCGCCTTCGCCGGTGAAACCGATCTGATACTCGCGCCCGACACCCCCGAGGCGATCCGCGCCTCCGAGGCTCAGGCCGTCGTGCTGTGCAAGAAGAGCCCCGAGGTCACCAAGGTGGTCCCGGCTCTGCTTGAGGCCGGCTTGCGCTTGGTTGACATCGGCGCTGAGTTTCGGCTCAAAGACCCCGCCGCCTATGCCACTTGGTACAAGGCCGAGCACGACTGCCCCGAACTCCTCGCCGAGGCCGTGTACGGCCTGAGCGAAGTTGCCGCCGATGCCATCGCCGCTGCGCGCGTGGTCGGCAACCCGGGTTGCTACGCCACCAGCATGCTGTTGCCGCTGATCCCACTGCTGAAGGCCGACCTGATCGACACCAGCAGGGCCATGGTGGTGGTTGGCTACTCTGGCGTATCTGGCGCCGGCAAGCGTTTCATCGAAGGCAACAACAACCTGTACTACGCCATGGATGGCAACATCCATAGCTACAAGGCGCTTGGCCATCAGCATCAGGCCGAGGTCGACCAAGAACTCAGCACGATAGCCGGGAAGCCCGTCCACGTCCAATTCGTGCCGCATCTAGCCCCGTTAACCCGCGGGATCCACAGCACCATCTCGTGCACCCTCAAGCCCGGCGCCGACGCAGCAGCTGCAACCGCCGCCTGGCGCGCTGCCTACCAAGGCCGCCCCTTTGTTCGCATCCACGCCGATCCCAAATCAGTGGAAGTGGCCAACGTGGCCGGCACCAATTATTGCGATATCGGCTGCGTCAACGACGGCGACTGCCTCGTGATCTGCAGCGCCATCGACAACCTGGTTAAAGGCGCCGCCGGCCAAGCAATCCAAAACCTCAACCTGATGTACGGCTACGACGAAGCCCTGGGCCTGCGCAACCGCGGTATTTGAAGGGGGGATTAGCAGGAGGGAGTTGAGGGAGTTGAGGTCCGAGTGAGTGATGAAGGGGTGGCGAATGCGCCACTCAGGGTTGATCTGTGGAAGGGTGGCCTGGCGCGCTCGAACCGATCCTCGCCCAAGGGAGACGCCAAATCCTGTCACCCTCACTCGGACCTCAACTCCCTCAACTCCCTCCTGCTACTCAAAAAAATCAACGCACAGCGCGCTGGAGGAAGGCTACGAGTTCGGCGCGGGTGACCGCGAAGCCGACGCCTTCTACCTCGCGGCCTTTGCCGACTACCAGGCCGCACACGTCGCCGTAGGCGTCGAACATGGGGCCGCCGCTGTTGCCTGGGTTTACCGCAGCGTTGGTTTGGATGTGCTCAACACCGCGGATCTCGCGACTCGGGCTAGAGACAATGCCCTGGGTCATGGTGCGCTCCAACACCGCGTCACCGAGGCCAGGGTTGCCAATGATCGACAAGGCCTGCCCCATTTCGATAGCACGGCGTGACGACAGCACCACCGGCGTGGTCACAGCGCCGGTGTGGACCTGAATCAATGCGAGGTCGGCGTTGCTGTCGATCGCCACCAAAGCGGCATGCGAGACCAATTCGCGGCGCTGGCCTTCTACCACGCTGGTGTGCTTGATGCCCAGCTTACCGCCACGCGCCGGCAGCACATGGGCGCAAGTGAGCATGAGACCGCGCTCGTTGATAAAGAAGCCGGTTCCGAAACCCTCTTCGGTCATCACCATGGTAACGGCCGGGGCATAACGTTCGGCCACCTGATGCGGCTCGAGCTGACGTGCACCAGGGCGGGCATCGAGCGCGGCCAAGCTGCGCCGTGCCACGCCGCCTTGCGCCACCAGCTCAAACCCTGCCGCGCCCTCGCCAGCACCGGCAGCCTGCCATTCGCGTTCGCCCGGCACCAAGCTGCCACCACCAGGAACGGCATCCGGCGCATCGAGCTCAGAGGCCGGTGCTTCGGCATCGGCGCGCTGACGCGCCAACTCGGTTTTGACCCGACCCTCGGCTTCAGCGAGCAAGGCTTGCAGGTCGGTCATGGTGGCGCCATCGGGCGCTGCCGCGCCGTGGTCTACCCACAGACGCCGCGCCAATTCGGCCAAGGCCTCGGTCTGCTCCACCGTCGCCGGACTGCGCTTGGCGCGCACCGCCTCGTACTCGGCAAGCAAGGCTTCGTAGGTCTTACCGGCCGGCTCAAGCTGGAGCTGCTCGCGCATATAGTCGATCAAGGCCAAGCGTGGGCCAAGACCGAAGGGATCGGGTACATCCGCTGCTGCCGGCAAGGCCTCAACGCCCCAGCACGATCCCATCAGCACCCACAGCATCACGGAGGCGAAGCTCTTCACGCACCGAGCCTAGCAAAGCTCGGCCCAGATGCAGCTGCTACCTGTGCCCTACCGGGCCGCGCCGACAGGCCGGCTCAGGCCATCGTAGGTTTAGCCGGCCTCGCTCAGATCGTACTCAGCCGCGAAATACGGATGCTTTTCGTCGTACTCGGTCAAGGGGCAGGGCTGAGACGCCATCCCAACCGGACGCCGCTCAGAACCGTCCGGACCGAGCTTAGCATTGAGCTCTGCTGCCGCCGCCTGGAGGCGCGCCACCACCTCAGGATGCTCGGCCGCCACGTTGCTGGTCTCGCCGGGATCGGCCTTGAGGTCATATAATTCGCAGATCGCCTCACGGCCCCAGGGCTTCACATCGCGGTTGGCACGGCCGATGTGCAACTTGAAGCGCTGGTCGCGAATCGCGTCGAGATCGCTCTGGAAGAAGTAGGCAAAATACTCGCGCGGACTGGTGTCACCCCCCAGCAGCAACTCACTGACATCGAGACCATCGATCTGCTTATCACCGAGGCTCGACCCAGCCAAGGTGGCAAAGGTCGGCAACAGATCGAGTGAGGCGCAGAGCTCCTCGCAGACGCGCCCGGCTGGCACCTTGCCTGGCCAACGTGCGATCAGAGGCAAACGCTGTCCACCCTCGAAGGTGGTACCCTTGGTGCCACGGAGCTCGCCGTTGGAACCACCCCACTCACCAGCTTTGGAACCATTATCCGAGGTAAACAGAATCAGGGTATCGTCGGCAATTCCGAGGCGATCGAGTTCGGCCATCAACATCCCGGTAGCCCAGTCGATCGCCATCACCGCGGCGCCATAGCGGCCATTGCGCGAACGCACCGCCAAGTGCTCGGGCACAATCAAGGGCAGATGCACGTACATATGCGCGAAGTAGAGCAAAAAGGGGCCGTCTTTGTTGTCGCGCATGAAGCGTAACGACTCTTCCACATAGCGCTGCGTCAACGAGGCCATGTCGGGCTGGGCCTCAATCACCTCTTCGTCGCGCATCAGAGGCAGGGGCGGCCATATGCAGCGATCCTTTTGCCGGCCCATGTCGTTGGAATAGGGCAAGCCATAATAATGGTCGAAGCCATGTCGCGTCGGCAGAAATTCCTTTTGGTCGCCGCAGTGCCATTTGCCAACGATCTGGGTGGCATAACCGGCATCCTTCAGGCTGCGCGCAAAGGTGGTCTCCTGCGTCGACAGACCTTCCGGGCTACCCGGGAACAACACCCACCCCTTCGTGAATTTGTCGAAACCAATCCGAGGCGGATAGCAGCCACACATCATCGCCCCGCGCGACGGCGAGCATACCGGCGAGGCCATGTAGAACTCGGTGAAGCGTGTCCCCTCAGCAGCCAAACGATCCAAATGCGGGGTGTCGTTGACCTCAGAGCCATAGCAACCGAGGTCACCAAATCCGAGGTCGTCGCAGTTGATGAGGATGATATTCGGTTGCCGCGCCATGCTCGCTCCAGGGGTGATCACTACAGACTAGCACTGGTCACGCAGGAACCCAAGTAGCGAGCGGCCCAGCCCCTGTTACCATTTTCGCCATGACGGCGTGGGATAAGCTTGTCGACACGATCTGCCCCCCCGGCACCCCCACCAACGACCGCGCGTGGCGCCTGCCCGGCGGCGCCAGCTACGATGGCAGCCTGCGCTCGGGCTTCTACGCCAACAGCCCCCTGTGCTACATGCGCCACTGCACCGTCCCACGCTACGTGTTGGGCTGGGTCCTCCGCGGCCACGGCAGCTTTGTCGACCATCGCGGCCACAGCTTCCGCTTCGGCCCGGGCGACTGCTTCCAGCGCTTTCCCGACCGCCATCACGCCCTGCTGTTCGACAATCCAGACGCGGCTGCCTATTGGTTTCTCGCCTTACCGCCTGATTTTTACCAACCGATGCGCCTAGCGGGGCTCGGCCGCGAAGACCAAGCCGTGTTCTCAGCTGGCATCGACGTGCGCCTCCTGCGCCGGGCCCTGGCCTACCACCGCACCCTCCGCGAAGCCCGCGACGACGAACTCGCACCAAGCTTGGCCGAGGCCTTTGCCTTGACCTGTGCCCTGCACGACCGCCACCGCAAACGCCAAGCCCACGCCGCCGCGCCCTGGCTCAACCGCGCCTGTGCCCTACTCGCCGATGACGCCCTGGCCCTGCCGGCCATTGCCACCGAATGTGGCCTCGGTGTCAGCAGCCTGCGCGAACGGTTCAAGGCAGCCACCGGCCTGTCACCGGTTCGTTGGCGTATTCGCCAGCGCCTACGCCGCGCCCAAGAATTGCTCAGCGGCAGCCACAGCATCGCCGCGATCGCTACCGAACTCGGCTATCCGTCCACGGCAGCCTTCACCCGCCAGTTCAGCACCGAAACCGGCATGACGCCCAGTGCGTGGCGCTCCACGCAATAGGGCACGCGCTTAATTCGCGGCCAGGGTCCGAATTTTATTTCCTGCCAGCACTAAAGCGCCAACGCTCGCCCCAAGGTACAGGAATCCAAAGAGCACCGCTATGCCCTCGGCGCCGCGACTCACAGCTCCCATAAACCCAAACACGAACCAACTGAGAATCATCGTAACAAAAGCGAGTGCGAGCCCTCCACGCCGAACCACAACAGCGTACAACACACATAAAGACCAGAAAAAAACCAGCATGCCACCCAAGAAAGCCCACGCCGAGAATTGCATATCGAACAAGTTCTTCACGTTGTCACCCAACACCAAACCAATGAGGCCAAGCCCAATGCCTGGCGCCACCGCCAGCAGCGTTGCCCGCACCTTGGCAAACATCTGTCGCTGAATCGATACTCCGGTCAACACCAAGCCCGACCAGGTTTCATTAACTCGTTCAAATCCAAACGACCGGCTCAAGCAAAATCCGATATCAATCGGCACCAGGACCATCGCAATTCCAAACAGCACATCGCCGATGTCTGACAGATCGGGACCACTGCGGCTAGCGATACTGGCCATCACAAACAACATGACGAGCACGAACATAAGCGCGACCCGGATCCCCAAACCAAGCCGCCCGCCAAGACAATACAGGTAGTCTTTCCACAGCAGTCCGTCACCCCACACCACCCGGCTAACCCGACCGGCGCGCCACACCTTAATCTCCCCACCATTCTCTGTATCGACCGCGTAGCGGTCGAACAATCGCCAAGCAATCAGCAAACAAACCACCGAGAGCACTAGGCCGCCAAGCGTGTGCCGGTTCCAAAGCACCGCACCGGTAAAGCCGCTGGTGCCTATCTCATTCAAACGATTTACGATCGAAAGCGACGCCGCGGCTTGCCCCAATTCAATAACTGGATCAAGTCGGGCCCAATGTCCTATGCCCTGCACCAACCAGGGTCCGAGCATCAATGCCACCAATATCAGAAGCGTAGTGCCACTCGCGCCACGGTGCGACGCCCGCACCACCGACGCCAAAATCGCAATCGATGCCACCGTGAGCATAAACACCATCAAAGCCACAAAGGCCGCGAGCACCTGAGACGTACTGACCCCGCCCATGGTCACCGCCAACACCACAAACGGCAATTGCAAGGCGATCAACACCAAGCCCAACCACACCCGTGACAGGCCCTTGCCAATCAAGATCGCCAACGGCGTCATGCCCGTCATGCGCAGCAAGCCGATGCTGCGCTCTTCCTTCTCCTCGCTGATCGCCGCACTGAAAATGCTCACCCCCAACAAAGCCAGCGCGATCCAGTTGGTGTGGACGATCATGTTGAAGTAATAGCGGCCAGGCGCACTACTGCGGCCGAGCATATCCACGAAAGACAGAAGCCCCACCCCGAGCACCACCGCCAACAACAGGCGCGTGGCATGGCTTTGAAACCCGCGCACGTCCTCGCGCAGTGAACGCGTGAACAGCTGCAAACTAGGCGGCGGCCTCACGAGCGAACTCCCGCTGTGGTGAGGCTCATGAAGGCCTCATTGAGATGCCGACGCTGCTCGTGGAACTCATGGATCTGAACGCCAGCCTCGATGGTGGCGCCAAGGATCTGGTTGGGGCTACATTCCTCACGCTGATACCTGATCACGAGGCGCTTGCCGTCATCGTGTTCCGCAACGGTGGAAACGCCCGCCAACTCGGTCAAGAGCGCGGTCAAGGGCGGCGCTGCTTCATGCAAGCGCAAGATACAGGCCGCATCCTCACCATCGTGCTTGAGAAGATCTTCCAAGGGACCACTGAACTTAGTTTTGCCGACGTCCATCAAGGTCACAGCATCGCACACCTCGGCCAGTTCGGCCAAAATATGACTCGAGATGAACACGGTCTTACCCAAGGAACACAGCTCACGCAGGATCTCCATCAATTCGATGCGCGCGCGGGGGTCCAAACCGGCAGCCGGTTCGTCCAGCAGCAAGAGATCGGGGTCATGCACCAAGGTTCGCGCTAGGCTGACCCGCTGCAGCATGCCTTTTGACAAGCCCTTGATCAGGTCGTCAGCCCGCTTGCTCATATCGGTCAGCGCCAGCACATCGCCCACCACGCGGCGGCGTTCGCGCACCGGCAGGCCATAGGCCGCCGCAAAGAAGTCGAGATACTCACCAACGGTCATCTGCCGATACATACCGAGATGATCGGGCATGAAGCCGATACGCTGCCGCACTCGATCTGGCTCGCGCACCACATCGTGTCCAAACACACGAACCGTACCGGCATCGGGCACCAGCAGGGTTGCCAATACTTTCAAGCTGGTGGTTTTACCGGCACCGTTTGGGCCCACGAAGCCGTGGATCGATTGCTTGGCCACTGAGAAGCTGGTGCCCTGCAGTGCCTTATGCCCCTTGAAGGCATGGCGCAAGCCCGCCACTTCGATCGCGTAATCACTCATCGTTCGCTTCCTCGCTCTCAAGGGGAATCTGATAGACCACCATCTGCTTACCAGCATCGGCCTCGTTCAACACAAAGGACTCATCACGCGTCCATACCCACAGCATATCTGGGTCGCTCCGCCCAGCCGAAGCCCGTTTCCATGGACGAGCCAGCGCTTCGTTTACGCCGCTTCCTGCCGCCACTGCCGCCCTTGCAATATCCTCACGCAGCAAATCGCCGCGAGACCAGTGTTCGACTTCAAAACTCTCAAACGACATCGTTTGGCTTTTCGCCCAAAGTTCATTGCCATCAGTTACGAGCACCGTGGAAATCACCCCATCGCGCACCATCCAGCCCCCCTGGATGCGGCCAATGCCTGATATTTTTACGTGCGATCCAGCAGCTTGGACACCTGGATCAAGAACCTGCGCCACGATATCTGGACCGCGAAAAGTTCCGGCAGCAACAAAGCATCGATTCGAGAACACGGGAATGTCGACGACAAAGGCGCCCGCGTCGAGATCAACCCGGCCACCACTCTCGCCATAGCTCTCACCCGAGGAGAATGCCGCTGGTTGCTCGAAGCGCAGCGCCTGCACGCCACCGATGGTCGCAAACTGATCACCCCACTGCTGAACGAGATAGCGTCCTGGAGCCACCATCCGAGCGACCGTCACAGCGTGGTGCGCACTCGCCTCGCCATAGCCGCGTCGCCCCATGTAGCCAACCGCAAGACTAAAAACCACAATGCTCCCCAGCACCAAGCCATTGACTAAGCGATAATCACGGCGCCGCCCTAATGCCCACGCTACCGGGCCAATCAAAAGTATATACACCACCAGCAAGAGACCAATGATGGCCCAGTTATGGTCGGGCTTAGACTGTTCCCGCAGCATCTGGAAAAACCAATCGGCATCGAGATGCCCCGAACCGTCACCCAGCTTCAACGATTCTAGCTCGGCCCTGGCCACAAGTGCGTCAAGATCCACCTCGCGAGCCGTGCCGGCAAGGCGCACGATTCGTCCAGCTCCATACACACCGTCCTCGGCTGCCAGCGGACCCCACGCAGCCGGGAACCGCGGCCAAGCCTGATCGTCGCCCTGAAGCAGCACCACCACGCCGCCGCCGGCGATCCAATCGATAAATGCCGCGCGCTGCGGCGCGTCGAAGCGCGGCACAGCATCAAGACAGGCCACGGCGAGACCATCGCACCACGCTGCATCAAGCGGGAACAGAGCGCTCGGATAACGCGGCAGACCGCTCACACTCAAACGCCCGTCGTCGATGAGCGCAATACTCGGCGCCACAAAATTGGGGGCATGCAGTTCGACAGCGTCAGACTCGCGTGCACTGCGCCAAGCGAGACGCCAGTCGTGTTGGTCGGCGCCAAAGTAGACCGGAAACGGCACCCAACGCTGAGTGCTTGGCGCAAGATAGCAGCGCCGCACCAAGCTCTCACCGCCAACCAATTGGTCACGCCGCAATACCAACTCGCCCTCAAACACCTCGGTGCTGGAATTGCCAACCAGCACCGACACCGGGTTGAAGCGATCCGGCACCGGGCCAGCGCCAAAGCCCCAGCGGACCTCGATCACCTCCAGCGCCGGACACAGCGCCACGCAGCACAGCAACAACAGAATCTTCATCGACCCCTCCCTAAGAGACGTTCGGCTCCAGCCATGCACCAGGTTCGCAACGCCAACCAAGCGCCGCCAAACACCAGGCCTTGAATCATCACGGCACCCATCCCAGACATGCCGTGCGGCCAGCGTCCACTGGGCCCAATCACCAAAGGCACGATCGGCGAGCCATGCAGCAACCATTCCATATTGCGATAGCGCCAACCACCGATGCCCAATTCTTGAACCACAATAATTACCAGCACTGGCAGCAAGACCCAAGCCGTCATCACTACGATCCCAGTGATCACAGCGCGAATCCCGGAGCGAATCATCAGACCACAGAACATGCCAAGCCACACAAACAGGCGTGGGAACACGATCACAATGAGCGCGATGACCAGCACCTGCGCTACAGGGTCGTAACCGCGGCGCTCCCAGCCCGTGCGTTCGATACCGAGGCTGGCCAAGGGAATCGTCATCAGCACTGCGATCGGCACCAGAAACAGCCAGGTACTGCGCAACACCGCAGACACCTTGTCGCGCACGATCTGCTGCGCCGATAGGGGCGTGGTCAGCAATACGTCCAGACAATCACGGCTGCGCTCAGCGCCTATCGCCAAGGCCCCACGGCTGATCGCCCACAACGCCATTAGCCCCCACAAGATCAGGCTCAAAACCAGGACCGCGTCCTCGCGATCGCTTTCACTGGCGCTAAACACCACGACCGCCGAGATCACGCCGAGCAGCAACTGGATCCGCACCACCGAGCGCCATTTGCCAGCCAACTGGCGATGCCGCTCGCGCCACCGCACCGGATGCCAGGTCGGCAGATCCTCGCCATCACTGCGCCCGAAGCGGATATTGCCAACAAGTGTATTGAGCCGGTCAAAAAACGCATCGAGGACGACAAACAGGCGGCGCCAGTAATGCTGCGGCGTTCGCGTAAGCGCGCTCGCCAGCGACACCCGCGCAAACACCAAAGCGATCCCAGCCACCAGCAACTCTGGGATCCCATACCAAATCGCGCGCGCAAGATTGTCATCAAGCTTATTCAACTCATACACCGGGAAGAAAATGAACTGCTGAGCGGTGTTCAAATCCAGAACCCGGAACTCATCGAGAAAAGGCGGGGTAAAAATGATCACGAGCAACACGATATAGCTCGCAATGAAGGACCCCACGGTGCTATGACAGCGTGCCGAACACGCCAGCGTCACCGAACCGGTTAAAGCCGTCCCCAGGAAAATCGCCCACGCGGCCACAGCGATGGCTTCGAGTTGGAGCCCGCCCAGAGAATACGCCACGCCCATCGCCGGCAACAACAGGGCTAACAAGGACAGCACGCCTACCAGCGCGCCCGCAAACTTGCCAAACACCAAGCTCCACGGCTTGATGCCGGTGATGATCAAGAGCTGAAGATTGCCGCTCTCCTTCTCACGCGTGAACGCACCAGCAAGGAGCGCTGGCATGAGTATCATGACGGCTAGGAGGCAGGCCACAGCCATGCCCTCAAAAAGCCGTCCGCCGCTGCCTAAAATTCGCAGGTACTCGGTACCTCCAAACTTGCTCGACATGCCGTAGCGCGATTCCTGCTCTAATAGCCAAACAATCAGTATGCCATACAGGCCAATCGCCGCCAACACCCGGATCACCACGGTGCGCTTGCGCGCTGCGCGCTCACGCAGGTCACGATCGAGCAAGGGCAACAGACCAGCGATCATGCGCTGCGCCCCAAGAGACGGTCTGCATTGCGTAAAACGTAAAATCGCAAGCCAGCCCAGAGCGCTGCATGCAGAAATAAATTGATCGTCACAAGAGACCCCACAGCAGATCCATGCCAGGCAAACTCACGTGGGTATTCAATCATCGCCAAACCCATAGCCGGGCTGGCAACAGACAGGAAACTGGCATCACCCAAACCAAGAACCCCCACCACCGAACTCAGCCAAGCCGGCACCACACACCACACCACCACCGCCACCAAACACACGATCATCGCCCGCGAACGATGCCGCAAGCGCAACGACAACAAGGCCGTCAACCAAGCCAGACACGCCGGGTAAACCGTCACGGCCGCCAGCGAGGCCAGCATGTACACAACGCTCGCGCCACCGTTCCACTCGCGCACCAAGGCCACCAACCACAACAGACTCAAGGGCGCCACGGCCAAGCGATTGAGCTTGCGCGCCGCCGTCAGTTTATCGCTGACCACTTCCTGGCCCGCCAGCGGCGTGGTCAGCAATACATCAAGTACGCCCGAATTGCGTTCTGAGGCCAAGGCGCTGGTAGTAGTGACCACCGATCCCAAGGCCAAGGCAATGTAAACCCCAAACACCGCCACACTCACCGCCATACTTTCGCCACGGCGAACGTCACCGGCCGTCAGTGCAATCAGCAGCAAGATCACAATCATCGCCAGGGCCATGCTTGCATTACGCAGGCCGATAGCGCTGATCAAACGAGCGCGTTCGAGCCACGCTATCGGGCGATTGCCCATGCGCGGCACCTGCCACCGCGGGCCACGCATGATGCTCGCCAGATGTTGATCTTCACTGCGCTTGGGCGGCTTGCGGACCGCAGTTTCCAGCGCCGGCGCAGCCATCAGCGTAAACAAACCCGCGGCAATCGCGCTCGGCAGCAGACCAAGCATCAGGCCTAAGACGTTAGCCTGATCCGATAGTTGAAACACGATATACGGAAACAGACCAGCCGGCAGCAGCATCGCAGTGTCGCCACCGAGGGCGCTGCCCAGAATCGCACCGGCAAAGGCCAAGCCGATTGAAAACAAGGAAAACAAACCAACCAGGATCACCGCCATACGCACGTACACCCGCAACAAGGCCCGATCAGGGTCTGGACTCAACAAGGCCTCGCGCACCACAAAGGCCGACACCATCACGCCGGCCACTGCCACGCAGGCAATGCCATACACCAACTGCCAAGTCTCAACGCCACCCATACTGGTGGCCACCGCCAACAGGGGCAAGGTTAGCAACAGCCAGGTTCCAATCGGCACCAAACCCGACAAAATCTTCTCAATCACCAAACGACGACCGCCTAAACCGGTGAGCAACATCAAGGGCAAGTTGCCGGTACTGCGATCACGCGAAATGCCGCCGACCAAACCGGCCGGAATAAACAGGTACACCGCCACAAACAGGCTGTTCATTACAAAATCGAGCAGCTTGGCACCGCCGCCCTGATCAGCAAACTCGGTGCTGTTGAGCCGGTCACCAAACAAGAGCAAAAAGCCCGCATACAACAGAATCGCCGCCAGCGCCCGCAGGCTAAAGGTGCGAAACCGTGCGCTGCGTTCGCGCAGATCTTTGGCTAGCAAAGGCAGCGCCAGATCAGGCATCACGCCGTTTTGCCTTCGGTGAGTTTCATGAACGCGGTTTCCATATCCAGCGCCTCGGGCTGGAACATGCGAATGCCAAGCCCGAGTTCATGCAGTTCGCCGTGGAGCTGCTCAATCGCCACCGCGCCCTCGTGAATCTGCACCGCATAGCGATCGACCTGGCGCTGCACGTCGGCCACGCCGGTCATCGCCATCACCTTCTCAACCACCCCTTCTTCATCGCGAGCAAATTGCACATGCACCACGCGCTTGAGATCAACCTGCGCGAACAGGGTCTCCATTGGTCCGTGCGCCACCATCTGCCCGGCTTCGATAATGCCGATCTGAGAACACAGCTGCGCCAACTCCGACAGGATATGACTCGAAACCAGGATGGTTTTCCCCATGCGCTGCAGCTCTTTGAGCAGTTCGCGCATTTCGATGCGCGCCCGCGGATCAAGACCCGAGGCCGGTTCATCGAGCAGCAGGAGCTTGGGGTCGTGCAGCAGCACGCGTGCGATCGACAAGCGTTGCTTCATGCCGCGGCTCAGACCGTCAACCGGCGAACGTGTTTTCTGGGTGAGATCAGTCAACTCCAATGAGTCGCCAATGATCCGCTTGCGATCTGCTCGCGGAATGCGGTAGGCCGCGGCAAAGAAGTGCAGGTATTCTTCGACATTGAGATCTTCGTACACGCCAAAGGCATCTGGCACGTAGCCGATCATACGACGAATCGCATCAGGATCGCGCCGCACATCGATGCCGCCAATGCGCACCCGCCCGGTGCTCGGCCGCAACAAGGTGGCCATAACCTTAATGGTGGAACTTTTGCCGGCTCCGTTTGGGCCGATAAAACCGAACACCGCACCGCGACCGATGCCAAAGCTGATATCGTTCACAGCGGTCAGACGTCCATAGCGAACGGTCAAACGGTCGACCTCAACGAAGTCGTCACTCACGTCACTCATGGCTGTCTCCTGAAATCTCGTCGCAGAACCAATAACTCACCGTCGTCTCCCGGCAGCATCACCACCAGTCGATCGTCACCCGGCGCCACCGTCGGGAACACATCAAGCAAAGAGTTGCCCGCACGCGGTGCGCGGCCAATGGCCCGCCCCCTATCGTGGCTACCCATGCTCAAGCTGGTTCGCAGCCACTCGGGGATCGCCGCGGCATTCCCGCCATGACGCTCGTTGCCAGCACTAGCATGAAACACTGCGGCCTCAGAACCGTAGCGCTGCTGCAGTGCAGCGCGCATATTGTGCCGTGGTTCAGCCAATACCGCACTCCAGTCCAGATCGAGGCCTTCCAGGTCGCGATCATCGAACCGCAGGCTGCGCACCAAACGCGGCGTCCACTTGGGCAAGGTAAAGCGGTACTGACCAGTCTGACCCGGTTGCCCATACCAGACCCCAGAATCAATCGGATTGCGGTCGGCATCCACCAAGCCAACCAGTGCCCCAGCCATCGACACCTCTACTTCGGTGTTGTGGGCGGCAAACTGGAGTTCAATCCGCTCTTGCCGCACCACGCGACCATTGAGGCCGATATCCACCACCGTCACGGCAGCGCGATGATCATCATTGCCCAAGTAATGCTGCGACAGAGCCAAGGTGAAACCCGTGCATACCAAGGCGGTGAGCGGAAAGGTGACCCATGTCAGCACCCGCTTGCCAATCGCGCCCAGCACCAGCCATTCGAGTGGGCCAATCGCAATCACAAACACCACGAGCGTGAGCACCAGGGCCCAGATCGGGACCAAACGAATGGTATCGGGCATCAGGGCATCGGTCAGCTGCTGGGCGTCTCCGTTATCGCCGTACTCATAATAATCGCGCCCCATCATGGTCGCAGACACGGCACCAACCATGTCGTCACCCCAAAGAAAGCGCGCACTGGGGCCCATATCAGCGCCGCCCACTTGGCATTGGGCAATTCGGCCTCGGCCGTAGATGAAGCAACCGTCTCCGAGCGCGTCGGCCTCTTTGGTCGCCGCCTGCAACGCTGGGCCACTGCGCGCGAGATCCTCCACCAACAGAAGGCCACCGGCGCCGGTCCACGCTAATAAGGCCTTGAGCTGGGCTTTATCCAATCCTTGGTCAGCACCAGCGCGCACCACCACCATATCCCAGGCCAGCCAAGCCAAGGCTTGGCGGGGCGCGCGCGTATTGGCGAGTGCCGTAATCCGCATACTGAGCTGATCCTCCGCCTCAAGCGGCAAGGCATCAGCAAACACCACGAGCGGATTGGCGCCGGCCGCGAGTCGCGTATCGCCAGCCCCAAAACCGGCACTCAGTTCGGCAACACTCAACTGCATCAACTTACCCAACTTGGTGCCCACTACCCATGATCCGAGCTCGCGGCGGCCATCGGGCAGCTCTAAAGTCAAGTCCAGCTCGAGCTGGGTCATCACCTCGTCGAGTTGCACCGGCGGCAACAGCAGACTGAATCGACGCGTCCCCGGCTGCACCACCACATCGTCTAACACCACGCGGCGACGGTTACGCTGCTGCTCATGAATCAGCGCGATCATCTGTCCGGTCACCACCTCGGTGCCGGTCCAGGTCAAGCTGATCTCAACTGGGAGTGGCGCCTGGTCGCGCAGACCTTGCGCCAAAGACTCAACCTCGGCCGTCAACTTGGCCGCACCGGCACAACTGATCTGCACTAAAACGGCCAGCGCCACCGCAAAGATAAATTTCATCGCCATCCTCCAGCCGGTCGCTGATACCACCACCACTCCACCAACAGCAGCCCCAGGGCAAGCGCAGCTAAGGGTCGCCACCAGGGCCAGTCACCAGGATTATCGTCGCCCGAGGCCGTAGCCGCGGTGGTGCCCAACTGAAGCTCTTCATTGCGCAGCAAACTGGTTTCGAATTCGTCAAGCAAGGCCACGCCGAGTTCGCGCTCAAAACCGTCGCCGCTCAATTGATACAGACCAACGCGTGAAGCCGCAATGCCGCCGAGACGCCCTTCAGCGTCCACCGGCAGGGCGTCCAATTCCACACCTGGCCCACGCACCGCCACGCTGCTGCCGGCCGGCAAATCACCGGCAGTCACTACGCCAGTGCGCACCGCCGCCACCTCACCGAGGCCCGCACGCGTACGGGCCTCCTGCACCGCATTGGCCACCATCACCGGAAACGCCACCCGATACGGCAGCGTGCTGAAGTCGAGATCGATCAGCCATGCATAGTGCACGGTTTCGCCGCGGCGCTGCTCCAAGGCCAGCGGCCCGTTTTCACCATGCACCGCAATCCGCCACCCGCGCCCCTCCAGGCTCGCTTCATCCATTCCTGGGGCAAACAACACACTGCGTGCAAACAACACCTCACCAAGGCCAGCATGGCGCAACAAAGGGCTGGCATGATTCCAATCAACCACGCCGGTGCCGGCATCGCGCCGGTCTAGCATATCGGCAACCGCCTTCGGAATCGAGCCCACGCTCACCGTTACCGGCGCCGGGGTCACGTCAGCGCTGTGCACAATGGCCAGATCGGCGGCCACATCGGCCCGCACCAAGTCGAGTTCCTGGTGGGCCTGCAGCGCGCGACGCCAAGCCTCCATCGATTCACCCAACTGCACACGCAACGCGCGGGCCTTCGGTAAAGTCAGGTAAGCCAGGTTGTCGCTGGCGAGGCTGTCAATGCCGTCACTGCGCAACTCAATGCTCACCATCCCCAAGGCCGCCGCTGGCAGTCGGAATAACAAGCGCCGGTTGTCACCATTATCGAGAGTCAGATTCTGCGAGCCCAGCGCGCGGCCGTGCTGCACAACACGCACGGTTCCGCTGCCAACTGCACCCACCGCCCGCACCACCACTAACACCTCCCAATCGCCATCAAGCGCGCGCCGCGCGCGAACCGCGGTGATGCCGATATTGGCCGCAGCTGGCCCCACCAAGCGGTAGTCGACCGAGAACGGTAGCTCAAGCGCCCTATCCAAACTGACATTGCCATCGCTGTATAAGATCACATCGCTGACCGCAGCGCTGCGTGCCATTGCCTGGGCCAGACGCAGGGCCGCGCCAAGATCGGCGCCGGTTTCATCCACCGCCAACGCATCCAACGCGGCATGCAGCACGCGCGCGTTGTCGGTAAAGCCGGTCAGGCGCCGTGCGCGCGCGCCCACCGCCACCAAGGCAATCTGGCGGTCGCCGGCCAGGCCGTCAATCAAAGCCGCGACCTGCTCCTTGGCTTCATCGAGCCGCGAGCGACCGGTGCTATCGCTTGCGGCCATGCTCGCCGACACATCGATCAGCACCGGCAGATGACCACTGCCCGCCACGTCACCGCGCGACACCGGCTGGGTGGCTGCCAACACCAAAGCCAACAGCAGCAAGAGCTGCAGCAACAGCAGTAAATGACGCCGGAAACGCTGGAACGGGCTGTTGACCCGCTGGTCTTGCATCACGCGCGCCCACAGCACCAAGCTCGGCACGGTCAAACGCGGCCGTTTCAGTTTGAGAAAATAGACCACGATGACCGGCACCGCCAAGGCCGCCCACCAGGCATGAGATGGCGTCAGGAATTCCATCACACCACCCCGCACAGATCACCAGCACTCCGCGCGCTCATCGCACCCACCCCGCGCGCCGCCACCGGTCAAACAACTGAGTGGTGAAGTCTTCACCCGCGCTCAACTGCATCGCGCGCCCGCCACGCCCTTTGCAGGCGGTAGCGAGTTCGTCGCTGATCGACGCGAGATGCTCTTGGTACAACCCCAACAAGCCGCCGGCGCCGCTGACATCCAGATGCGCACCGGTTTCACTGTCAACCAAGCGCTGGTCGCCCTCAATCGACGGATCCAATTCGATCGGATCAAGAATTTGCACCGCCCAGGTTTCCAGGCCCGCAGCGAATAAGGCGCCGCTGAGTCGTTTCGGGTCATGCTCGGTCAGAAAGTCAGACAAGACGACGCACAAGCCGCGGCCGTGATGCCGCGCCAACATCGCGTCTACCGCCTGATCGATCGCCACCGCGCCGCCACTGGAGACGTCTTCAAGGAAGGCCAAGACGCGCCGCAGCGAAGGTCGCCCACGCACCGGCCCAAGCCGTTGTACCTGGCGCGGCTCGTGCCCGGCCAGGTAGATGCTGACGCGCTCACCACCAATCAAGCCCATGATTGCGCACGCAGCGGCAAATTGCCGAGCCCGGTGCAGCTTGGTGCCAAAGCCCATCGACGCGCTGGTGTCGATCAGAATCGTAACGTGGCGCTCTTGCTCCTGACGGTACAGCTTGAGATAGGGCTTACCCAGGCGTGCAAAGATGTTCCAGTCGACGCCACGGATGTCGTCGCCGTGTTGGTAATCGCGATAGTCGGCAAACTCGATGCTGCTGCCGCCACGCCCGGTGATGCGATCACCACGCGTGCGGTCGGTGAAACGATTCGACCCCGCCAAGCGCAAGCGCTCGATGCGCGCGATCACCTCGTTACCGAGCACGCTCGATAGTTGCGCCGTATCGGCCATCTCAGCCGCCCGCCTCCGGCAGTTCGGCAACGATGTTGTCGATCAGGTCTTCAACCCGAACGCCCTCGGCTTGCCCATCGTAGTTGAGAATCAAGCGGTGCCGCAGCACCTCTGGCGCATAATGCCGCACGTCTTCGCTCGCCAAGTGGCCGCGACCGGCCACCAAGGCCCGCACCCGCCCGGCGCGAATCAAAGCCTGGGCCGCACGCGGGCTGGCGCCCCAGCGCACGAAGCGCTTGATGCGGTCGCCCGATTCGGGGTGTTCAGCGTGGGTTGCCAATACCAGGCGCACTGCGTAATCGCGCACCTCGTCGGTCACCGCCACCTTGTCAACCAAGGCCCGCAGGGCGAGCAGGCCGGGGCCATCGATCACGGTCTGCAGATCGATCACAGGCCGCAGCAAGGTGCGCGACACCACTTCGTTGAGATCGCTGCGGCTCGGGAAGGGCACGTCGATCTTGAACAAGAAGCGGTCGAGTTGGGCCTCGGGCAGCGGATAGGTGCCCTCTTGCTCGAGCGGATTCTGGGTCGCCAACACGAAGAAGGGCTGAGTCAGCACGTGGGTCTCGCCACCCACGGTCACGGTGCCTTCTTGCATCGTTTCCAACAAGGCCGACTGCGTCTTCGGCGTGGCGCGGTTGATTTCGTCAGCCAACAGCAACTGGGTAAACACCGGGCCGCGTCGGAAGGTGATGGCGTAGCCGCCGTCTGGCGTCTGGCTCATCACCGTGGTACCAAGAATATCGGCCGGCATCAGGTCGGGGGTAAACTGAATGCGGCTGAACTCGAGGTGCAGCGCCTTGCTGAGCGCCTTGACCAACTCGGTTTTGCCCAAGCCCGGCACACCTTCCAACAACACGTTACCGCCAGCCACAATGGCCGTGAGAACGCCTTCTACCACGCGCTCCTGGCCAACGATAACGCGGCCTACGGCTTCTCGGATCGCACCAAACTGCGCACCAAATTCTTTAACTTCATTGTGCAAGGTATCGAGATCGCTCATCGCTCGTCTCCGTCCTGCTCCTCACGGAGCTGGCGTTTGCGCGCCAATAGGCGCGACATCGTTGATCCATCATCCGCCGCAGGCGGTGCGGCAGATTTCTTGCCGGCTGGCTTATCACTGACTGGTTTCGGCGCCGCCGGCTTGGCAGTCGACCGCGCGGCAGGTGCTGAGCGCGGCTGCGAAGCACGGGCCTGGGCTGGGCTGTCACCACGCGGAGTGCCCACCTGCTGTTTGCGCGCCAACAGTGCCCCCATGGTGGCGGTGCTCTCCTGACGCTCGCGGCGCCGCAGACGCTCAAACAGTGCGGCCCAATCAATCTGGATCCGGCGCAGAGCCACATCGAGCGGAATCAGACAGGCCAGCGCTACCAGCAAAAGGTCAATGATCGGCGACGAGTGGCGGCGGCCAATGCGGTCTACCTGCCACAAGGTCTCGGGCGCCGCGTCTGGGCTGAGCTCACGGCCGCCGGTACGCTTGGCGATATGCTGCAGGGCCATCGGGTCAGCGCGGAAGCGCAGGTATTCACGCGCATACGGCACCACCAAACTGGCCGCCGCGCGTTCGCTGCGATCAGCGCCCAATCCGGTTGCCAGCACCTGATAATGACCACGACCAGCAATCGGGAATTCTGCGGCATAGCGGCCGGGGCCCACTTGCTGCAAGCTCAGCGGCGCCGTTTCGCCGTCTGGGAGCAATACCTGGGCTGCGAAGTCGAGCAGGTCGCCGCTGTTGGCGTGGTCTTCCACCACCACCGCTGCGGTACTGCCATGATTTTCAACCCGCATCGACAGCTGACTCGCGTCACTAGCGCGTGACACCGCCGCCACCAACTGATCGCAGAAGGCGCGGTAGCGGTCCCAATCGAGCCAGGCCTTAGCCCAGCGCCCACCAAGATCGCTGGTAAACGCGGCGCTGGTTCCGAGCCCGTGCTTCCACACCGCCAACACCGGATCGGGATCATCATCCTCAGTGGCCCGCAGCAGAATCTGCCGGGCGCGCGGCTTGAGCGTGGCGATCACGTAGCCGGCCAGGGGCGGCATACTATCAATGCCGCGCATCACCGATGAGGGTTGGCCCAGGTCGGGCACGAAGTCCACATTCTGGATCATGCTGCGCTTGAGGGTCTTGGCTTCTTTGATGAAGATGGCCGGCAACTGCTGCGGGTCGTTGGGATAATAATGCCGACCCCCGGTGGCGCGCGCGATGGCCGGCATCACCTGCGTCGGCTGATTGCCGTGCGGAAACACCGTGACGGTGCTGATCGAAATCTGTTCCGCAACAAAGTCATTCAACACCGCCGGCGTAGGCGGCGACGCGTCGCCATCAGAGATGATAATCATGTGCTTGGCGGCGGCATCGGAGTTTTTGAGCCCAGCCAGGCCAAGTTGCATGCTGCTTTGGAACGAGGGCATGTCACCGATCTGCGCACCCTCAAGCACTTGCGAGAGCTTGGCATATTCAGCAGCCGGCGTGAGTTCAAACAGCCAGCTATCGCCACCCTTGTCCCAATCATAGATCAGTACGCCAACTTCGTCTTCGGCGCCGAGCACCTTGATCGCCTGGCGAGTTATCCGCTTGGCCCAGGTATTGCCCTGCGGGAACTCACAGGTGTGCAGAATGATCGCCAAGGCTCCCTTGGGCAGAACCTTCTTATTGGTGATGTCCATCGACACCGGCAGCGCTTCTTCAACCGGCGTACGGTGGTAACCACCCGGTCCAAAGCTGCCGGGGCCACCTACCATCACCAGGCCAATGCCCAAATGATAGACCGCGTCGCGCAGCGCACGCTGCTGCGGCAAGTCGATCGCGTCGGCCGGGCAGCCAACCACGACCACGGCGTCATAGGGCACCAAAGCCATCGGGTTGCGCGGCAGTTCATAACCAGGCTTCACGTCCACTACACGACCGGCCTCGCGCAAAGCTCGGGCCAAATGCTCGTGATCGCTGGCCTCACCGTTAGGATCCACCACCAATAAAACTTGGCCTTCGCCGCGCAGATGGATGTGACCGATCGCGGTGTTGTTGGCGCGCCAGAAATCATCTTCGGGCGCGGTGGCAATGCTGGCCACGTACTCGTAGTACCCCGCCTGGCGGAGATACAAGGGCAGGCGGTAACGATTTTTTCCTGCCGTGTAGTCGACCTCTTGCTCGGCAATCACCGTGCCGTTCTCACGCAGGATCAAGGTGCCACTGCCTGCACTCAAGGCGCTCAACACCACTGACGCTTCGTAGGTTTCACCAGCGAGGACCTGGCGCGGCAATTCAATGCCATCAAGCCACACCTCGCGCTTGAGCCGGTAGTCAATCGGCAACACGTCGACCGGAATCTCGCGTTGGCGCAGATCATCGAGTATCGGGTCAACCGCACCAGCGGTCGCGGTGCCGTCTGACACCAATACGATACGACCCTGCGCGTCGTCATCGAGCATGGCGCCAGCAAGACTCAGCGCCGTGGCCAAGTCGGTGCCGTCGCCCTCGAGCCGCGAGTTGACGGCCTCGAAGGGGAAACTGGTGCGCGGTGGCAATTCGACCGCCGCATCGCGCGCGAACACCACTAGGCCGGCCCGGTCACCTTCGGCGCGCGCGCCGGCGGTAGTGATCATCCACTCCAAGGCGCTTTCGCGCGCAGGGTCGGCGATACTATCCGAGCGGTCGAGCACGTAGATCACGCCCAGGCCCTCGCCCTGACGCAAGGCCCGCGGTTCAGCCAAGATCATCGCCAACACACCCAACACCGTCAGGCGCATCAGCAAGGCGATCACCCCACGCGCCCGTCCCAGGCTGTGCATGCCGGCGCGGTCGAGCTGCCACAGCCACAGGCCGCTGAGCATGAGCGCAAAGGCGGCCGGGCGGGTATACAGCACTACGCCGCCCCACTCCAAGCCCACGCACACGGCGGTATAAACCAGCGCAAACGCCGCGGGCACCACGCATTGGCCGAACCGCAGTGGATGCCGGGCCGCAGGCCACAGCTGGCGTCGAAGGGTGCTGAACGTCACCATCGCCACGCCACCATCCGCCGGTTTCCCGTGTCGGCCACGAGTACTTCACCGTCAGCGGCCACCGTCATACCCCAAGGCGTCACGATCTGATCACGACCGCGCCCACCTGAGCCCAAACGCGCTAGCACGGCTCCGGTGGAATCGGTCACGGTAACACGATTGCCGCCATACTCGACGACGTACACGCGGCCATCCGCATCAACACAGACATCATAAGGAAAGTGGAGACCCAAGTCGGGACCAAAGGCCTGCTGAAGCTGCTCCTGCAACACGCCTTGGTCGCTGAACACTTGCACCCGATTATTGTGCGCGTCGGCCACGTAGACCAAACCCTGATACCAAGCAACACCCGCCGGGCGCTGAAAGGCACCCGGGCCGTCGCCAAAGGTGCCAAAGCTGCGCACCAACTCGCCGTCACTGGTGAACACCTGAATTCTATCGTTGCCGCCATACTCAGACACATACAGCAGACCCGCATCGTCGACCGCCACGCCGACCGGATAGATGAACTGTCCCGGGCCGTGCCCCTTGCTGCCAAAGCTATCCCAACTGCTGCCGTCCTTGGCGAAGATCACCACGCGGTGATAATGCGTATCGGCCACCGCCAAACGCCCATCGGCCAATTCGACCAAGCCTTCTGGCCGGCCAACTTCGGTTTCCGGCATCGACCACGCCGCGCGCTCAACGCCTGCCTGGTCAAACACCACCAGCCGGCCGACGGTATCGAGCACAACGTAGCCACCCGCCGCCAATGCCGCCACTGCACGTGGCGCCGGCAACTGCGCGCCCTGGGCACTCAGTTGCCACGAGCGACTCGCCTGCAACGGGCTTGATGACGCGGGATCGTTGCCACCACAACCAGCCACCAGCAGCAGCAGCATCGCCAAGACATGCAGGTGCACCCGCTGCCCCGCCACCAGCGCCGCGCCGCGATGCAAGACGCGGCGCACAGCCTGGCCCTCTCCTTGCAACTCGGTGGCAGTATGGCTGCCATGGAAGCGACTCGTGACCACTGCCAAGGGGCCGTCGGCTGCCACCGCGAGGTGCAGGTCATCGGGCCGCAAACAGGGGCGCTCGTCGTGAATCTGATACCACTGCAAGGCCTCGGCATCGAGCCAGTCAACCGGCCCCAGGCACCGCGCCACCGCCTCCGAAGGCGGGTGTCGATAGCCATCTTCCAGCGCGCCGGCGAACAAGATTTCACCGTGCTCAAGGCACAGCAGATGATCGGCCCAGCCGAGCACCTCTTCAGGACGGTGGGTGGTGTAGACTAGAGAACGGCCGGTACTGAGCAATTCGGCGTGCACAGCGGCCCACACCCGTTCAGCCCGCCCGCCATCGAGGTGCGCCATCGCCTCGTCCAGCACCACCACCTCAGCGCCACTGGCCAGCGCCCGCGCGCAATCGAGTCGCGACCGCTCGCCGGCCGACAAAGACGGCGGACGCGCCTGCGCCAGCGAGCGCAGTTCGGTCATTTCGAGGGCACGTTCCACTAGGTCGGCGTCACTACCAACCAAACTACAATGCTCACGCACGCTCAGTTGATCCCACAAGCCATGCCCACCAGCCGCCCAGGCACTGCGGGCCGGCTGCTGCTGCCAAGTAGCCGGCAGGTAGCCAACCAAGAGTTGAACCAAAGACGACTTGCCAGCCCCCGACGGGCCAACGATTGCGGTAACTCCGGCATTCACGGCCAACTGCTCGATACGCAACCGCGGACCACCACGACCAGGAACAAGCATCGCCTGACACTGCCACAGCACGCTCATGCGCGCCTCCACCACGCGGCCCACACGCCGGCACCAAGCAGACCACAGGCAAGCGGCGGCAGCAAAGCGAAGGCCACCATCGACGACAGGGCCGCGGTACGGCCATAGTGCATCAAATTATATAGCCGCGCCGTTACCGGCGGTTGATCGAGCGGCGCCAGCAGCGCTGCGCTCGGCAGGTCGAGATACGCGATGACAAAAACCACTGCCGCCACCGCGGCGTAAGCCGGCGCAAATAGTCGCAGCCCACGCTGCCATTGCCCCCAAGCTTGACGCTGGTGCTGAAACAGCGCCACCGCATCCATACGCAACAAACCGAGCGCAGCCACTGCGGCCAAGGGCGCCACCACCAAGCACAAGGCGATCAACACCGGCGCATAGCCACTCGCGAAGGGGCGCAGCAAGGGCCACTGCGTGCCCTGCAGCACCAACACGCCAATGCCAAGCGAGCCAAGCAGCCCCGGAATCAGCATCGCCAGCGTCACGCTGCGTCGCCACCGGGATGGCAAATGCATCACCACCGCCACCACCGGTACCACGCAGGCACTGACCCCCGCCGCGAGCAGCATGCTGGTCATAATTTCCGACCCCACCGCCTGCACCTGCCAGCTGCCGAACGCACCTTGTAGCACCACCCAGGCTGGCACCACCACCACAGCCAGCGCTGCCACGGTAATGGCAAGCCGACCACACCAGTGCAGCCAGGCCGCCGATGATACGTACCCTAGTTCACCCCCTCGCGGCCGCCGCAGCGCCACCACCACGGCAATCACCACGAGCAACTGCAGTGCCATCCCCGGCCACGCCGAGGCCAACACCGATCCAACCGGCACCCCGGTGGCCAGCGCGTCAAAACACCACACCGCCCAGGCATCGATCACAAATAGAGATGCAATCTCAAACTCAGCAAAGGCCAGCATGAACACCAAGCCAGCCGCCACCATGCCAGACCGCGCATAGGCCGCCCACCAACACCGCAGCTGCAAGCGCAGCCCGGCGTGAGGCGCGAGGCGCCGCAATTGAAACCACGCCTGGCGATCAGCCGCCGTAACGGGCACCAACAACAAACCCACCACGGCAACCGGCAACAACTGCGCCACACGCAAAATGAGATAAAGAATTTCACGCCCCAACGGGCTATGCACCGGCGACCACGACACCGTACCCCAACTATAGGCCACCACCAAGCTCGGCATGACAAAGACCACCGCCAACACCAGAGGCCACCACAGCGAGCGCCGTTCACGCACCAGCACTGCGGCCGCCGCGGCCAAAGGCAACACCATGGCTACGATCGCGACCGCGCGCGCGCCTGATTGCAGGGTAACGGAGAGAGCGCTCATCAAGGGTTCAGTCGAGGTACTCGCTCTGCAGCCACTCGATGCAGGCGGCCCGGTGATCGATCAAGCCATCCAAAGGCGTGCCCTCGGCGGCCCAAGCCTGCAAGGGGCGAAGCTCTTCGGGCAACTCAGACGGATCCACCGGCCCCAGCGGTACCTGTCGTGACGGCCCATTGGCCAGGGCCACTTCCACCTGTTGCGACAGGAGAAAGTCGACCAACTGCTCAGCCGCCGCGCGATGCGGCGCCCCCGTGATGATCGCCACGGTATTGGGGATGGCGATGGTGGCGCCATCGTCCAGACGGACTGGCTCCATCCGCACCGGCGCCTTGGCGTCTAAGGCCAGGAAAGCGTCATCGGTATCGGTCCAGCCCAGATCGAGCGCGCCATCAGCCACCAACTGCTTGCTGCGGCCGTTACCGTCCACCACGCGCAAACCACGATCGAGCAGATCACGGTACCATGCCTGCACGCCAGCCGGGCCGCGGTCGCGCCACAGCAAGGTGAAGTGCGTCAGCGTAGTCCCGTAGAGCGGCTTGGCGATGGCGCTGCGCTGTGGCTGCTGCGCGAACAAGGCCGCCACGTCGGCATCGGCCGGCACGGCCTCGGTATTGACGATGAACACGCGCATGCGAGCACCGAACCCGGTCCACAAGCCAGTTGGCTCCTTGAAGGCATCGCTCATGCGCTGCCAGCCACTGCCCTGATAGGGTGCCAGCAGGCCTTGGCGGGCCAAGTCTTGGGTGCCAAGCAGTTCATTGTTCCAGAATACATCGCAGGCCGGCGCAGCGGCTTCTTGCTCAAGGCGACGAATCAGGCCGAGCGACTTGGTTGCTTCGCTATCAAAACGCACCGCCACATCGATGCCCGTGGCCTTCTCGAAGCGCGCGATGATATCTTCGGCATACACTGCGTCGTGGGCGCAATACAGCACCACGCGCTGCCCACCATCGGCGGCCGACCGCCAGCCGGCAATAAGCACAATTGCAATGATCACCACAGGGATCGCCAACAGAACAATAACTTTGCTAGGGGACATCAGGCAGCGGCGCTCCCACTGGAGACTGCGGCGCCGGTGCTGGCGCCAGGGTATCAAAATAGTTTTTTATGCCGTCGTGATAGCCGGCCGGCACTTGCTCGCGGGTAATCGCTTCGCTGAGGTCTTGCTGCACCGCCGCCACCTGCCGGCGGTATTCAGTGCTCGCCTCGCCGGTCTCGCCCTCACCCTTGCTGTCCCACGACATCAAGATGCGGCCGGCCAGCATCGCCGACTTGGCCTGCTCGCTGCGATAATCGGTCTGGACGGAATCGTCTTCGGGCGCCACACCGCCCTTGCCTTGACCCTGGCCACCCATGCCACCTTGTCCTTGTCCTTGGCCCTGGCCTTGGCCTTGGCCCTGGCCTTGACCCTGCCCCTTGGCCAACATGTCACGGTACATTTTGGCGTAATCAGCCAAGCCATTCGCGCCCTCGGTGCCGTCGCCATCAAGCTTGCCTTGGCCATTGAGGGCTTTGGCCAACTGTGCCGCACGCAGGCCATCTTCCAACTCCTTGAGCTCACGCGCCATCTGCGCCAAGCGCTCGGCGTCCAGCTGGCCAAGCTCTAGTGACTTCTGCAGCGCCTCGGCCGCATCGCCCTGCATGCCCGGCACCTTGGCCAGAGCCAATTGTTCAAGCGCACGGGCCATGTCGCCCTGCATCCCCGGATCGCCCATCTTTTGTGCCATCTGCTCCATTTGCTGAAGCTTCTGCTTCAAGGCCTCCTCGCGCTGCTCGCGCTTGAGCGGATCGGTTTCCTCGGCCAAGGCTTTGGCTTCTTCCTGCAGTTGATTCAACAGCTTCTTCATCGGTTCGGCGTCGCCCTTGCGAAGCGCATCGGCAGCCCGGGCAAGCGCCCGCCGATCGCCACCGAGGGCCTGTTCCTGTTGTTCGGCCTCATCCTGCAAACGCTCAAGCGCCTTGTTGCGGTACAGATCATTCATTGCATTGGTAAAAGCGGTCAACTGCTCTTGATTACGCTTCTGCTCATTCGGCTTGGCCTGCTGCAACATGCGCTGCAGTTCGGTGCTGAGATCATCGACCTCCTCCGATAGCTCGGCCTGCAGCTGTTCGCGATCCATCACTGCCTCACGCGCCTCAGCGGCGGCCACGGTCTCAGCCAAACGTCGCGCCTGCTGCTGTTCGGCCACGCGTTCAACATCGCGTCCAAAGGGGTCAAAGCGCGGCAGCCACAACACCGCCGAACACAGCGCAAGCGCTAGGCCTGCGTGCCACCACAGCACGCGCCGCGGGCGCAGCGGCACCACCGCCGCAGCGCGCACGGCTGCAGCGCGCTGGGTGGCTTGGTCGAGCGCCACCGCGGCATAGGCCCCCACCGCACGCTCAGCGCTCACGGCGGTCAGAAACAGATCTTTGCCATCGCAGTGGGCGTCTACCGCGCGCGCGGCCTCCTTGCGCTCCACCCGGCGATAGGCCAGCAAGCCACCCAGCACCGCCAACAAGGGCCACAAGGCCAGCTGCCACGGCGCCGCCCAGGGCGGCATCAGTGCCAACAAACGGGTTGCCAGCACGGCCAGCAAAGCCACGGCCCCCACCACCACAAACACCTGCGCCCCGCGCCGCAGCACCCGGCCAAGGGCGATGCGTGCCGCAACACGCGTCAACAGGGCAGTGAGGGTTTGTGTCATCGTTGCTGAGTGTCCACCGCACACATGCGCGATACAAGCCCTTCCTGCGAGGCCCATGGTGCAAAATTGCGCGAAAAGTGCAGCCAATGAACGCAATGATGCAACTGATGCACGGAGGGTGAACGAGCTAGCCCACGACCGGTTCATGAGACCTTGCCCCAGGGCGCTCAGGCCAGACCCTGCAGCGATGCAGGTTCTGGTCATCGGTGGCGGCGCGGCGGGCTTTTTTGCCGCCATCACGGCAGCCGAGGCCGGCGCAAGGGTCAGCATTCGTGAAAGCACCGGTCAGGTTTTGGCCAAAGTGCGCATTTCCGGCGGCGGCCGCTGCAATGTCACCCATGCCTGCTTCGACCCGCGCGAATTGGTGCGCTTTTACCCGCGCGGCGAGCGCGAGCTCCGCGGCCCCTTCAGTCGCTTTCAACCGGGCGACACCATCGCCTGGTTCGCCGAACGCGGTGTGGAGCTTAAAACCGAGGCCGATGGCCGCATGTTTCCGATCAGCGATGATTCGGCCACCATTGTCGACTGCCTACGCAGCGCCGCCCAGCAAGCCGGGGTAACCCTAGAGCTGCGCAGCCCGGTGCGCCACATCGCCCGCAGCGACACCGGCCTCGTTGTTGATGACCACAGCTACGACTGCGTATGCCTCGCCACCGGCGGCTCACGCCCCGGGCATGCCTTAGCACAAGAGTTGGGGCACCACATCACACCGCTCGCACCGTCGCTGTTTACCTTCGTAGCGCGCGACCCCCGCCTGCGCGATCTCGCCGGCCTGTCGATGCCTCACGCCCAGGTCCACCTGAACTGTGATGGCGCTCGCTTCGAGCAAAGCGGCCCGGTCTTGATAACCCACTGGGGCCTGAGCGGCCCAGCGATTCTACGGCTCTCGGCCTGGGCCGCGCGCGAGCTGCAAGCCACGGACTACCGCGCCAGCCTGAGCCTGAATTGGATTGGCTGCAGCGAGGCCCAAGCAAGCGAGACTTTGCACCAACTCGCCTCCAGCCACCCCAAACAGGGCATCGCCACCCGGGCTCAGTTCGGCATGCCGAAACGTCTGTGGCAGGCCCTAGTGCGCGCCGCCGAGCTACCCGACACCACCACCTGGGCCACGCTCGGCAAAGCCGCCCGGCGCCGCTTAGTCAGCGAGCTCACCGCCTGCCCGCTGCGCGTCACCGGCAAAGGCCAGTTCAAAGACGAGTTCGTCACCTGCGGCGGCGTTGACCTCAGCGAGATCGACACCAAGCGCATGGCCAGCAAACTGGTGCCCGGCTTCTACGTGGTCGGCGAAGCCCTCGACATCGACGGCATCACCGGCGGCTTCAATTTTCAAAACGCCTGGACCAGCGGCTACTTGGCCGGATCGGCGATGGCCGTAGGCGACTGATTACCAGCACGCTGCGGCCATCCGATCTCAGTCGTTCTCGATGGCAACGCGCAGATACACCGGCTCCTTGGCGAGTGTGAGCGTGTCGCCGACGGGCAGCGGGCGACCGTGATAGGCGGTGACGCTGGTGGTGCCGGCAGGCATAGGGATGGCACGTTCGCCGGCATTGTGCCACAGCATGTGAACTTCGTCGGCACCGTCGCCGCTGAAGCGCAGGTGCACCACCTCGTCTTCGCGCGTCACGCGCCCGAGATAGGTGCGGCCAACCAATTGCGCGATCGCAACGGCCATCGGCTGATGGGCCGGCTTGATTACATCATCGGGCTCGCAGACGGCATAGGCTGCGCCCTCGCCGGCATGCCGCTGCAGGAAGGCGGCGTAATAATACCAGCGGTCGAGGCCACCAGCGATCACGCCGGCCACCGCCTTCGGGAGCGTTGCAGCAACATGCGCACTATCGGCACGGCCGAGCGGAGCATTGTGCTTGGTGTGCGCGCTGCGGACGATGAACCCCGATTCGGTATCGTAGACGCGATGATTGGGGTAACCGCTAGCAGCGAGGGCCTCACGCGCCTTGGCCACAATACGAATCATCGGCTCGGGTCCGTTCTGCTGACCGTTGGGCGTGAAGCCGTAACCGTGAAAGCTGACCGCATCGCAATGCGCACCCGCTCCGAGGCGGATGCACTCGTAGAACCAGCTACTGTCCTGCGCCACCACACCACCCAAGCCAACGATCTTGACCTTGGGATCGGCTGCGCGCAGGCCGGCAGCTGCTGCCGCCAGGATCTTATTATAATGCTCAGGCTTCATGCCTGACAGGTTGGGTTCATTGGTAATTTCATACTCATCAAACAAGTCGCCGCCCGTGCGCACGAGGCGCTCACAGTAGCGTTGCAGCTCACGCGCAGTGTCGTCATCCATATCCGCGAGACCGTGGGTAGCCTTGCCACTGCGCTCAGGGCCAGTGCCACCACTGCGCGGCGCCCAGGCCGGGATGCCATCTATGTTGGCCATCAAGGCATGACCACTTGCGCGCTGACGCTCGAATAATTTAGGATCGAAGTTCCAGCTTTCGCGACCGTCGCGTTCGACCACAGCCCACTTGGCCAGCGGCCAGGTGTCATGAAGCCGATTCCAACGCCAGCCCAGGCGCCAGCAGGCCTCGATCAATTCAGGCACGGGGCGAATATGCGAACCAAAGGGCCAGCGCTCCAAGGGCACCTCTGGCATCGTTGGCACCACCGAGCAGAAGGTCTCACCGTGAATCACCGCCGGCACATCAATGCCAGCGTGAGCGGCATCACCATGCTCCGCGGTGGTCAGTCGCCACGCACCAAGCGGAAGTGCGCCGAGATCAATGCTGGCCTCACCATTACTTGCGGTGAAGGGATGGGCTGCGTGAATCGCACCCGTTTCATCGAGAACGTAAAGCGTTCCGCTGTCTTCGGGCGAGGCGCTGAGCACACGTGCCGTGATCTGATCGTCAACACGCGCAACCCCAAAGGGCGCATCCGTGTGCACGGCGAATTCGTGTGCACTGCGCGGCGCATAGCCTTGCTCTTCCGGCTCGCCTTCGGCAGCAAGGAAGCGCACCTCAACCGCGTCTACCTCTACCACGCCGCCTCCGGCGTTGAGCTCAGCGATAAATGGCTTGGTCGGGGCTACTTGTTCATCAGGCGTTTTGGGCGTCCACAACAGAGTGCCGGTGGTCCAACCATCTTCGGCCTTGAGATGCATAGTGGTGCGCTTGCCGTCGGTGCCGCCGCGGAAGTTAACGTAATCGCCAAAGCCAAAGGTCAGCTTCGCGGTGCCGGTCACGGCGCGCGCACGCACCCGCAGTAGCGTTTGTGAACGCAGCGGCAAATCGATCCAGGGGCTCGAGATCAGGCTCTTTTCAATCCGCAACACGTGCCGACCATGCGGCGCATCGTCAACTCGCACCACCTCATGCTGCCCGCGCCGATGCCAACCATCGGTCCCCGCTTCAAAACTGCTATTGGCGAGCTGGTTGCCCCGTGGCCACACCGGGTCAGGCAGCATTTCGGCGCCATATTCTTCGGCCGCCTCGTTCTCGTCGAGCCGTTCAATCAGAACGTCGTCAATGGTCAAGGTGGTGTGCCCGTCCATAGTAATTTGCGCCCGCACTGATTTGTGAGGTTTGGGGTTTCGGACCACAAAACTGATACGCCGCGGCGACTCGAAAACCTGGGCCGACTTGGCGCCGGTCATGTGATAGGGCGGCGGACCCTGACGCAGGCCAAGTTTTATTTTCTGGATACCGCGTGCGGTTATCAGCGCCGACACGCGATAGGTCTTAGTCGGATCCAGATCCTTGAGCGGCCAGCAGATTTGCGCGAAGGCCTCAACCTGCGCCTCCAGCACCTTGCCGCGTTCCGGGTCTCCACTGTCACGCACGATAAGGGTGGCCTTGCCGCCAGCCCAGCCGCTCTCATCACGAACTTCCAGTGGAGCTTGGTCAGCAGCATCCCTCTCGAAATCAGAGCTGTAGATGGTCTCCGCAGCGCCAAGGCCGGCGAGCAAGTAGGTCAACAGAAGGTAGCGAATCATGACTGACTCCTTGGCGGGGCGATGGTGTCGCCAACTATGGGTCCGAAGGGCACCGCCACGCGCGCGCAACGATGTCCTGGCGTGGCAATACAACGATCAAGCATAGCAACAGCAGCACGCCCTTCGGCGGCAGCCGGGATCGGCAGGCAGCTGATGAGCCGGTCATAGCCGGTCGGCGCTTGGTCATCAAAGGTGACCAGACTGAGATCGTCTGGCACCGATAAGCCCAATTCTGCTGCAAGCGATAGCGCCGGCAGAACGGCAATCGGGCGGTAGCCGATAATTGCGGTCGGCCGTTGGTCCGAACGCAGCAATTCATGCAGGCGCGCACACCAGGCACGATGCCCGTCTTGATGGTCAATGACCGTAACCCGAGCCGAACCAGCACGCAGCGCTTCGCAGGCCCCGTCACGACGATCATGCCAACTATAGTGCGGCGTTTCATGACTCGTTGCCACCACCACATGGCGATGCCCCTGGGCCAGCAGCGCGTCGGCAGCACTGGCACCAGCAGCGTAGTCATCGGGATGCACCGCATTGCGCGCGCGCTTGCAGTTGAGCCACACGGCCGGGATGCCGAGGCGCTTGAGCAAGGGCTCAAGACCGCCAGGAACGTGCATGGTAAAGTTGACCAAAATGCCATCGCAGAGCTGCTGGCGCAGGATCTTCGGCAAGCGCGTACCGGCCCGAATCCGCTCATCATCAATGCGCGAGAACACCAAATGACGATCATCCTTATCGAGCGCGTCTTGAATCCCCCCCAGCATGCCAGCCGGCACTTCACTGCGATAGCCGAGGGTGCCCATGAGCAGCGCCACGGCACCGAAGCGGCCTTCACTCAGTGACTTGGCCGCCTGATTGGGCCGGAAACCAAGTTCCGCCGCCGCCGCCAGAACGCGCTGCTTGGTGGCCTCGGCGTAGCGCGCATCGCGGCCAGAGAGAATCTGCCACACGGTGGGCAGACTCAGGCCGGTGTGTTCGGCCACTGCGCGGGCCGATGCCTTGGAGCCTGCTTCAGGCTGCGATTGGGTTGCTGTTCGAGATTTTGTCATAGCGCTATGACAAGATACGGCACCAAGCCCCAGGCGTTGACCGCAGCCCACGATTACGCCCACCAGACCGGGTACCTAGCCCACCGTTCCACAACTTGCGTTGCCCCGGTAGCCACGGACACTCCGCCCGCGGAGACCCCACATGAAGAACCTGATCCAGACTCTGACCCGGTGGGCGCTCGCCGCCCTGGTGGTGGCGCTCCCCATGTCGTACCTGTTCTGGAATTGGCGCTTCACTGAACACGCCCAACTGCGCGGCTTGTCCTACGAGGCATTCCAGGCCCGCCTCACCGATAGCGAAGCGCCGTCATACCCGCCCTACGCGCTCTACTTCATCCTTGTCGTTATACTGACAGTGCTGGCGGTAAACGTCATCGCCACCGGCCTGGGCAAGATCTTCCCGCGCGCCCCCGAAACCGACTAACACGGCGCCAAAGCGCAAAACGCACTGCCCCGGGTACCGTCGTCGATTCATCAAGCACATCGACCACGCACGCGCCGAAGACGTCTCCCCCGAAGGGGTCAGACAGGGAAACCATGCACTACCCCAATCCGATCATTCCCGGCTTCCACCCCGACCCCAGCATGTGCCGTGTCGGCGACGACTACTACCTCGTCACCAGCAGCTTCGAGTTCTTCCCTGGTGTCCCAGTCTTCCACAGCACCGACCTGATCCAGTGGCACCTGATCGGTCACTGCCTGACGCGGCCCGAACAGCTCAACCTGATCGGCGCGCCGAGCTCGAAGGGCATCTACGCGCCCACCATTCGCCACCACCAAGGCCGGTTCTACATGGTGACGACCGACACCTCGGGTATCAAAAATTTCTTCGTTCACGCCGACAACCCAGCCGGCCCGTGGTCTGACCCCATCCTTGTTGACCAAGCCGGAATCGACCCGTCGCTGCTATTTGATGACGACGGCACGGTGTATTTCACGTCAAACGCCTGCGAAGGCCACACCGGTAGCGGCCTGTTTCAAAACGAAATCGACATCGCCACCGGCACGCTCACCCACCCCACGGCCCGTCGCATCTGGACCGGCACAGGTGGCTGCGCACTGGAAGCGCCCCACCTCTACCACATCGGCGACTGGTACTACATCATAGCCGCAGAGGGCGGCACCGAATACACCCACATGATCACCATTGGCCGTAGCCGCAGCCCCTACGGGCCGTTTGAATCGTGTCCGCACAACCCCATCCTGACCCATGCCGCCAAAGGCTCGCCGGACATTCAGTCCACTGGGCACGGCGATCTCATTGAAGATGCCCACGGACAATGGTGGATTGTGTTCCTGGGCGTTCGGCCCAGCCAGTATCCGTTCATGCACCATCTCGGCCGTGAAACCTTTATTGCGCCGGTTGAATGGGTCGACGACTGGCCGGTCGTCAACCAGGGCCAGGTCATCACCACCAGCATGCAGGTCGAACGTGCAGGGCCACGCCACCGCACAGTCGCCGCCGACCGCAAACAGCATGACGACTTCGCGCAACCAAGCCTGGGCCTGGACTGGAATTTCCGCCGCAATCCAGCCGCGCACAGCTGGTCTTTGTCGACTCCCTCTGGCGCCCTCAGCCTACGCTGTCTCCCGGCAACATTGGCCAGCATCGACCAAGTCGCCTGGGTCGGTCGACGCCAGCAGCACTTCGCATGCATCATCGAAACCGAAATCAACTTTGATCCTGAGGAAGACGAGCAAGCCGGCCTCAGCGTGCTGATGAATGAAAATTATCACACCGTGATGGTGATTGTTCGTAGCACCACCGGCCGCGACCTGATTCTGCGACGCCACGTCGGCTCTTTGGTCACCGAAACAGCCCGCGAGCGCTTGCCCGAGGGGCCGATTCGCCTACGCATCGATGCCGACAAGCACCTGTACCGATTCAGCTACGGCGACACCACCACCAGCGCTATGCACGAACTCGGCGTGGCCGAGACAAGCCACCACGCCACCGAACTGGCCGGCGGTTTCACCGGCGTGTACTTCGGACTCTACGCCAGCGCCAATGGCGCCACGAGCAGCAACCAGGCCCGTTTTGCCTGGTGTGAATATACCCCGCACGAAGCCACCTAGCAGGCTGCTGAAAGTCAGCAGCCTGCTAGCCTCAAGAAAACCTTGGGCGACCTGCAGTCGTCATCTTCCAAGGTTTTCGTGAGGCGGCTCTTTACCCAGGAGGGCCTGCGACCCCCCTTTCAACCCCCCGCAGGCCGTATTTCAACAGCCTGCTAGTGTATTCCAATAGCCCTTACCGAAGCAACACCCCTCGCTGAGTTGTTTGGAGAGGCAAAGGAACGCTCCTTGCCGCGGTGAAACCTAACAGTTTGCCATGCCCCAAAAAAACAACCACCCTGGGTCCCGTCCTGGGCAATCACCGACTGAACGTCATCGCGCACGCTGCGTCGACCGGCGCACCCGCACGCTGCCAAGCTGTCAGCGACGGCCCTACCGGACCAGACAGCAACAACCAGGCACCCGCGCCACTACATCCAGCTGCAGCGCCACTCCCCGTGATGCACGGTTTACTGTATAAATTCGTCAACCCGCCAGCCTCAACCATATCCAGGCTCGCGGCAGCCGCCCGCTTGCGAGACCTTCTTGTGGCGACTGATGAAACCAGGGGATCAACCATTCCCACACACCCTGCCGGCTGCCATTCGACCGACCGCTGGGGGGCCGGAGATCGATACATGTTCCGCGACCTACACGAAGCCATAACAGGAAACGACAACGTCCGCTCCTCGCCAAAAGTTCAATCCAACAGGTTCTGCGTTTGCACGCAAACCGGATAGAGCGAGAACGGGCTGACAACCAGCCCATCCTCGACCACCCACGCGAGTTGATCATCTTGGCCAAAGTCTTGACGATAGATCAGGTCCATACACTCCCACTGCTCCACAGACGCCCCGGCACCCAGGTCGACATACTCTACCCTTTCCGCCAATGGCAGCGTGAGCACGCCCAGCGAAATGGCGGTCGCCAAAATAGCGACAAGCGCAGCAGCAAAGATGATGTTTCGCTTCACGGCCTCGCCTTCTCACTGAAGGGCAACGACCTCCAAGCAACCAGCATACACATGATTATTGAGGCAGTGCCCAGCAGAGCATAAGCCACCATGATCCACGCTATCCACGCGCCCTCTGCAAACGGATGAGCCTTCAGCACAGCCAAGTATTCTTTCGGCGACGCGGTGAAGAACCATGTTCTCCAGAGAATCCAGGTCGCCAATAACTGAGCGCTCACCAGCGCGACTGTGACGGTGACAAACCTTGGGCCACACGAATCATGCCCACAAAGCTATCTATCTCAACCCATCGCTCCACTGATTACCAACAAGCCACAGACGGATTATCCATCTTCCTCAGAATGGTGCTCACCACCCATTCATCATCCCGCTCATCACACGGGGTCACAGCACATGAACAGGGCTGGCTCCCCCAAATGACCTCGCATCCCGTCGGCTACTGCGCCGGGAAACAGAAACGGCATAGGACGCACACTTTTCACACCCACAACGCTACCCGATTGAACCCCAATTCCAACAGCCATGGGTCGATCACCCGCCGCCGGGAGATAATTCCAGCAATCGATCCACCTCGGTGCTTTGCACCTGGCCCTGCTGGGGTGGAAACTAAAACCTCGGCGCGTTCTGACCTCTCCGGCGGCTTGAGGTCGAGAATGGTTCCGCGTTTTGGCATCACACTGATGACGATTGTCTCTGCATCGCACCTGTGTCGCCGGGGGCAGCGACACTCCCAGGCGCGGCTCCGTCGCTTGGGAGGCTTGGGAGCGAGCAGGGATAGCTCCGCGTGGCGAGCACGCCGTACAGCATGGCCTCGTGTGGTGGCAGATGCGCGCACCGGCGAAGCTGGCGAAGCCTAGCCGCCGGAGACTGGTGGGATCACAGCCAATTCGTCGCCGTCGCTGAGTTCCACCGCGCCGCGGATGAAGGCGTGGTTGTGGGCGAGGCGGCTGAATTTAAGCAGTTGCTCGATGGCGGGGTAGCGTTCGGCGATGGCGATTTTGATCGCGGTTTCGCTGCTGGCATCGGGCAAGGTGAAGCTGTCGTTATCGATGCCGTTGAGGCGGTCGCGGGCGACGGCGAAGAAACGGACCTGAACCTGGGCCATGCTCAGCCTCCGATCGCGGCCATGGCGGCGCTGCGCACGAATTCGACCGGCGGGGCCTTTCCGGCTACTGCGTGGCGCACGGCTTCGCGCACGGCTTCGTCACCGGCTAGGCGCAGGGGTGAGAGGAGGTCGGTACCGGCTTGATCGAACAGACAGGTATGCAAGCGCCCGGCGCTGGTCAGGCGGATGCGATCGCAGGTGCCGCAGAAGGGATTGCTGACCGTGGTGATAAAGCCGAGGGTGGTGTCACTGGGGTCGGTGCCGTGCACGGTCCACACGCGCGAGGTGGGCTCATCGCGATCGGCGGCCACCGCCAACTGTTCACCGGCCAAAAACAGACGCGCGCGAATTTGCTCAGAGCTCAGGAAGCGCTTGGCGTGGACCTCGCGCGAGACACCAATCGCCATCAGTTCGATGAAGCGCAGGTGCACCCCCTCGCGTCGGGCCAAATCGAGCATCGCAGCACAGCGGGTATCTGCGGTCGCCACGCAGTTGAGCTTGATCGGATCAAAACCGGCCGCCATGGCAGCGCGGATGGCCGTGAGCACTTTGCTATGCCCGGTGCGCCGGGTCACCTGTTCGAAGCCAGCTTCATCGGGGGCGTCGAGACTGATGTTGAGACGGTTAAGGCCGGCGCGCTGCAGCGGCTCGATCAAGGGCGCGAGTCGGATGCCGTTGGAGGTCATACCCACGATAGGCGCCAAGGCGGCGGCCTGCGAAACGTGCTCAAGCAACTCAGGGCACAGCGTTGGCTCGCCACCGGTAATGCGGATTTTATGAACGCCGGCGGCTTCGGTCACGAGCCGAGTCAGGCGCAGCAGTTCGTCAGGAGTTGTGGCTGGTGGGCTGAATTTAGCATCAGCCGGTAAACAATACCGGCAGCGCAAATTGCAGGCCTCCAACAGCGAGACACGCAGGTACATGGCGTGGTCCTTTCCTCGGTCTCCATAGAGACGTCATGGGAGGCATAGCCGTTTCCCGCTATACCCCGTCCCCATCACCCTAGTCGTGAGACCGTAGGCCATGGGGATCGGACGGTTGTGATGGTCAATGAACGGTCAGGCCCTTGCTGGCAGCAAATGTGCCAAAGGCCCGGTCAGCCTTGATGATGTGGCGCACCAGCCAGTCGCGCAAGTGCAGGTGTAGCTCGGCGCTGAGCGCTTCGCGATCACAGCCCGGATCGGACAGACGCTGCTTGACCACGCCCAGTTCGTCTACGAAACCGGCGTGGAGCTTCTTGTGGGCCTCGCAGGCCGGATAGCCGGCATCGGCCATCAGAGCCTCTTCTTCAGTGAAGTGCAGGCGTACGTAATCATCAAGGAAGCCGATCACCGTGTCGAGTTCGGCGCCGCCGGTGCCGTGGCGCAGGGCTGACACCAATTCGTTAAGACGCACGAAGAGTTCGCGGTGTTGGTCATCCACGCTGGCGATACCCACCGCCATGCCGGGGGTCCAGCCTGAGAGAATCGGCAAGGCAATCTTGAGCAGCAAAGTGTAGATGATTAGTCCAACAGCGGTGATGCCGGCGGTGAGCTTCCATTCGTTGAGGCTCGGCACGTACTCCACCACCTCATGCAGCGTCGACGGAATGAAGCCCGGCACGATCAAGCCCATGCCCTTCTCGATCCAGATACCGATGAAGGTCATCACGCAGGCGGTTACCAACAGCCGCCGGTGCCGCAGCAGACCCGGCCATAAGAACAGCCCTGCCGCCACCACGTTCATCACCACCGCGCTCCAGAACCACGGCACCAAGCCGTGAGCACCGTGCAGCCCAAACATCATGTAGCGTAAGCTCGCAGCGTGCGACGAACCCGTATAGAGCACGGTAAAGCATTCGGCGCCGAGCATGAACAGGTTGATCAGCGCAGTAACGCGAATCAAGCCAACCAAGAACGAGATCGGCTTGTCACCGAAGGGGTAGGACCCGAGACGTTGCAGCACCATCAAGGCGCAAATAATAAATGCCGGACCCGCCACAAAGGCCGAGGCCAAGAAGCGCGGCGCTAATAGCGCGGTATTCCAGAACGGACGCCCACCCAGACCGCTGTACAAGAACGCGGTGACGGTGTGAATCGACACAGCCCAGATGATCGACAGGAACACGAAGGGCAGATAGAGCTTTTTGACCGGCTCGCGCCCCGACCACCGGCACCACAACAGGTAGCCAACGATGAACACGTTGATCACCAGGTAACCGTTGAGCACGATCACGTCCCAGGTGAGCATCGAAATCGGCCAGTTGAATTTACCCAAGCCAGGGATCATGTGCCAGAAGCGGTCGGGCCGACCAATGTCAACCATGACCGACAACAGACACACCGAGATCGCCGCAATCGCCAGCATTTCTCCGACAATAACCGCGTCGTGCATTTCGTGGTCTTTGTACAGATAGGCCGGAATCACCATCATCACTGCCGCCGCGGCAACGCCGACGAAGAAGGTGAAGTGGGAGATGTATAAGCCCCACGACACGTGGTCACTCATACCGGTGACGGCCATGCCCTGCACCACCTGATTGGTCCAGGCGTGCACGCCCACCAGAGCGATGCAGGTGAGCACGGTCATCCACACGTAGAACAGAGGACCACCATCGGTTGCCCACGACACAATCTGTCGCAGTAAACCCAGCGGCCGGAAGCGCAAGGCGCTTGGGGCCACAGACGGTGCGGGAGCTGGAGCGGGAGCGTCAGGCATCGTGGGTCACTCGTCGAAGAAGTAGAAGAACCGGGGCCGGGTGCCGAGCTCTTCTTTGAGCACAAACACCCGCTTGTTGGCCAAGACCCAGCGGATTTCGGAATCGGGATCGAGCATGTTGCCGAATACCCGGGCGCCGGTTGGGCACGCCTCAAGACAGGCCGGCATACGGCCATCGCGGGTGCGGTGCAGGCAGAAGGTACACTTCTCCATCACACCGGCCTGGCGGACGCGGTTAGACAGGTAGCCCTGATCGGGGTTGATGTCTTCGGCCGGAATCTCCGGCGCCTTCCAGTTGAAGCGCCGCGCATGATAGGGGCAGGCGGCTTCGCAATACCGGCAGCCGATGCACCAGTTGTAGTCTACCACCACGATGCCGTCGGGCTCTTTCCAGGTGGCTTCCACCGGGCATACCGACACGCAGGGCGGGTTGTCGCACTGCTGGCACTGCACCGGCATGTAATATTTATCGTCTTGCGGCACCGGGTGGTCGTAACTCGGATCACCCTTGGCGAAGTCGATCGATCCCTTCGACAACTCGAACACGCGGATATAGCTCTGGTGGCTATCGCGGTCGTGGTTGTTTTCTTCGTGACAGGCCTCGGCGCAGCGCCGGCACCCCACGCAGATCGACAGATTGAGGGCATAACCGAAGCTGACCCCCTCCTGCGGCGGCAGCGCGCGTACGTTGACCTCGCGGCCATACTGTTCGCGGGTGTCGTTTTCGATGCGCTCCAACACCTGCGTGAGCTGATCGGGGGTCAATTCCCGATAATGCTTCTGCAAGAACTCATCCATCGACAAGTCGGCGGCCCATTCGGTGAGCGGCGCCACGGCGTGGGCGAAGGCGGCTGCACCTAAGGTAGCGCCGGCGGCTTTGAGCACCGTGCGGCGGCTCAAGCCTCCGCCGCCACCACCATCGCCGCTGCAACCGCAGCCAGATCCGCAGGATCCCTGCTCACTCATGGGAGTTCTCCTCGTGGCGCACCGCGTCAGGCGGCGGGGGCAAGGGACGTAAAGTTGGAAAGGCCGGCGCGTGCGGGTCGTGACAGCTCATACAGTGATTCCTGGTGCGAGCACCGCGGGTCAGATCCCAGTAGCCGGTCATGCCGCCGTGCGAGCCGTGCTTGTAGTCACGAAATTGCGGGCCGTGGCACTGCGCACACAGCTGCATGCTCTCGGCAAAGGCCACCGAGGTGCCGTCGGCCAGGCGCAGGCTGTTGTAGTCGTCGGCGTTATGACAGCTCAGACAGCTGCGATCACCATGCGCCATTTGCAGACCATGATGGAACTGGTCGAGATCTTCACCCCGACGGGTGCTGGTGTCGGGCAGCTTGGTGCTGTGGCAACTGGCGCACGCGGCCGTTACCGCCTGCCCGCTGTGATCTTGCAGACCGGTCGCAATGCCGGCAGCCGGCGGCGGGGCCTGGATTGTCACCGAATACTCGGCCGCGTCTGGGTTGGGGCCGGGCACCGGGGCCGGGCCGGTCCCATTACAGCCGGCGAGCGATAACAAGGCAGCACACAAGACCGCGTTGACGAGGCCGAACACAGACGCACGGTGGCGCCCATGAATGACACGGTCATCAGCAGCTTGGTGGTCACAGTGACTCAAGGGCATGATCCCGCGGCGCTATGCGCCCTCCTGTCGGCCGACCCGCGCTTGACCGTCGGGGAGACCGATGGCGCACGGGTAGCGGTGGTAAGCGAGGACCTGGACCAGGAAGCGGCCGAGGCCACCTTCAGGGAACTCCAGTCCCATCGCATGATCGACTATGTCGACCTGGTCGCGGTCTACCTTGACCCAGATCAAGGAGACCCCTGCGAGGGTCGCTAGGGTCAACTCCGCACGCCGAGCGCTCCCGCTCGGCCCCAGGAGTGGCCCCCGATGCGTCGACGCGATTTCCTCAAGACCAGTGCCATGGCGATGGCCGCCTCCGCGCTCACCATCGACCGCGCCCAAGCCGCCGATCCGCAGCCCGCCGGGCTCGCCGATGACGGCCTAACCTGGGATAAGGCCCCGTGTCGCTTCTGCGGCACTGGCTGTCACGTCAAGGTGGGCGTTAAAGACGGCAAGGTGCAAGCCATTGCCGGCGCCGTGGAGGCTGAGGTCAACAAGGGCCTGCTGTGCGTGAAGGGCTACCACGTTGGCCTCGCGCTGTACGGCGCAGACCGGCTCACCACCCCGCTGCTGAAAAAAGACGGCAAGCATGTGCCGATCAGCTGGGACGAGGCGCTGACCATTGTTGCTGACAAGATCCAAACGCAGCCCAAGACCTTCGCGATCTACGGCTCCGGCCAGTGGACCATCCCCGAGGGCTACATCTGCCAGAAACTGATGAAAGGCGGCCTCAGCAACAACCACATCGACCCTAATGCGCGCCTGTGCATGGCCTCAGCGGTCACCGGCTTCATCGGCACCTACGGCGTTGACGAGCCCGCCGGCTGCTATGACGACCTCGATGCCTGCGACGTGCTGATCACCTGGGGTAACAACCCGGCCGAAATGCACCCAGTGCTGTTCTCACGCGTGATCGACCGCCGCAGCCGCGGCGAGAAAATCACCATCATCGACATCGGCACCCGCCGGACCCGCACTACCGAGCATGCCGATCACTACCTCGAGTTCGAACCGCAGAGTGACATGGCGATTGCCAACGGCATCTGCCACCTGCTGATCAAGAGCGGCAGCTACGACAAGGCCTTCGTTGAAAAGCACTGCAACTTCCGCCGCAACGAGGGCGAGCAGCACGAGAAGAAGTCGCTCAAGGGCATCCCGTGCACCTTTGCTGAATACGAGACCTACCTCGAAGAATACACCCCCGAACGGGTTGAAGAAATTTCCGGCGTCTCAGCCGACAACATCCGCATGCTCGCCAAGCTGTTTGCTGACCCCAACAAGCGCATCACCAGCCTGTGGTGCATGGGCATGAACCAGCATACACGCGGCACCGCGATCAACTGCCTGGTACACGGCGTGCACCTCCTCTCCGGCCACTTTGGCAAGCCCGGCGACGCCCCCACCAGCCTCACCGGCCAGCCCTCGGCCTGCGGCACCGCACGCGAAGTGGGCACCCTGGCGCACGCCTTGCCCGGCGGCCGCATAGTGGCCAAAGAGCCGCATCGTCAGCAATCCGAGGATATTTGGAACCTGCCCCACGGCACCATCAGCCCCAAGCCTGGCTACCATACGATCGCGATGTGGGACCACTTCTGCACGCCCACCGCCGAAGGTGGCGATATTAGCACGATCTGGGTGCAAGTCACCAACCCGGGCCAAACCTTGCCCAATTTGCCTAAGCTGTTTGAGCGCAAAGAAGGCCTGGAAGATAAATTCTTGATCGTGTCTGACGTGTACCCAACCGCCACCACCAAGCTGGCCGATCTGATCCTGCCTTCAGCGATGTGGGTTGAGAAGAACGGCATGTTCGGCAACAGCGAACGCCGCACCCAGCAGTGGTTCAAGATGGTGGACCCCCCGGGTCAAGCGCGCGACGACGTGTGGCAGGTGCTGGCTGTGGCCCGCAAACTGTACCAGCGCGGCCTGATGAAAGACAAGGACGGCAAATTCTTGTTCGAGATCCACAATGAACAGGGCCAAGAAGTGCCAGCCTGGGATTGGGACCACTACTACGACGTCAACGTCGACAAGCAGCTGTTCGAGGAGTACCGACTCTTCACCACCTTGAAGCACAAAAACCTCGCGCCCTACGACGAGTACGTCAAATCACATGGCCTGCGCTGGCCGGTGCTTGAGCAGGCCGACGGCACCTGGCGCGAAACGAGGTTCCGCTTCTCCGAATTTGATGACCCCTTTGTCACCAAAGGTGCTGGCATTGAATTTTACCATTCCACCACCGGCGACGGCAAGGCGCAGGTGTGGTTCCACCCCTATGAGGATCCGCCGGAGAAGCCCGACGCCGCGTACCCGCTATGGCTGTGCACCGGTCGCGTGCTGGAACACTGGCACACCGGCTCAATGACCATGCGCGTGCCACAACTGCGCCGCGCCATGCCCTCGTCTTACGTGGAAGTCAATCCGCAAGACGCCAAGTCACTTGGCATCGGCAATGGTGACATCGTAGCCATCGATACGCGGCGCGGCAGCATTGAACTACCGGCCTGGATCAAGGGCCGTGGCGCGCCACCTCCCGGACGCATCTTTGTGCCCTTCTTCGACGAACGGCTGCTGATCAACAAGTGCACCCTCGACGCGTACTGCCCGATCTCGAAACAGCCCGACTATAAGAAGTGTGCCGCTAAGCTTCGCTTCGTACGCCGCGCCGGAGCCCGCACGTGAGCCCCCTCGCCGACAGCAAGCCGCTGCACGTGGCCCTGGCGGCGATCGCCGGCATCGCCCTGATCGGCTATTTGGCCGGCACCGGCGGTAGCGTACCGGTGGTCTCGCATGGCGGCGGGGCTGACTTGGCCAAGTCGGCGCCGTCGGCAGTGCCGCAGGCGGTTCCCTATACGCAGATGACCAACGTCGACATGAGCCGCAATGCCAACTGGAACAGTGGCGACCTCGCGGCTCTGCGGCCTGGCGCCGACACGCGCAAGGAGCCGGCCAGCCAAGCCGAAACCGACGCCGCCCTCGCTGACCGGGCCAGCAATCGCGCCTTTGCCGGCGCGCCGCCCACCATCCCGCACAGCATTGATCAAGTCAGCGCAGCCAGTTGCCTCGCCTGTCACGGCGAGGGTCTCATTGTTGGCGAGCGTCGCGCGTCGCGGATCAGCCACCCGGCCTACCATAATTGCACGCAATGCCACGTTGCCGCTGCACCCAGCGCCGTTGTCGGCACGCGCGAGGCACCGCCCTCAATCGCCGTCACCAAACCCGAACCCAGTGGCGGCCCACGCGCCAACCTGGGCGCACCGCCGCAGATGCCGCATCCAGCCTGGATGCGGCAAGACTGCCGCAGCTGCCACGGCCCGGCCGGACGCCCCGGCCTGCAGACCTCGCATCCGGAGCGTCTCAATTGCCAACAGTGCCACACCGCCGCTGCCAACAGCGAACAGCGCACCAGCATGCCTCCGGCTACGCTCGGACAGTAGCATGGACCAGCTCGGCGACACAGAGCCTGCCTTCGAACCTGCCGCCCTGCAGCAGGCCGATTTGGATCCGGCCACGCTTGAGCAGCTGTTCGCTGATATCAGCACTCACTGCCGCGTCATCGGCTGTTTGATCAAAGGCGCGCCCGACGGCTATGCGCCCGAGCAGCAGCATCCGCTGGAGACTGCGCGCACGTTGCTTGCGAGCCGTAAGATTCGCGGGATGCAGATTCGCTACGTGTACCAGGGGGAGCAGTGGTGGGATACGCTGATTGCTCAGGGTGAGATCACCCGCCTCGTGCGCGTTTGCATCTAAGGGGCTTCGCGCCCCTTAGGATCCCCAAGTCGCCGGCGCTGCGCTGGGCTCGCGGGCTTGGTCGGACCTGGCCAGCAAGCTGGCCTGCGCGGCGGCGCTACGCGCCATTGTCGCCGCGCACCGGTCCTCGAGCGCCCGGCGCTCGCTGAGCTCGCTGAAGAGAACCGTTAGCGGAGGGCGCCGGCGCTGCGCTGGGCTGGCTCCGTGGCGTGGGCTTCAGCCCGCGAAAAAGGCCCCGCAAACCAAAATCCCTGACGAACAGGACCACCCACCGATAGCACGACCTCCATGCCGGCACTGGGAGCCACGCCTGCGCTATCCGTGCCAGCCGTGACTCCGATAACCGGCTGCCCCCACGACCCAGGACCCACAGGCGCGCAGCACCGCACCCAGGACCCACCCAACTACCAACACCTACACAGACCCAAATCATGCAACGACTTGCACCAGGCGGGATGCTCCGTAGCTTCCCCCCGCGCTTGTAGCTCAGTTGGTAGAGCAACGGACTTTT
>JAQIBG010000323.1 GCA_027859175.1 Planctomycetota bacterium | reverse complement strand
CAGCAGCACAGGGCCAGGGCAAGGGCGAGCAGGCGCTTCATGGCGTGCCTTTCAGGATGGCGGGATCCACGTAGCGGGTGAGGCGAGCGGCTGGTTCGCTAAAAGGGTGGTCATGATGCAATTGGCGGGCGGCCTGATGCGCGCCGGCCTCATCGCCGGCGGCTAGGCGTGCGCGGACCAACAGCAGGAGGAGTTCGCTCAGGCGCGGGTCTTCGCTGCGCGCAGCGATGACGACCGGAAGGCGACCGGTGGCAAAGCGATGCTCGCCGCGCTGCAGCCAGACTTCGGCCTGGAGGGCAACGATCTCGCCGCCCATGCGTTCTTCGGGGGTTTCCCACTCGATCTCGCGTAGAATTTTTTCGGCGGCGTCGCTTTCCTTGCGGCGAATATAATCGCGCGCCGTTTCTAGGCGCACGCGGCGGCGTACGGCGTAGCCAACATCGCCGCCATGAGCTGCGGTGCCAGCGGATCGATAGCGTTTGAGCGCCTCTTCGGCCTTGCCGTCGTACAGGTCGGCGTCGGCGCGATAGATGCTGTGCAGGCGGCGTAGCCCTTCATCGAGGGCATCGCGCTGCAAATCGGCCAGGAGTTTACGGCCGCGTTGGGTGTTGTTGAGAATTTGGATTTCGAGTCCGGCTAGGTGCAGCGCGGCGGCCGCGCGAACGGCAGCCGGCGCATCGGCGGCGCGCGTGAGGCTGTCAAACAAACGGGCGGCGTCATCATACTTGCGGAGTTCAGGATGCTGAATCGCGATTGCGAGTTCGAGCATCCAACTGGCGGTTTCGGCGTCGCCGCTGCGTCCTGACTCGAGCAGCTTGGTGGCGAGTGAGGCGGTCCAGGCGCGGTCTTCAAGATGGAGGACGAGGGCGATAAGGGCGCTGAGGTCGCGCGGGGGAAGACTGCCGAGGTCGCGCGCTTCGAGGTCTGCACGCTGACTGGCGATGAGCTTATCGGGCCATTGGTGGCGTTGGTGATGCCGGCGCCGCACCAAGACCTCGCTTGTGCGATCGGCAATCACGGTGTCGCCGCGCTTGACCTGCATGGTGATGCTGCGCAGCCCGGGGCGGATGAAGGTGTGGCGCCAGCGCGGGCCTTCGCCGGTAGCGCCATCGTCGGCCTGCCAGCGAATCTGATCGCCTTCGCGGGCGCCCAGGGCGCTACATTCCAGGTCAACCAGGAGGTGTTCGCCGTCTGCACAGTGACCGGCAATATGCCACGCGGTGGCAACGCCGCCGCGAACCGATGTGACCTGGTAGCTGGTAACGGGCACGAAGGCGGTGGCAGGGATCACGGCTGGTTTTTTGGCACCAGGTGGCAGCCACGCGGCCATGGTGGCGCTGCCACCCGTGCCTTGAGCATGCAGGTATTCGATGCGGTGGCGCCCGGGGGTTAGGTCGATGGCGCCGCGGTGTTTGAAGCGATTGCCACCAGAATCGGTGGCGCCGTGCCAGCCAGTCCACTGGGCAACGAGGACATTGTCGATCCACAGGGCTGAGGCGTCGTCGCTGGCGGTGGCGAAGCGATATGCGCCGGGGCGCTTGATGTTGAGCCAGCCGAGGTACTGCGAGGCAAAGCGCGTGTCGCTGCCGTAGGGGTTGAAGCCGTGATAGATCTGCCCCACTAGACCGCGGCCAAAGCTGGGGCCGGAGTCACCCCACAGTTGCCGCAACTGGTCGACCGTATCGGCCTTGCCATTGCGCCACGCGCGCGTCTCCAAAATCAGGCCGGCTTGGCTGTGCCAGGCTGGTGCTGGCGGCAGCTTCGCGCCGAGGTGGACCTCGAAACGCCCTGCCGCGCTGGTGTCAAATAGGATACTGACTGGGTCGCCAGGCTCATTGGCCAGGATCTCGTGGCCGATCACGGCGCCGTCGCGGGTGACGCGCAGTTCACTGGCCGCAGGGTCTTGAAGCCAGACCTCGGCATGACCGACCTGTGAGGGCTCGCTTTGGTCTTTATCGGCTGCGAGGCTAAAATGCCAACGCGCTCCGGCCAGCTCTGCGGCGGGCAGGCTGGCGAACAATGTGGAGCTTATCAACACGAGCAGGGCCCGGGGCCAGCGCATGGTCGCAAGTGTGGACCACAGCAGGGCTTGGTCGAGGGGGGAAAACCGACACCGAGCAGGCTGTTGAAATACACCGGCCAGCTTGCCCTAAGAAAACCTTGGGTTTCCAGTGGCTGCCGGTCAGGGCGCCATGAAGCGACCTCCTGGCAGCGGGAGCCTTGCTGTAGGCCGCTTAGCGGCAGGCGGAGACCCGGTTAGCGACAGGGCTTACGCGCTACCCGTACGGTTCAGGGCTCCGTGTGAGTGCTGTGGATGGGAAGCGTGATGTGGAAGGTGGTGCCGGTGCCGGGTGCAGAGGTGACCGTGATCTGGCCACTGTGTTCCTGGGCGATGATGAAGTAGGAGACGCTCAGGCCGAGGCCAGTGCCGCGATCGGTTGGTTTGGTGGTGAAGAAGGGCTCAAAGATCCGGTTGCGAACGGATTCGTCCATCCCGGGCCCGTTGTCGCTGATCGAGACGTGAACGCTGGCCGCATGATGACTGGCGAATTGTGAACTGGGGCTTGTTACCGCCCTCAGCCATCGCTTCGGCGCCATAGGATGCGGCGCCCGGGCCTCGCACAACATTCACGGTGTGGAGGTCGCCCATGAGTGGCGTGGTGCGCTCGGTGACGGCGCCACCGTGCATGCGCAGATTCATGGTGCGACCGTTCACCACCATGAGCGCGCGATCGTCGCGGTCGAAGGTGATACCGCGCATGCCGATGTGCGCGCCCTCCCAGTGATGGTAGGTGACGTAATAGCCTGGGGTGTGAATTTCGAGCAGTTCGTCGAGATTATGCGCCGAGGTCTTCCAGATCAGGTCTTGGTCGATCTGGGTTACCGTAGCGGGGACGTCGCGGATATCAGAGGCAACGAAACTGGTTGGCAAGAGGGGGAGGTCGAGGAGCTCTTCGAGGCTGAGGTCGGTAAACTCGTCATCAAGCGCCGTATCGCTATCGGCTGCCTGTGCTAAACTGCTGCCGTACAGCCAGGTGCCCAATGCCAAGCTGGCCTGAATGGCGACGGTCGACCAGCGTATCGACCCGGCAGCGTGTTGTGTCGACCCCATCAGCGGATGCTCCATCCGGCAGGAGCGTCGCGCATCGGGCTTACCTCAACCGCAAATAAACGATGCCCATCATACCTGCGGCTGGCCTAATAAATAACCCTGGCCAGTTTGGCCAGGGTTATTGGTGCTGCGTGGAGTGTGCATGCACTCCAGCCACAGGCGTCAGTAGCGATAGGTGTCGGGCTTGTAGGGGCCGGCAGCCGGTACGCTAATGTACTCGCTCTGCTTCTCGTTGAGCACCGTCAGCTTGGCGCCGAGTTGGCCGAGGTGCAGGCGCGCTACTTCCTCGTCGAGATGCTTGGGCAGGAGGTACAGCTTGGCGTCCATCGACTCATGCTTGGTCCACAGTTCGATCTGGGCCAGGGTCTGGTTGGCGAAGCTGTTGGACATCACAAACGAGGGGTGGCCGGTGCCACAGCCCAGGTTCACCAAGCGGCCCTTGGCGAGCAGGATGATACGCTTGCCGTTGGGCCAGATCACGTGATCGACCTGCGGCTTGATCTCTTCCCATTCGAGATCGGCCTCGAGCGAGGCGACTTGGATCTCGGAGTCGAAGTGGCCGATGTTGCATACGATGGCGTTGTGCTTCATCGCGTCCATGTGAGCGCGGGTGATGACATCAACGTTGCCGGTAGTGGTCACGAACAGGTCGCCGAATGCGGCGGCCTCGTCCATGGTCACAACCTGGAACCCTTCCATGCAGGCCTGCAGGGCGCAGATCGGGTCGATTTCGGTGACGTATACGGTGGCGCCTTGGCCACGGAATGCTTGGGCGCAGCCCTTGCCAACGTCGCCATAGCCGCAAACCACGGCCTTTTTGCCAGAAATCATCACGTCGGTGGCGCGCTTGATGCCGTCGATCAGCGATTCGCGGCAGCCATACAGGTTGTCGAACTTGGACTTGGTGACGCAGTCGTTGACGTTGATGGCCGGGAACTTGAGGGTGCCCTTGGCGGCCATCTCAGCGAGGCGATGCACGCCGGTTGTGGTTTCTTCGCTCACACCCTTGATGGCGGCTGCGTTGCGGCTGTAGAAGGTGGCGTCTTCGGCCAGCCTGGCCTTGATCGAGGCCAGGAGGATGCGCTCTTCTTCGCTGCCAGGGGTGCGGTCGAGGATGCTGGGATCCTTTTCAGCGTCGCTGCCCAGGTGGACCAGGAGGGTGGCGTCGCCGCCGTCATCCAGGATCAGATTGGGGCAACCGCCGTCGCTCCACTCGAGGATGCGATGGGTGTACTGCCAGTATTCTTCGAGAGTCTCGCCCTTGATAGCGAACACGGGGGTGCCACCGGCGGCGATCGCGGCCGCGGCGTGGTCTTGCGTTGAGTAGATGTTGCAGGAGGCCCAGCGGACATCAGCGCCGAGGGCGACCAGGGTTTCGATCAGCACGGCGGTCTGAATCGTCATGTGCAAACTGCCGGCGATGCGGGCACCCTTGAGGGGTTGCTCGGCGGCGTGCTTGGCGCGAATGGCCATCAAGCCGGGCATCTCATGCTCAGCAATGGCGATTTCGCGGCGACCGAAGTCGGCGAGGGTGATGTCTTTGACGACGTAATCAGCGGCGGTGTTGGTTGCCATGCGTGGGCTCCTTATCGGTATATCAACATACAACGATACGTGCCGGGGCAAGCGGGTGTTTGCGGCCTTCTTGTCCTGGGATACGCGATGGTGGCGGTGAGGCTGAGCCGGATAGCGCGGCGCGTACGAGCACTTTGCGCTTCTCGCAGAGCCCGCGCGTGCGCCTAATCACTTGCTCCGGAGCATAAGTGGCGAAGCATGCGCGCTTTCAGGAGTTTCGATGGCCACCCCGCGACGCATTTTCCATATCTACGAGCGCCTTTACCAGAGCGCCGCTGAAGTGCGTGACTTCCAGGTCGCCAAGGCCGAGAAAGTATCCGGGACAGTTAACCTGCTGCTGTCTGGCGATCGCGCCAAGCTCTTGGAACGCTGGGGCGAAGAGATGAGCGAGATCGGCGGCGTGCTGCAGGGCACTCACAAGGATCCGTATATTCTTGAGGCGACGCAGTGCTTCTATTGGGCCTGTCTGTTCACGGTGACTGGCGGCACAAGCTGGGACGAACTGGCCTTTGAGGGCCTAGCACAGCAGGCAGCCGGCCATGCCAGTCTGCAAGAGGCAGGCATGATCTTGGACCAGGCCACGAAACTCGTCGCCGCTGGCGTGGACGCGGCCAAGCCCAGCAAGCTGTTCTTGCTATGGTGGGCCATGGATAACCAATACCGCCACAGCTCCCTGTTCCCAGACCGGTGGTCGGTGGAGCAAATCATGGAAGCCGACCTGCAGGAAATGAAGACGCGCAGCTATCTACGGCCGATTCTGACTGAGGTCACCGACTAGCCGATAGCGGTTGAACGGTAAGCTAGGGCTGCTTGCGAGCGGCAGAGGAGGTCGGCATGCGGTTTACCCTTGGTTTGATCCTCGGCTTGGTGGTGGGCTTTGCCCTCGGTTGGCTGGTGTTCTCTGACGCCGGTGCCGATAAGCGGCACGAGGTGCGCGATGAGGTTAAGGATCGCGTAACACGTTAGTGTCCGTGGCTGGCTGTCTGCCCATTGCACCACCTGTTCGGTCTGGTGACTGAATCTTCGCGTGACTCGTCTAAGGGGCTGGTTATTCCCTTTGCCTTGAGGAGATCCCATGGTGCCTTTTTTGAGTGTGATCATGTCGGCGATGGCCGCGTCTGAAACCCCAGCAGCAGATGCTGCTGAACCTGCTGCTGAACCTGCTGCTGAGTCTGCAGCGAATGCTGCACCTGTACCGCTGCTGCCGGGAGACTTGGATCTCGATCAGGCCATCACGCTGGCCCAGACCTACGGCATCGAAGCCCTGAAGGTCTTGGTGATCTTGGTTGTTGCGTGGCTGATCGCCGGTTGGTGCGGCCGGGCTACATCGCGCGGGTTGCGGAAGGCGCGGGTCGAGGAGACCTTGGCGCTGTTCTTCGGAAAAATTGCGCGCTGGGGCATCTTGATCTTGGCGGTGCTGGCCTGTCTGCAGCGCTTTGGCGTCAATACGACCAGCTTTGCGGCGGTGATCGCGGCGGCTGGCTTTGCAATCGGTCTGGCTTTCCAGGGCACCTTGTCCAATTTTTCAGCTGGCGTCATGCTGTTGATTTTCCGCCCGTTCAAGGTTGAGGATTTCATTGAGGTGTCGGGCGAAACGGGCACCGTGCGCGAGATTGACTTGTTCACCACGGAGATCGATACCGTTGATAATCGGCGAATTGTGATTCCCAATAGTCGTATCTTTGGCGAAGTTATTAAGAATTATAACCACAACCCAGAGCGTCGCGTCGATATCCTGGTTGGTGTGCACTACAAAGAAGACATCGATCAAACCCGCGAGGTGCTGATGAACGCTGCCAAAACCGTGGCCAATCGCATTGAGGCCCGTGCCATCGACATCATCCTGGCCGAACTCAACGCCAGTTCGGTGGACTGGAAGGTGCGCATCTGGACCCAGCCGGCCAACTATTGGCAGGTGCGCGAAGACGCGCTGGTGGCGTGCAAGAAGGCCTTGGATGCGGCTGGTTTGGTGATTCCTTATCCGCAGATGGATGTGCATCTCGACAAGCTGGACGCCTAGGCCATGTGGCGGGCCTTGGTTCTGGTAACGACTGTGTGCGGCGTGCTTTGCGCTGCCGTGCCTGACATTGCCCTGGCTGAGGCCTTCCCGGCGCTGCGATTTAAACAACCGGTTGACCTCGTGTTTGCTCCCAAGGCGCTTGGCATGGCCTACGTCTTGGAGCAGAATACCGGTCAGGTGCGGGTGTTCGATGCGCGTGACGATGTTGCGGAGCATAGCCTATTTCTCGACCTGAGTGACCGCATGGTCGCCAAGGGGGGAGCCAACGAAGAGGGCTTGCTGGCGCTCGCGCTGGCACCCGACTTTGCCGCCAGCGGCGTGTTCTGTGTCTATTATATTGGTGAGCGTCCGAGTCATGGGGTGCTGAGTCGTTTTCGCTGCAGTGATCCTCGTGTCACCGTAACGGCGGATAGCGAAGAGGTGTTGCTGTCGGTTGCGCAACCGTGGAAGAATCACAACGGCGCCGACCTGGTATTTGGGCCCGATGGGATGCTGTATTTCTCGCTCGGGGATGGTGGGTCTGGTGGCGACCCGAAGCGGCATGGACAAAACCTGGGATCGCTCCTTGGGACCGTCTTGCGCTTGGATGTGTCTGCGCCCACGGGCTATCGTGTCCCTGCCGACAACCCCTTTGTTGGCCAGGAGGGCGTGCGGCCAGAGATTTGGGCTTATGGCCTGCGCAATACCTGGCGCATGAGTTTTGACCGTGCGACGGGTGCCCTGTGGGGCGGAGATGTTGGTCAGAACGCCTGGGAGGAGATCGACATCATCGTGGCGGGCGGCAATTACGGCTGGAATCTCTATGAGGGAACGCGGCCTTTTCATAAGGCGCCTCGCGGTCTGCGCGCGCCGGAGGCAATTCCGCCGGTGTTCGAGTATGACCGCAGCATGGACAAGGGCGGGCGCAGTGTAACCGGCGGCTACGTCTACCGTGGGTCTGCCTTTGCGAGCCTGCAGGGGGTCTACCTATGTGCCGACTACGTCAGTGGCAATGTGTGGGGCCTGCCGGCAGATGATCCGAGCACGGTGCGCATGGTGCTGCGCGGGACCAAGCGGATCTGCTCATTCGCCGAAGATTCCGCTGGTGAGCTTTACGTCGTGGAGCACGGCGGCGCGCTTAAGCGCGTGGTGGTGCCCTAGCGGCAGCGGGCCGCCCTGGCCTTTGTCAGGGAATCACGGCAAGGGCTTCGAGAAACAGCCCAAATTCATCGCTGTCTGCCGTGGCACGGGCGATGTAGCGGGCCTCAGCGTTGATCGCAAAGTTGGCATCGGCGGTGGGGTTGGTGAGAACGGCGAAGGCTACTTCCAGCGCTTCGTCGTTGCTGCGCAGGTCATCATCCATGACGGGGTCAACCCAGTTGATCGATGCGGTCAGGCTGGTGCTGCTGTCTGGAAGCTGCCAATTGGCGAGCGCAAGGATGCCCAGGCTTTCGCTCAGGTCATAGCCTGTGTAGAGCAGGTCGGTGGCGAACAGCAGGCCTTGCGTTTCACGCAGGCCGCGCAGTTCGGCGGTGGCCTCAAATTGGAACAGATCTTGGCGATCGAGCCATTCTTCCTGGCCGTAGCTGCCGCGCAGGCTGGCGTCCCAGCTTGCGCCGTGAAACCCGATGACGGCAGCGGCGCTGAGGCTATCGCTGGGGCGCTCGTCGGGCTGATCCCAGATGAAGTCAACCAGGTGCAGGGCGAGGCTGACGCGGCGCGATTCGGCAAGGTGGATGGCGGCGCCGGTGACGGATTCGGGCGCCACATTGAGCAGTTGCGCTTGCGGGCCGAGAAGGGGTGCGAGTGGGCCGGCACCGAGCATCAGGCTGCGGTTGACGCGATACCGCTCGGGGCTGTCGGTCGACTCCCAGCCGATCCAGGAGGTGAAGCGCCCGACCTGGAGTCGAACGTCGTCACCCACCTGCCATTCGGCGACGGCTTGTTTAAATTCGATACCGGTGTCATCGGCGCGCAGTTCGATTAGACCGGATGTGCGCTCCGTGATTGCGTAGCTGGCGCGGAGTTGGGCGGCTGCCGTGGCGGTAATAACGGCGGCATTGGTTGGGAGTGCGCTGTCGCCATCCTGTACGGCTAGGACTGTCTCGATGAAACCGCCATATTGAACAGGGTTGATGTCGGCGGCGGGCAGGCCGAAGGCGGTTAGGCTGAGGGCAGCCAAGCTCACAGACGGCGGGTGGGGGCGCATGCTGGGCGAGACTGCGGCTTGGGCCGGGAAAGGCAATCTTGCTGCGACGACACCCCGGCTCAAAAAACAACAAGCCCCGGTCATAAGACCGGGGCTTGTTGAGCTTGTGCTTCGATTCAGCTCAGACAGTCATTAAGGAATGACGGCGAGGGCTTCCACGAAGAAACCGAACTCGTTGGCGTCGTCAGCCGAACGGCTGATGTAGCGCAACTCGACGTTGGTCGAGAAGTTCTCGTTGTCGGTGGGGTTGGCGAGGAGGGCCAGAGCGAACTCAATGCCTTCGTCGTCTTCACCAGTGGTGCTGTCGTCATCGGGGTCGAAGTAGTTCAACGAACCGGTGAGCGACATCGGGGTCTCGGTCGGCAACGCGAAGTTGGCCAGCGCGAGGATACCCAAAGCAGCCGAAACGTCGTAATCGGTGTAGTTGATGTCGAAAGCGAACAGCCAGCCGTTGTCTTCGCGGATGGCGTCGATTTCACCATTCAGGTCGAGCTGGAAGATGTCACCAGAGGTGCCAGTGCTCGAGACCGACTCGTCCATGCCGAAGCCGATGTCCAGGTCGAAGTAACCGATGCCTTCAACGTTCCAGGTGCCGTAGGCGCCGAAGCTCAGGGCGTCGGTACCGCGAGCTTGATCATCAGCCAAGCCGTTGTCGTCGAAGTAGATGTAATCAACGATGAACAGGCCGATTTCGAACTGCTCATTCGGGGTGATGATCACACCGAGACCAGTGACGTCGACGCCCCAGATGCCGTCGGCACCGTTGCCACCGAGGGTGCCGCCGGCGTACATGTAGCTGTTGTTGACACGGTACAGCTCGGGGGCGTCAGTGCCTTCCCAGCCGATCCAGTTGTGCATCTTGCCCATACGCAGGGCAACTTCCTCATTGATGGCCCAGTTGACGTAGGCCTGTTCCAGGTTGTCGGCGTCGAAGCCGTCTTCGTCGTAGTACAGCTCGACGTTGGCGCTGACGTTGTCGCCAATCTGGTAGCCAACTTCGATCTGAGCGGCGGCACTGAAGTCGATGGTGGCATCACCATCAGCGCCCGTCAGGGCTTCGTCGCCGTCAGCGATGGTGAGAATGGTGTCCACATAACCACCGATGTTCAGACCGCCGACATCGGCAGCCATCGCAGGGGTAGCAGTAAAGGCCACGAGGCCCAGAGTGGGGACGAGATAACGAAGGCTCACAGCCTCTCCTCCTAGCAAGGTTCTCCTGGTCATGACTCAAATATCCCCCACGCAGAGATGGCGAGTCGTGACTGGGAAAGCGATCACTTTGGTAAGTGAACTCCCGATGTCAATGCGATCCTATGGATTTTCGACAAAGAAGAGTGGTTGGCGGTGGCTGGATGAGATCCTGTCGAAAACTGGAAACTTGGTCCAGCCTGCAACGCCAACGCCTGAAGATCGCGCTATCTTGTGTTAACGGCCGCTCTGGCAAGACGTTTTTGTGAAGTGTAGAAAAAGTGCTTGTAAACACTTCGGGCATGTAATCGATCGATCCGGCTGACGACCCAATGGGTGCGTAGTGAGCGGGGTCGGGGTGGCGTTTTTGGCCGTGTTGCTAGAACCTGCCCATGCTTCCTGATCGTGATACTTGCGCCCAGCTCGCCAGCGAGGGCTATAATCTGATTCCTGTGGCCCGCCGCTTGGTGGCCGATGAGTTGACGCCAGTGGGCGCCTTGGCGCGTCTGCAGGATGAAGAGTATGCGTTTTTGTTTGAGAGCGTGGTTGGCGGCGAGCGCCTGGCCCGCTACAGCATGCTGGGGGCCTCGCCGCGCGAGCGCTTGGTTGGCGATCTGGGCCAGGTGCGCTTGGTGCGCCGTGATGGCTCTGAGCAGGTGCTGCCTGGCGACCCCTACGCAGCGGTGCGCACTTACATGGCGGGCTTCCGCAGCCCACATCTCAACGAATTGCCACGTTTTTGCGGCGGTTTGGTTGGCTATTTCAGCTATGACACGGTGCGTTTGGTGGAAGACCTGCCGAACATGCCGCCCGACGACCTGAATCTGCCCGATCTGTTGTTGATGCGCTTTGACACGGTGGCGGTGTTTGATCACAGCTTTAATCATCTGTTGTTGATCACGCATTTGGATCTGACCGCAGGTGCTGACGTCGACACCGCGTGGGCTGTGGCCGAGGCCGAGCTCGATGCTCTACAGGCGCGACTGTCGGTGCCCTATCCGAGTAGTGTGGTGGCGCCGCAGGCCTGCCCCGACTTGGCCTATCGCGCTCATACCAAGCGTGAAGACTTCGAGGCCGCGGTTGAAACCATCAAAGAATACATTCGCGCAGGCGACATCTTCCAGGCGGTGCCAAGTCAACGCCTGAGCGCTGATGTGGATGTAAGCCCGTTTCAGGTGTATCGCAGCGTGCGCAGCCTGAACCCGAGCCCCTATATGTTCTGCCTGCGCATGGGCGAGGCGAGCTTGGTGGGCGCCAGCCCCGAGATCATGGTGCGGGTTGAGGCCGGCAAGGTGGTGGTGCGCCCGATCGCTGGAACCATCCATCGCGGCGCGACGCCGGCTGAAGACGCCGAGTTGGCAGCTCAGTTACTGGCCGACCCCAAGGAGCGGGCCGAGCATGTCATGCTGATCGACCTCGGGCGCAATGACGCCGGTCGCGTCAGCGAGCCCGGATCGGTGGAGTTGCTCGAGGAGATGGTTATCGAGCGTTATTCGCATGTGCAGCACATTGTCAGTCATGTCGAGGGTCGCTTGCGCGAGGGCCTGGATGCGCTCGATGCGCTGCGCTGCTGCCATCCAGCCGGAACGGTATCCGGTGCCCCGAAGATCCGCGCGATGGAGATCATCGATCAACTCGAGCCGGTGAAGCGCGGGCCTTACGCAGGCGCGGTTGGTTATCTCGATTTCCGCGGCAACCTCGACACCTGCATCGCACTGCGCACGGCCGTGCTGACGCCAGGCCAAGCCCATGTGCAGGCCGGTGCCGGCGTGGTGGCCGACAGCGTGCCGGCCAAGGAGTTCCAGGAGACCTTGAATAAGGCCCAGGCGATGTTGCAGGCCATCGCCCGCGCTGGGCAGTTTTAGGTTTCTGGTGCGCGGGGCGGCTGCCTCGGTGTCTCGTCTAGTGCAGGCGTGGGATCTTCGGCTGTCCCTATGACCCAAGCGCCGTTAGGCGCGTCCCAGGACCCAGGACCCATAAACACAGAAAAGCCGTCGGAATCCCGACGGCTTCTCTTCGTTCGAAAGTGATGGCCCTTACGCGAGGCCTTTGATCGCCAGATAGCAGCCGCCTACCAGGAGGATGCAGCCAACGGCGCGGTACAGCAGGAGTTCGCCATCGCCGAGGGCGAAGCGGTAGCCAAGCGTGCGGCGCAACAGTGACGGCGGCGTGGGTGCACGCAGGCGGCCGCTGGAGAGGGTGGCCCGTTCACTGTTCTGGGGGCGCAAGCGCCCGAGGCCAACGACGAGCACGAGGCCGCCGGCAATAGCAGCGAGGGCCATCCAGGCGAGGGGGAGCAGGTCGTCCATAGTGCCAACAACGCCGAAGGCGGCGGCAAACACGCTGGATAGCAGCAGGGCGGCAATCGCGGTGCCCATTTCGACATGGACGCGGCGGCCTGGGCTGACGTGGTCGAGGCGTTCCATGATACGCATGCTGACGAGGCTGTCGGCGGTGTGGTTGGCGGTGATCCGCCCGGCCCGCACTTTGGACATCAAGTCTATGTCAGAGAGGAACTTGTACTTACTCGACAAGCTCGAATCGGCATCCAGCAGATGCTGGGCCGTGGCGGCTTCAGCGGCGGTGGATTCACCGTCGATCAACTGCTGTATGAGTTTGTCTGCGGGGCGCATGGAAAGGACTCCACCTGTCAAGACGCTCGCCGGCCTATGACCCGGACACTAAGTCCTAGCCGTTACCCGTAGTTGCACCGAGGTGTTCAGCTTTGGTCTAGGGTCGCAGCTAGCGGATCGCCAGCTCGGAGGCGGGGAAGTCGCGCTCGCAGTGGAGGCAGCGTACCTGCAGGGGGCGTTGCGACAGCACGTCAAACTGGGTCGGCCAGCGTTCGTGATTGGTCACGCAGTTGGCATTGGGGCACAGCGCGATGTCGGTGAAGCTGTCCGGAACTGGGATCGGGTCTTTGGCCACCACCTGATAATCGCGGATGATGCACATCGTGGCATGCGGGGCGAGCAGGGCGAGGCGGCTCAGGGTGGCTGGGCGCAGCTCACGGCTGGCGATTTTGACCACGCCCTTATTGCCAACCTTCTTCGACTTGAGATTGACGCCGATGAACACTTGGTCGCCGTCTTCGGCGATGAGTTCGGCGACGCGCAGCGTAACCGCCGAGGGGATGTGATCGACCACCGTGCCGTGATCGATGGCTTCCACCTGCATCGTGCGCTTGGGCATTACAGTCTCCCGAGTACGAGGCCGAGGAGAGCCTGGCGAACGGGCACCCCGTTGCCGGCCTGCGGGAAGTAGTGGGCGTGAGCGGTGGCGTCCACGTCTTGGGCAATCTCGTTGACCCGCGGCAGGGGGTGTAGCAGGCGCATGTGGCTTTGGGCACGTTCCAGCATCTCGGCATTGATGCGGTAGGTGGCCTTGACGTGCTCGAACTCGACGGGGTCTGGGAAGCGCTCTTCTTGCAGACGCGTCATGTAGAGCACGTCAGTGAGCTGCACGGCCTCGTGCAGGGTGGGCAGGGTTTCCACGATCACGCCGCGCTCAGCTGCGCGCGACAGGTGGTGGGCCGGCATTTCCAGGCCGCGCGGTGCAACGGTATAAAGGCGCACGTTGAAGTTGCTCAGAGCGGTGAGCAGCGAGTGAACGGTGCGTCCATAGCGCAGATCGCCGGCAAAGGTGATCGCGAGCGGCGGGCCGTCATGCGTCAGGCGATCAGGAAACAGCTTGGCGATGGTGTAGAGGTCGAGGAAGGTTTGCGTTGGGTGTTGGTTGGCACCGTCGCCGCCATTGATGATGGGCGAGTTGCTGACCTGGCTGGCAAGCCGCGCCGAGCCATCGCGCGGGTGGCGCATCACCAAAACGTCGGCGTATTGCTCGGCCATGCGAATCGTGTCGGCCAAGCTCTCGCCCTTCTTGGCGCTGGTTGAGGCTGCCGACGAAAAACCGATGATCTGACCGCCGAGCTTGCTCATGGCGGCTTCAAAGCTGAGGCGGGTGCGGGTGGATGGCTCGAAGAACAGCGTGGCCATCAAACAGCCAGCGAGCAGGTTGGGCTGCGGGTGCGCCTCAAGCTCGGCTGCGGTCTGCAAAATATGGAGGATGTCGTCCCGAGAGAAGTCTTCGATCGAGATGACGTGTCGTCCAGGCCAGTCCACGCCCGGAGGCTAGCCGTGATCAGCGACGGGCCAATGGCAAACCGGGTGCCGATGCGTTTTGGCTCAACTCAGGAGGAAGCGCCAGGCCAGAATTGCGATCAAAGACACCACCGCGATGCCAAGCACCAGCATCGGCATGATGCCGAGGCCGTGGGCATCGTGGATTTCACGCGCGATGCGATCGGAGCTTTCCTTGATCTTGTGGTGATCGCTTGGCTGATTGTCGTCGAGCGTTTTGCGATTCGTTTTGGGGCCAGTGCCAACCTTTTTGTCGCGCGCCTTGGTTCCGTCTTTATTGCGGCTGTCATGGCCAACGGCGGCAAAGGGATCTTCGGGCGTGTCGCTGACCACGGTGGCGCTGGTTGGCGGTTCCTTGACGGCCGCGTCTTTGCGCTGCGAGTCTTTAGGCCGGCTCTTGGCGCTTGGTTTCTTCAGCACCAAGGGCTTGCGTAGTAAGCGCATGCCACTGCTGTGGCCGCCGATGGCGGCGAGCGCTTCTTTGCAAGCGTTGGTGAAAGCTAGGTAGTTGAGGTAGCGCTGTTCGGATTCCTTGGCCATGCACATCATGACGACGTCGCGCGTTGGTTCGCTCAGGCTTGGAACCAACTTGCGGGGGTCGGGCACTGGGTCCGTCAGGTGGGCGGTCATAACCGCGCCGGGTGACGCGCCTTGGAAGGGGGTGCGGCCGGTCAGGAGATTGAACATCGTGGCGCCGATGGCGTAGATGTCGCTGCGCAGGTCGACCTCTTGGCTGCCTCGGATCTGCTCCGGCGACATATAATGCGGCGTGCCCATGGTTATGCCGGTCATGGTCAGGCGGTCGTCGTTGCCGTAGCTGCGGGCGAGGCCGAAGTCGATCAGCTTGGCGTTGTCGTGGCGCTTAAAGAGATCGCCGCCCTGGGCATCGTCAGGTGGGACCGTGAGGATGTTCTCGGGTTTGATGTCACGGTGGACCAGCTTGGTGCTGGTGTAGATGTGATCGAGGCCGGCGGCAACTTCGCTGGCAATACGCAGCACGTAGGCCTCGGGCAGCGGGCCGTGCTGCTGCAGGAGTTGCGCCAGGCTGGGCCCAGCGACGTATTCCATCGCCATGTAGGGCAGGCCGTCACTGGTCGTGCCGTAGCCGGCGGCACCGGCGATGTTGGGATGTTCAACGCCACGCAGCGCTTCAATCTCGCGCTCAAAGCGCTTGATGAATTGCTCGTCATCGGCGTAGCGTTTATTGATCAGCTTGAGCGCAACCGCCTCGTTGGTTTCCGTGTGATGGGCCAGGAAGACATCGCCCATGGCGCCGGCGCCGATTTTCCGATCAACCAGATATTCGCCGATTTCCATGTCTTTATGTAGGAAATCTTCAAGCCGTGTGCACTGATCCTTGCTGATCAGGCGTTGCTGGAGCAGGGCCTGGTGAATCGGCCCATCGATCCGCCGCGCGAGCACTGCCTCGGCCGTCTGCTGCATCTGAATCTGACTGACCCAATCGCGGGCGATGACTTCGCCAACGATGCGCTGCTCGGCTGAGCTCAGCTGGGTAAACAGGTCATTATCGGGCATAAGGGACGCTTGGCGTGGGCTTTGTGGTCGTGGGTGCAGAAAGTTACATCATAACGCTAAGACCGCAGCCCCGGTCACGCAAGGTATTCTGTGGCTTGAACTTGGCGGCAGGCTCACGCCCAGCTGTCAAGGCCTTGCCCCTCGGAGTTCTTTGGCCTATCCTTTGCTAAGAAGCGTGGGCCAGCGTTAAGGCGTAGCTGCGCCAGCTAGACATGGCGAGAGGAGGCTGAACCCGTGGCATTGCAGATGCGTCAGAATCTTAATCTGCGGATGGAGCAGAAGCTCAAGCTCACGCCGCAGATGATCCAGTCGATCGAGATCCTCCTGCTGCCGCAGATGGCTCTCGAAGAGCGCATCATGAATGAGATCGAAAGCAACCCGGTGCTTGAGATCGAAGATGGCCCTGAAGAGGCCGCTGAAGGCGCTTCAGATGGTGGCGACGACCCTTTTGGCGAGGCCGAGGCCGCTGCTGCGGCGAGTGAGGGCCCGAGTGCTACCGAGCGCTTTGAGGCCAACCGCTTTGATGACGACCCAGACCTGTGGGGCGATCTGCTCAAGCGCCGCCGCGAGGCTCGCAGTCTTGATGAAGACGCGCCTGATAAGATGGAGGCCATTGCCTCCGCGGCCGGCCCGCCACCAACCCTGGCTGACCATCTGCTCGACCAGTTACGCTTCCAAGATGTGCCCGAGCGCGTGGCCGAACTCTTGGCTGATTTATGCTGGGCCATCGATCGTCGTGGGTACCTGAGCGTGCCGCTGGTAGATATCGTTGGTGACGAGCGGCTTGAAGACGGCGAAGAGGCGTGGGAGTGCATCCGCAGTTGTGACCCGGCGGGTATCGGTGCCCGCGATCTGGCCGACTGCCTGCTGCTTCAGTTGCGCCGCGAACCGGGCGACAACGAATTTGAGTGCCAGTTGATCAGCGAGCACCTGGATGACGTCTTACGCAATCGCTTACCGGTGGTGGCCCAAGCCATGGGTGTGGATGTTGATCGGGTACAGGAGGCCGTAGAGGCCATCGCGACCCTCGATCCGCAACCGGGTTTGCCCTTCGCACGCACCGACAATCAATTTGTGGTGCCTGATGTGACCGTCGAGCGCGATGAGAATGATGAGTGGATCGTTTCGATTCCCGACTCGCAGTTGCCCAAGGTCAAAATCGATGACGCCTATTATCAACTCTACGATGACCCGGCCTCGGATCCGCGCGAGAAAGCTTATCTTAAAGAGAAGCTTGGCGCAGCGCGTTTCCTTCTGGATGCCGTGGCTCAGCGCAAACGGACCCTGCTCAAGATTGCCACCGAGATTGTCAAGCATCAGCAGGCATTCTTGGATCAAGGACCCGAGCACTTGCGGCCGCTGATGCGCCAAAATATCGCTGACAAAATCGGCATGCATGTGGCCACTGTGTCGCGAGCGGTGAAGGATAAATATATTCAGACGCCGGCCGGCGTGCTGCCCTTGGCCAATTTCTTCTCGGGCGGAATCGCCACCCAAGACGGCAGTGAAGCCGAGTCGAGTCGGAGTGTGAAGCTGAAGATCAAGGCGATGGTTGAGAAGGAAGACCCGCGCAAGCCCTTGTCTGACCAGGCCATTGCCGACTTGTTGGCGAAAGACGGCCTCGACATTTCGCGTCGTACCGTCACCAAGTATCGCATCGCAATGAGCATCCCCTCAACCCGCCAACGGCGGCGTTTCGCGGACTGAACCTCCGGTGCTGCTCCGCCTCGTACTTGTGCTGGGTGTGGCTGTGGCGGTAATGCCGGCAGTTGAAGACGCTGACATCGAACGCCTGTTGCGGCTGCAATTGCAGCGCCAGGCCGTGGAACAGGCTGAGGCGCCCCAGGCTGGTGCGCGGCCAAACCCTGGTCGTGCGGTCCCCAGTCTTGCGAGCGGTAGCTTTGCCTGCGAGGTCGAGTGGGACGATTACATGACCCTGATTGTGGTTGAGGAGGGGGTCAGCACGCGGCGCTTGGCCTGGGTGGCGACACGGCACCGTGAGGCTAAGGAGCTCGCCGTGGCCTATGCTGGTACCGCCTTCGTTGATGAGCGTGGCGATATCCACATCGACTGCCGCAATGCGTTTTTGACCGGCCCCATGGCCGATCAGTGGTCGCCCGATAGCTTCGCCATCGAGCCCGGCGGGCGCGTGCGCATCATCGACGACGCTGAGCGCGGCAATCCTGGCCGTTTGGTCGATCGCGTGCCGGCACGCAAACAGGAGGCGGGCCCGCTCGATGCCGAGTACAGGCGCCGCCGTTTGTTGGCCCGCTTCTTTGTGGTTGGGGCCTTGTAGGCGGTTTGGCTTGCGGCTGAGCCGCTCGGGAGGTCCGGTCCTGGATCCTGGACAGGGCTGCGCCCATTGGGTCGTAGGAACAGCCAGACCACGAACACTGCCTGCAGACTGAATAAAGGCCAGACGACTCGAGCCCAGGACCTAACGGGCGCAGCCCTGTCCAGGGCCCAGGACCAGTTAAAAAAAGCGGGCGCTGAAAAATCAGCGCCCGCTCGTTCAATCAAAACTCGTAATAATCAGAAGTACGAGTTAAACACGTTCTCGAACAGCTCCTGCTTGCCGCTCTGGTTGGGAGCCGCCGTGCCCTTTTTGAGGATGTACTTCTGCAGGCTGACCAGGTCGTGCTTGCCCTTTTCGACGTCCTTGCCGACGCCGGCGTCCCAGCTGCTGTAGCGGTCAGTGACCATGCCGTCGAGCTTGCCGTCTTCGATGACCTTGGCGGCGATGCGCAGGGCGCGGGCGTACACGTCGATGCCACCGATGTGGGCGTGGAAGAAGTCTTCCATGTCGGTCGAGTCGCGACGCACCTTGGCGTCGAAGTTCAGGCCGCCCTGGCCGAGGCCCTTGTTCTTGATGATCGACAGCATCGCGTGGGTGCACTCTTTGACGTCATTGGGGAACTGGTCGGTATCCCAGCCGTTCATGAGGTCACCGCGGTTGGCGTCTACCGAACCGAGCATGCCGTTGACGCGTGCGACCTCGAGCTCGTGCACGAACTCGTGGCCAGCCAGGGTGGCGTGGTTGGTTTCGATGTTGAGCTTGAAGTGCTTGTGCAGCTTGGCGCCACGCAGGAAGCCGATCACGGTTTGTGCGTCGAAGTCGTACTGATGCTTGGTTGGCTCGCAGGGCTTGGGTTCGATCAGGAACTGACCCTTGAAGCCGATCTTTTTGGCGTAATCCACCGCCATGTGCAGGAACTTGGCGAGGTGGTCGAGTTCGCGGCCGATGTCGGTGTTGAGCAGGCTCATGTAGCCTTCGCGGCCGCCCCAGAACACGTAGTTCTGGCCGCCGAGCTCGAGGGTCACGTCGAGCATTTCCTTGACCGAGTTAGCGCAGTAGGCGTACACATCGGCGTTGGGCGTGGTCGACGCGCCTTGGGCGAAGCGGGGATGCGAGAACATGTTCGCGGTGCCCCACAGCAGGTCGATGCCGGTGGCCTTCTGGTTCTTCTTGAAGCGCTTGGCAACGGTCCACAGGTTCTTGTTGGTCTGGGTGACGGTGTCGCCTTCCGGCGCCACGTCGCGGTCGTGGAAGCAGTAGAACTTGAGGCCGAGCTTGTTGATGAAGTCAAACACCACGTCGGCGCGCTTAACGGCCATGTCAACGCTGTCGGTGCCGTCTTCCCAGGGGCGGCACAGGGTAGCGCCGCCAAAGGGGTCGGCACCGGTGCCGCGGAAGGTATGCCAGTAGCATACCGCGTAGCGCAGCCAAGCCTCCATGCTCTTGCCAAGGATCTTCTCGGCCGGGTTGTAGTACTTGTAGGCGAAGGGGTTGTCGCTCTCCGGGCCTTCGTAGGCGATGTCCGGGATGGTCTTGAAGTAGTCGGTGAGGCTCATGCTGCTCTCCAGGGGAAGTCAGGGAATCCGCACAGCTATGGAGGCCCTTTTCGCGCTGCAAGGGGAAGCTGGGGTTGATTCCGGGATCGTACGGTGCAGTGGGGCTCTGATCTGGTCAGGTCCGGAAGCCGAGCACTCGTGCCGAACACTGTGCGACGTGCGCAAAGTGTCCGGTTCCGTTCGTTGCTGTCGCTTGAATGTGTGCATAGGCTGCGCGTGGCTGAGGAGAGCACATGGCCAATTACTACGATTTACCCCCGGGTCCGGAGGTGCCGCATATCGTAAATGCGGTGATCGAGATCCCCAAGGGTTCCGCCCACAAGTATGAATACGACAAGGATCTCAACGTGTTCCGGCTCGACCGGACGCTGTTTTCGCCGGTGCACTACCCGGGCGCCTACGGTTTCATCCCCAATACCCTGGCTGAAGATGGTGACCCACTTGACGTGGTGGTGATCATCGATGGACCGACCTTTACTGGTTGTTTGATCGAAGTGCGCCCCTTGGGCGTGCTGATCATGCGTGATGACAAGGGGCTCGACCATAAGGTCTTGGCGGTGCCGGTGGCTGATCCGCGGATGCGTGAGGTCCACGGCCTGCAGCATTTGCCCAGTCATTACCTCAAGGAAGTCGACTACTTCTTCAACATCTACAAAGAGTTGGAAGGGAAGAAGTCGGACACCTACGGCTGGGAAGACCGCGTGGTCGCCTATCAGGCGATTACCGACTCGATTCAGCGGCTCAAAGACTATGAAAACGGCTTGGTTGACCGCGTTGGTGTTCTGACCGACAAGGGGCGCGCGGCTCAGGCCGAGGCCGGAGTCAACTCCGGCCCGCGCACGGCGGCGATGGAAGTGTTGGATCCGCAAGAATTGGGCGACGACGACACCGGGCTCTGACCCGGCGCCGGCGGCGGGTTTCCGGGATCGTCCAGGGCCCTCAGCGGCGACTGCGACGGGACCGGAAGCCCGGCCGAGGAGCCCTTGCGATACAGCCCCTTTGCTCAGGATCGCGCGTTCGATCCTCCATGCGCAAAGGGTGCTGTTATGGCCGTCCTCGGTATTGATCTCGGAACCTCAGGCTGCAAGACCGTGCTGGTTGATGAGGCCGGCACGATTCTGGCCTCGGCCACTGCGGAGTATCCGCTGTCAACGCCGAAGCCCCTGTGGAGCGAGCAGGATCCGGCCGATTGGTGGCGTGGCTTGGTGGCCTCGGTGCGCGACGTGCTGGCGGCTTCGCCTGGCGCCACGGTGGCCGGTATCGGTATCGGCGGCCAGATGCATGGCGCCACGCTGCTTGATGGCGCTGACGCCGTGGTGCGGCCAGCGATCTTGTGGAATGATGGCCGGTGCGAAGAAGAGTGCGCGCTGCTGCATGAGCGCGTCCCTGATCTGATCAGCGAAACCGGCAATCGCGCCCTGGTTGGATTCACCGCTCCCAAATTGGTGTGGGTCCAGCGCCACGAGCCCGAGGTCTGGGCCAAGGTGCGCAGCGTCTTGCTGCCGAAAGACTACCTGCGCTTCTTGCTGACCGGCGACAAGGTTGCTGAGATGTCCGACGGTGCTGGCATGTTGCTGATGGACGTGGCCAAGCGCCGTTGGTCGCCTGCTATGCTGGCGGCGTGTGAAATCGACGAGTCGTATCTCGGTCGCCTGATCGAAGGCAGCGAAGTGGCAGGCACGCTCACGGCCAAAGCTGCCGCTGAGTTGGGACTCGAAGCTGGTACCCCAGTGGTTGGTGGCGCTGGTGACCAAGCCGCCGGCGCCGTTGGCGCCGGCTGCGTCAGCCCCGGGCAAACCACCATCGCCTTGGGCACCTCGGGCGTGGTCTTTACCACTACCGCGGCGTACAGCCCGGAGCCCGAGGGGCGCCTGCATACCTTCTGCCACGCGGTGCCGGATACCTGGCATCAGATGGGCGTGATGCTGTCTGCAGCTGGTAGCTTGCAGTGGTATCGCGATAGCCTGGCTCCTGACTGCAGCTTCCCGGAATTGGACGCGCTGGCGGAAAGTGCGCCGATCGGCTGTGAGGGGCTGCACTTCCTGCCCTATCTCACCGGCGAACGGACGCCCCTGTGCGATGCCAAGGCGCGCGGCGCGTTCATCGGTTTGACCCGGCGCCATGATCGGGCCATGGTGACGCGCTCGGTGCTCGAAGGCGTTACCCTCGGTCTGCGCTCGTCGCTCGCCTTGATACGTGGTGCTGGCACCGCCGTCAGTGAGGCCACGGTAACTGGTGGCGGTACTCGCAGCGCGGTGTGGATGCAGATGTTCGCCGACGTGATGGACTGCAGCATGGTGCTGCGCGAGGGGGCCGATGCCGGCCCCGCCTTGGGCGGCGCGCGCTTGGCCTTGATCGGCGCCTGCGGCCAATCAGTGGCTGAGGCCTGTAAGCCTGGCCCGGTAGTGCAAACCTACGCGCCGAATGCTGAGGCGGTGGCCCAGTATCGAGCTGTGGCCGAGCGCTTTGATGGGATTTATCCGCTGCTCGCGGACCATTTCTCGCGGCTTTGACATCAAAGGGGTTGCTTACATCAAAGGTGCGCTGCCCCTTTGGATCCCCGATTCGCCTTCGCTTCGCTGGGCTCGCGGCCTTGGTCGGCCCTGGCCTGGCGGCCTGCGCGGCGGCGCTGTGCGCCATTTTTGCCGCGCACCGGTCCTCGGGCGGCCGGCACTCGCAGGGTCCTTGGGGACAGCCAAGCGTAAGGCTGCGCTGATGAGGTCGAGTGTCGCGACAGCCCCGCCGCATGTCCAAGTGCTAACGAAGCTCAGGCGGAACCCTTGTTAGATCCAACTAGGGGCCGAGCGCTTGCTCGGCCCCTAGTGGCGCTGATCGCGCTACCCATCATCTCTTCGCTGGCGGCAACGCGCGCGGCTGGGGGAGTGATGCTGCTAGGGCTCAGTATTCTTCAGGCCCGGTTATGGAATGCCTGCAAGCATGCCTGGGCACGGCACTGCCACCTCGATACCTTGTCCAGGTGAGAGCGCGCTCCCATGACCCAAGCGCCGTTAGGCGCGTACCAGGACCCAGGACCTGTCCCCTTCCCAGACGGAGGCTGGAGCAGGCGGCGCGGCGTGGCATTATGGCGGTAATGGTGGACCTGCATAAAGCATCGGTGTCCAAAATTCACCCGACACCGTCCGCGTAGATGCCTCGAAGTCGCGTCAGCAAGGCGGCCCAATCGACGTCCTTGAATAATGCGTTGCGAACCCACCGGATAAATGCGAG
>JAQIBG010000253.1 GCA_027859175.1 Planctomycetota bacterium | reverse complement strand
TGACCATGTGCGGAAGATTGCAGACATACCTGCCTCATGCGCCATAAGGCATCCAAATGACTCTATTGGCTGCTGCTCAAAAGGAATATCGACAAGATAATTTCAAAACACGTTCTTCTGTAAAGGGCGGACCAAAACTAGGCCACGCGGCGGAGTAAAAGTCTACCACCTTGCGGCGCCGCCGGCCAGGTCCGCGGTGGTGGTCTGAAGTGGGCTTGCCGAGGTCCCGCCGCAGGCGGCGCGCAGCGCCCTTGACGCCGAGCACGGTGGCCATCATGTCTCGTCGCCCCGGTAGAAGCGCTGGCGGATCTGCAGTTTTTGCCTTGCCGGGGCACCTTGAGCTTCTGGCCGCCGCGCGCAGGGGTCAAGGGGACCGGGATCGTTGCGGCGACCTGCGCCCACGACCGCCTACGCGCAACGTGGCTGCCTCAGCCTTCGTCGCTCTGCGGCGCCCGCTTCTGGCGCCGCTTGGCATCGCTGAGTCGGTAGCTGTCGCCGTTGCAGGTAATGATGTGGACGTGGTGGGTCAGGCGATCCAGCAGGGCGCCGGTGAGCCGCTCGCAACCAAAAACCGCGGTCCACTCCGCAAAGGGCAGGTTGGTGGTGATGCAGGTGGCGCTGTTCTCGTAGCGTTGCGAGATGATTTCGAACAGCAGTTCGGCACCGGTTTTGGACAGCGGTACGTAGCCGAGCTCGTCGATGACCAGCAGTTGCTGGCGCGCGATGCTCTTCTGCATGCGCAGCAATCGACGTTCGTCATGGGCTTCGATGAGTTCGTGGACCAAGGCTGCGGCGGTGGTCCACAAGACGCGTCGTCCTTGCTGACACGCGGCTAACGCCAGGCCCAGGGCGAGATGCGTCTTGCCGGTGCCAGAGTTGCCCATCAACAGGACGTTCTCGTGCCGATCAATCCACTCGCTGCGTGCCAGCTGCCGCACCAAGGTTTTATTGACCGATGGTGCGGCGGCGAAGTGATAACTGTCGATGGTTTTGACCACGGGAAACTTCGCTGCCTTGATACGTCGCTCCACGGTGCGCCGCTCGCGATCGATGCACTCCAGCTCCACGAGGCGCGACAGGTAGGCCAGATGATCGAGACCGCTGTCGGCCGCGTAACGCGCCTGCTTTTGGCATTCGCGCTGAATGGTGGGGAGCTTGAGGCGTTTGAGATGGTGCGTGAGCAGGATCACCTGCTTGGGCAGATCCGCGCTGTCTGGTACGTCGACGCTTGATGGGCCCGCGCTCATGCCGAAGCCTCCAACAAAGCCATGTAGGCGTGCGGTTGCGTGGTGGCGACCTCGGCCTGCGGCAGGTGTGGCCACGCGGCGAGATCCAACCGGGGTGGACGGTCCTCCAGATCGCACAGCACCAAATGCTGCACCGCATCACAGCTGTACGCGCCCAGTCTGTGCGCAGCCACGGTCGCCCGTTCAACGATGCCGATGCCATAACGCGTCATCAACAGCAGCACCGCGATGAACTCGCGATCGCCGTTGCGGCCGAGATGCACGCGTAGTTGCTCACGAAACGGCGCCAAACGCGCAAACACCGCCCAGCCTCGCAGTGCTGCTGCTTGGTCCAGCGCGCCGGGCTTCTCGGCCAGAATCGACAGATGGTGCAGCGGGTTGGCGATCAAGCATTCGCGATCGTAGCAGCGCTCGTGGCGTGCCACTTCGGTCTCGCGGAGCGAGAATGCCACCTGCCACGCAGAGCTCTTCACCGTCAACTGCTCGTAGGCGTGCTCCATCGGGATCGTGTAGTCATTGGTTTTGAAACGCGCCAGGCCGGTACTCGTCGCGCGCACCGTTGACGCAACGGAGGGATCGAAGGGCACGCGCGGCAGATCGCGCAGCGCTGCTTGGTCGGCAACGAAACGCTCGGCGATGGTGCCGGGTTTGCCATGCACGTGGCCGCCCATGCGCGCGGCACAGCGGTCTTGCAGGTAGGTATTGAGTTCCTCCCAACTGCCGACGTCAACAATCGGCGTCAGCATCGACCGCTGCACTCGCTTGATGCCCGATTCGATGCAGCCCTTATCGTTGCCATGCGCGATCCGGGCAAAACGTTCCTCGAACAGATGGTGGCTGGCCAGCCGTGCGAAGTTGCGCGTGACCACCCGGTTGCCGTTGGCTTCGATCGCCTGCACGATCTGCGACATGTTGTCGTACAGGATCCGCTGCGGGACGCCCCCAAAGAACGTGAACGCCGCCACGTGGCCATCCAGCAGCGCCTCTGTGTTTTCGGCCGGGTAGGCGCGATAGAACACGTGATTGCTGTACGGTAGCTCAATGGCGAAAATGTGCGCCTTCACCTCCACGCCGCGCATCCGCACCACCGCTTCGCCGAAGTCTACCTGCGCCATGCCGGGATCGTGCGTTAACGGAACGAAGCGCTCTTTCGTCCGCCGTTTCTGCGCGCGCACGTAATCCTTCACGATCGTGTAACCGCCGCTGTACCCGTGCTCTGCGCGCAAGCGCTCGAAGATGCGCTGCGCGGTGTGCCGTTGCTTACGACGAACCGCCGTGTCGCTCGCCAGGATCTCGTCGATAATGTCCTTGAACGGATCCAACTTCGGCTGCGCAGCCGCGCGCGATCGACGGTAGCCCGGCGGCTCACTGTGATCCAACATCTTCGCCACCGTCTCGCGTGCGATGCCAAAATGGGCCGCAGCCGCGCGCTGGGAATGTCCGTCGACCATCACGTACTGACGGACCGCCTTGTACCTGTACATGCCGTACATCTCCGTGCCTCCCAAATGCTTGGGAGGCTATGCGGATCACGGCTGCGCACGAGAAATCTTCCCCAGCTCCACCGAGGGGTCGACGACTGGCCTGCATAACCATGCAGAGGGCTCACCCGACGGCAGACTGGCCTGGTTTTACTCCGCCACGACAACCGCGATCCTGGGGTTGAAGTGGCCTGGTTTTACTCCGCCGTCTACACTTTGCGCGATACGGGTCGCGACCAGGGAGGTGCGCGTGCTTGGCGTGACCGAGCACGCAGATGGCAATTGGGTCGCCAATGTCTGCAGCCAAGCCACAGCCTTCCAAGAAGACTTCTTCGAGGGCGCCACTGCTGTCATCATGGACAGAGATCCGCTGTTCCTCAAGCCGCCAGGGAGTGCTTTCGCTCGATCGGATGCGAGGTCAAGCGCACGCCACCGCAAAGTCCACGCTGCAACGCCTTCATTGAACGGTTCATCGGCACCACCAGACGCGAGGTCGGACGACGGATCATTCCGTTCTCGGTCGATGCCCTGCAGCGAACTCTTCGCCAGCACGTCAGTTACTACAATAATTTCAGGACCCATCAGGGACTCGATGGCCGTCCGATCCCTATACCCCTCCACGAGGCATACGCAGCGGACAGCGGGCCGGTCGTTCGCCGCGGATTACTTGGGAATACGCTCAACTACTACGTCCGAGAGGCGGCCTGACTTACTTGATGGGACAGGGTGGGACGCTGAGACTGAATCGAATCAGTGCGTGTCCTCGTTTCTTCCGTTTCTTCCGGGGGGAGAACGGGGGAACCGGGGCCGTTCTCCGGCCCGATCGTGGCTGGTGGTAGACCAAGAGGGACGAATGCGCAACGGTTCTCTATTTTTCTCGATCGGTAAGATGCTGTCAGTGCCATCGTGGCCGCCACCCGGTTCTGGAGGGCACGTAGGCGCGGGAGGTTACTGGCGGTGATCCGCGTCACCTGGGCGTCCAGACCAGGGCAACCGCCTGCGGCTGCGGCTGCGGAGCGCGCCAAGCACCGCGCCCTACCTTGCGGCAGCCAGGGTTTCATCGTCAAGCGTGACCTCAAAGACCATGTCCGTCGCTTGCCCCTGCTGCAATAACGGCCGTGCTCAGGTTCCAGTCCGCCAGCTCTGCTCCATGTCCTCGCGGCTGATGATCCACGGATCCTCCATTAACTCCCGCTGGTGGAGATGCCGCGGATTGCCGATGCGCCAGGCGTCGGACCAGACCAGCAGGTAGACGCTGCGCGGACGCCAGGGGCGCAGCGAGGCCGTCAGTTCGGCGAAGTCGTATGACGCGGTGGAGTTGTCACGCAGGGCGTCGATGCCGAAGCCGAACTCGGTCTGGGCATGGAGCTTGCCGCGCTGCACCGTCCAGTCGTGGAGGGAACGATCTGTCAGCTGGCGGTTATAATTGTCATTGCCGACCAGATCGACCAGATCGTCACCCGGATATTGGTGTGGATCACCAGTGTAGGCCCAGAGCAGATTGTCGAGCCGATGCTGGTCGCTGAAGCGCCGGAACATGTCCCGCCATACCTGGCCAAACAGGGCTGGGTCATGCTTGCCCCACCACCAACCCTTATCGACCTCGTGGAAAGGGCGCCAGATCACCACCACCCCGGCATTGCGCAGCTCCGTCAGCCCCGCGGCCATGCCGTCCATCATCGCCTCCCAGTTAACTCGGTCAGCGCCGCCGGGCAGGATCCTTCGTAGATCATATTCGCGGAAGCGTTCGTCAGCGGGGAAGCGGTCACTATTGCCGAATCCGAACTTCATCATCCCTCCGCTGTGATTCGGCTGATGGGTATCGGGACGGTAGCAATGGATGCTGATGGTCACCAGCCCACCGGCGTTCCACCAGGCGATCAGCTCACGGTTGAGGTGCACGGCGGTGCCGGTGGCATCGCTGTGATTGAGCGTGCGCAGGTGCGAATGCTCAGTGGTGACGATGTCTGGGCCATCGTCGATGCCACCGGTGTTGCCATAGTAATCGACGCCCATCAGCGCCGGATGCCGGCCGGTCAGGGCGTGGATCTCCTCCATGTAGCGCGGGGTGAAGGTGCTGGTCGGGTGGGTCTGGGCGAGCAGTTGTGGTTGCGGATTGGGGTAGCCGCAGAACTGGCCGATCAGCATCTTGCGCTCGGTCCGGTCAGCCAGGCTGGACAGCCAGGTGAACAGCCGACGTGTTATCGGCGACGCTTTGGGATTGGCTGGGATACGAATTGGATGGTTCATGAGCGCGAATCCTGGTGCTTGGCGATAGGTGCATCGGGTTTGGCGAGCAGGCGTTTGAACTCGTCGAGGTGGTCGCTGTAGATGGCGCGGGGATCGACACCCAGCCGACGGCACAGCAGCGCAGCCCGGCCGACCACCGTGCCCATCATGCCGGTGGTCTTCTGCGTCCGCACCGGCGCCAGCGCGACATGGGTGACGCTGATGTTGCGTCCAGCCATGAAGAGATTCGCGATGGTGCGGGAATACAGGCAGCGGTACGGGATCGGGTACGGCTTGATCCGGGTATAGCTGCCGGGGGTCGCACCACGAAAGCGCTCAAAATCCGGATCGTCGTAGGCCATGCTGCGAAACTCCTGGCCGGGGAACCGGGCGGTGTTGTCCGGGTGTGGAAAATGCAGGTCGAAATACCACGTCGCGGTGACGCAGCCGTCGCCATACATCCGGCCGTCTTCGAGATCCATCTGGGTGAGGAGGTGATCGCCGATCAGGCGACGGGATTCGCGCTTGCCCAGGACATGGCCGACCCAGCTCAGCTTGGCCTCGACGAGTTCCTGGCGCCGAGGGCTGCGGTTTTTCAACCAGTCCCAGGTGCCGAAGATCGCGCGCAGGTTGTGGTCGCGGATCGCCTCCGCCTCGACGGCCGCGTCCCGGGAGAAGCCGCTCTCCCAGTTCCAGCCGCCGGCGAAGGCCAGTTCGCCCAGCTTGACCGGCCATTTCGGCGGCGCGACCTCCCAGTCGGTGTCACTGGCGATGGGCAGGGCCCAGGGGCAGGCGGGGAATGAGGACGGAGCACTGGAGCGCACCGCTCGCCAGAAGTTGGTGTTACCCAGCACTTGGTGGTCGGGGTGTTCTGGAGCCATGGCTTCGCCTGTTTCGCTCCGGGATTCGCGGCCGCTACGCCACTCGGCGCCGGCCAGCACCCCGAGATCCGCATCGCCGGTGCAATCGGCGAACAGCACGCCGGCCAACCGCGATTCGCGGCCGGTGCGGAGATGCCGCACGCGCACGGCGATGATGCGGCCGCCAGCCTGCTCGACGGCATGCAGATGCGTCTGCGTCAGGCAGGTCAGGTTGGGCTCGCGGCGGACCAGTTCCAGCACCTGCTGGTCGTTGTCCGCAGAGCGTTGCCCGCCTGATGAACTGATCCCGGCATCGAGGTCACGCACCACATCCGCGTTACGGGGATATGGTGGCAGATCGAGGTCGCCGATTGGTCCAACGCGCACCTCGCTGGAGGCCATGCCGCCCAGCACCTGACGGTCGTGGATCAGCGCGCAGCGCAGGCCATGACGGGCGGCGGTTACGGCTGCGCAGATGCCGGCGTAGCCGCCTCCGGCGACGACCAGGTCGAAGCTGCCGAGGTCCTCCGCCTGGGCCGGCTGCCCGTGGCGGCGCAGTGCCTCCAGTTCCTGGCCGGAGGCGGGGGGAGGCTCCGCGCCATCGCTCAACAGCAGGCAATCGCAGCGTCCATCGAACCCGGTGAGATCATGCAGAGCGACAGTCGTGGGCCCCGCGCCGATCGCGACCGTGCCGCCGTCATGCCAGGCCCAGGCGCCGTCTCCGCCGAGACCGAAGAGCCGCGATTGGGCGATGCCGTCGATGCTGACGGTGAAGGCGCCGGGACCGTGTGGCGGCGCCCAGTCCCGGGTGCGCACCCAGAGCCGCCACAATCCGCCGTGCGGCAGGGTGACGGTGGTGCGGGCGTCCCCCACCGGGACGCCCAGGCCGTGGGCCAGCAGGTACGCCGAACCGATCGTCCGGATCGACTGCGTGTCGACGACCCAGCCGCCCAGGTCGCTGAAGCTCTCGGCTTCGATGAGGATACTGGTCATGCTAGGCCCTCGGCATCCACCGGCACCAGCTTGCGGCGGGCCAGCACCTGGGCGTAGCGGGCGATGGTCGATGGAGTGGCGGCAACCCCGCTGCCGGCGAGGCGCTTGAACAGTTCCAGGATACGCGTGCCGCGGCTCCACACCGCCGGTTGGAAGGCCACCACCGGGGCATCGAGTGCCGCGAGCAGCCAGCCGGGGTTGCTGTGCGCCGCGGTTCCCAGGTCCTCGGGATCCTGGATGCGGACATAGGGCGAGCCGACGTGGATGGTGCGGCAGCTCTGGTTGAGCGAGATGAAACGGTCATCCCGGCGCAGCACGCGGCAGCGGCCCGGGCGGGCGCTGGACATATCAAAAGCCAGCCCGGCAGCAGCGAAGGCACGATGGGTTGCCACCGGCGGAGGTCCGTGGGACTGGAGGTCGGTATCGAGGAAGCTGTAATGTCCGCGCGGAACCGCGCCTGGCCCAGCGATACGGCGGATCTCAGCCATCGCGCCGTGCAGACCGGCGGCCAAGCGCTGCTCGGGGCACAGGGCCTCGGCCATGATGCCCCAGCCGTTGCCATACAGCACCGGCTCGACCAAACCCTTGAAACCGCCGGATTTCCGTGCAGTGGCGATCATCTCCCACTGCTGCGGGCAGGAGCTGTAGCGCCCGACGCAGGCACCCAGACCGAGAGCCACGCCCGTACGTTCAGCCAGTTCGCACAGCAGCAGCATGGCCTCGTTGTGGGCGATCTCGCCGCTGTGGACCAGCACGCAGACCAGCTTCGTGCGCGCATCGGCCCAGGCTTCCAGCTCAGCGTCGGTCGGACTGTCCGGCACCGCCTGCGACCCGGCTGGCCAGGGATGGGGCAGGGCCTCGACCACCGGCAACGGTGGCCGGCACGGATCGATGATCTCCATGCCCAGGCCGCGCCGCGACCAGGCCATCAGGTCGCCGTCGCAGGTCTGACGCCCAAGCAGGAACGGCACGCCCAACGATTCGGCGTAGGCGCCAGCAGCGGCGTTCGCCCGGCTGGCGTCCTCAGTATAGTCGCTGACCTGCACATCCTGTGCAGCGACGCCGGCGCGCGGGGCCCAGAAGGCGACCCGGCCGGCACGGCAATGCCAGGCCAGCTGGGAGCGGATCGCCAGTGGATCGCCGAAAGCGACGCCGCGCGCCGTACTGCGCCAGCGCTCGGCGATGCGCTGGCAGATGGCGGTGTGGTCATCTCCCGGACGCAGGCCGTCGATCGTCAACCAGCCATCGGCCTCGGCAAACAGCGCCCGGCGCGGCAGCTCTGGCCAGGCGTCCACCTGCGCGGCGGTGGTGCAGCCCAGTTGCCGGCCGAAGCACAGATCCGGATACAGGTAGGTGGACAACGGCATGCCTGCTGGTCCGCCCGCGACGTCCCCCACCGGCACCAGCGTCGCGCCTGCCGGCCGGCCGACTCCGGGCTGGGCCAGCAGGACGGTGTAGATCGCTGCCGGATCTACGGACTGCACCAGCGTCTCGCCCATCAGTGGCATGGACGAGGCGAACAGTTCGGGCGCGCCAAGCACGATATAGCGCACCGTGGCCCGGGCATGCACGTAGTTCCACGCCTGGTGGTGTCCGCCGGAAAGGACGAGCGATCCGGTTGGCGCGAACAGTTCGCCAGAACGTGCGGATTCCAGGTAACATTCGATCAGCGCTCCCGCTTCGGCAGCCATCCACGCCACTGTCGGCAGCACCGCCGGCAGCAGCGGATCGTCGAGCCGGGCAAGGAACAACCAGACCACTGGGCGTCTGATGCTGGGGGATGCGGAAGGGGAATTAGTGGCGTCCATGCGTCTCTATGATAGAGACATTAGCGGAAAGACAAGAGTGACCATTGCCTACCGCACGATCATCACAGCCTGTCCGTATGCCTTCGACCTCGCAGCCGAACATCAGCCTGATCAACGGCCTGGACGTCTTGGAGGCGGTGATGGCCGCACCCGGGCCGGTGGGCTCACGCGAACTGGCGCGGACACTTGACCTCGACCGCAGCGTCACCAACCGTTTGCTGCTGACCCTGGCCTCCCAGGGCATGCTGGAGCGCACCAGCAACGGTCGCTACCTGCCCGCTGATATATAGACAGGCATCAGTGGCACATCCTGCTGAGCCACCACGCCAGCCGGATCCTCGGCACTGATGTCATCCAGCCACACCTGTCCCCGGCCTTCGGTGAGCACGCCAACCATGATATGCACCGCACCAGGGGGGATAGCCACCTCGCCGCTGAGCACCTGCCAGTCATCAGCGGCGGTGACGGAACCCCATTCTTGCCAGCCGATCTGAGCCCACCCGGCATCGAAAATCTGCACCGGCAAACGAACGCGAACCGCCCCCTGCACCCGCACCGCCGCGCTCAAGGCCAAGCGGCCGTCTGGCGCATGGACTAAGCGCTGCTGAACAAATACCGCATCGTCCTGATCAAGAGCCAGATGCAGCGAGGCATCACCACCATGGGCCACGCTGTGATCGCTCGACAGGCGCACCCCGGCAGGCAGTTCCCCACTCATGGTCCAACCACTCGGGGTAGCCTCGCCACGCTCCATGTCACCATTAACCAGCAGCGATTCAGCCACTCCGGCCGCAGCCAAGGCCACTTCGATGGCCGCACCAGAGGCCTGGGCCGAGCTCGCCGGTGGCGCGTCAGCCACAGCTGACCAGAACAGCCCATTACCACCGGTGCCGACAATTATCCGCGCACCAGCAAAAGCCACGACGTTGCGCAGGTGGCGATAGGGCAATTGACCAGCCAATACCACCCAGGTGTCGCCGCCATCGCGGCTGAGAAAAATACCCGCACCACCATTGAACACCACTCGCTGTGGATCAGCCACATCGATAGCTAAAGACCAAGCATCCTGATCACTGCGGCGGATCCACGTCACCCCGCCATCATCCGAGCGCCACGCGCCGCCATCCTTGCGGCACAACCAAAAGCGACCAGCCGTGTGCCCATCAGCCACCACCGCGTTGACCCCGCCAGCCTGACCAGTGAAGGAGATTTCTTGCCAAGCAGCATCGCCCGGGCCCCGACGGAAGAGTCGACCACGGTCGTCACTGCCAGCCACCAGAGTACCATCAGAAGAGATTGCCACCTCCGGACCAGCCACCCAGATATCACTGCGGAAACAGTGGTCCATTGCCGGCAAACCCTCGCCTATCCAGGTCCACGATTCGCCAGCATCCACCGAGCGCCACACACCACCACCACCCGGCTCAATGCGACCATTGAGCACCAGGTAACACTCATCGGGATTCACGGGGTGAACGACGACGGTATTGCAGCGCTTGTTCTCCATATCACCCAGACCGCGCATCGCCGGACGCATCCAGGTCTGGCCGCCGTCCTCACTGCGGAAAACCTGATTGGCATGCCACTCCCAACGCTGCGGCCCCACCGCGTACGCCCGCTGCGGTTGGCCGGCGCAGATGCTGATATGCTTAACGTTGTTACTAATACCACGCTCATTTTGCTCGTAGGTTGAGCCAGCATCAGCAGAGCGAAAATATCCGACATCGGCCACTCCGGTCAGCACCTGCTGAGGGTTAGCCGGATCCTGGACCACGGTATGGACCACGGTCATTTCGATACCATCGATGGTCAGCTCCCAACTGGTGCCGGCGCTGCGGCTCTGGTAGAGCGCATACCAATCAGTGAAGGCCCAGTGCTCGGGGTCACGCGGATCGACCGCCATCCAGCAGAGAGCGCTGCCGAAATGCCAATGGGTGGGCCGACTCAGGGCTCCCCACCAGTCGCCCTCGTGGATGTCTTCCTTTTTCCATTCAATCTTGCGCCACACATCAGTGCCGTCATCAAGGCGATAGAAACTACCGCCATTGCCACCCAACAGGACGAAGTCTGGGCCGGTAGTCAACGCGCCGTAGCTGCCATCACGACGCACATCGCCAGTGAACGGATGCAAGCCCGCGTCAAAACGCTGCCAGCTCTGCCCGCCATCGAGCGAGCGCACCACGCGATCGTCGTCATTCATTGCCCGCGCAATTAGGGAAGTGGGGTCAGCGGGCCGCTGAATAAGCTCGCCAATCGGATAATCGCTGATCTTCTGCCAACTGGCACCGCCATCCTCACTGCGGAAGAAACCGCCGGGCAGCTCACGTTCCTGACCGTCTATCCAGGTCTTGGCCCGACCAGCCGCCAACCACCAGCGGCGGGGATTGCCCACATCCTGATGCAAGTCGATGGGGAAGAGCCCCTCGGCGCCACTGGGTGTCCAGGTCTTGCCGCCGTCATGGGAAATGTGTACTCCGCTGGCAATAGCGGCAGCAAAGATGGTATCAGGATCAGCATGGTCGATGACCAGAATGCGGCCGTCACCACGATAATCGCCATTGCCGTGCCAGCGCGCCGCCAGACTACGTTGCCACGAGCGCCCCGCATCGCTGCTGCGCCACACCCCGCTATCGGCGGCAATGAGCACCGTATCCGCGTCTCGGGGATCGACGACGATACCGCGAATCGAATAACTCGAGCCCTCGGCCGGCAGCGCCCCGTGCAGCATATGCCAAGTGGCACCCCCATCATCGGAGCGCCAGCAGCCGCCAACATCGCTACTGAGGTAGAGACGCTGCGGGTCGCTGGGAGCGAAGACCACCTGCTGCAAGAACCCTCCTCCGCCAATATGCCCGGCATGCCAGACGCCATAGCTGCGGTGCGGAGCCAAGGAGGGATCGGCGGCCAGTAGGTACCCAGCCAGGAGGACCAGAAGGACGATGATGAGGGTGCGCATGCTGATTGTACGGAGGAGCGGCAGGAATGTTGAACGTTCCTTATACTGACCAAGACGTGCTCGGCAGACAATTCGTCATGGGACCCTGAAATATTCAATAAGTTACTGCAGTTACGTGTTATATGACTTCCTAGCAAAGACGTTCCACGAGCGCCCATATAGCCGGTATGCGCCTTGCCGTATGGATCGTTCCACATAGGCTGGATTCCGCACCCGAGGTTCGCCGTGTCGTCTGCCTGCACCATCCGTGATATCGCTGAGGCCGCCCAGGTCTCCCTCGAAACGGTGTCGCGAGTGCTCAACGGCAAGTACAAAGCCAGCACCCAGCGCGGTCGCGACCGCGTGGCCCAGGTGCGCGCCATTGCTGCAAAGCTCGGCTATCGTCCGGACCCAGCAGCAGTGGCCATGCGTACCGGGCGGACCCGACTGGTCGGCATCATCGTCGAGAACGATTCGGTATTCTGCCATTCGGTGCTGCTTGAATTCCTCGCCGGCATCACCGAGACGCTAGAAGCCGCCGGATACGCCACCGCTCTCACCCGCCTCCATCACCAGCCCTTCGCCCAAGCCGGCTTCAGTTGTCAGGCCCTGGATACCCGCGCCCTGGATGGCGCGGTGGTGGTTGACGGTCTGGACCTCGACCTACTCCAACGCCTCGATCTGGTCCTGCCGGCCTTAGTACTGGTCAATTCTCCGGGCTGGGGCAACACCCCAGCAGTGATGCGCGATGAAGCCGCTGCCGGTGCTTTGGCCGGTGGCCGCCTGGCCGATGCCGGCTACCGGCGCGGCATCTTCCTACGCAAGGAACCCTCAGCTCATCCCTGCTACGATCAGCGCTGGGCCGGCTTCGCCGCAGGTTTCGCCGGCCCCGGACGTCAGGCCGAGGAGTGTCGCCTGGCCCTGCCCTTCGACGACGACGCCCGCGCCCACCTCCGCTCGCTGGCCGCCACCGATACGGTGATCGTCGCCAGCGATCCGCTCAGCGCCCTCGGCCTGCTTGATGCCTTCGCCCGCATGGACCTGCGCATTGGCATCGATGTTGGCCTGGCCGCACTCGACGAGCAGTCCGGCATGGACTACAGCAGCCCGGGGCTCGCTCGGGTCAGCCACGACCGCGAGGCCATCGGCGCGGCAGCAGCTCAGCTGATCCTCGCCCGCATTGACGGCCAAGCGGTGGAGCCGGGCACCCGGCGCCTGGTCGGCAGCTGGCGCGCCGGCTGCACAGCACCGGGCCCAGGCGGCTGATTCAGCACACCGCCTGCACCTTATCAGCACCCGGCGAGTACGTTTCTCCTCCTCGACGGGCATCACGTTCTCATCAAGCTGAACAGGTTGTCTGGCCATCCTCGGCGACCCCGCTCGACGGCTGCGTGCATAATTATCATCATTGCCCACGGCCACCGGCAGCTCCTCGCCACAACAAGACTTTGCGACATGCAGATGCCAGCGAGGTCCATGGCTCACCCGCTAAAACTGGGACGCTAAAACTGGGACAGGCACTTTTCACAAGTGTCACGCTACCCGGCGTAACCGCGCCTTCCATCAGCGATGGGGCGCATACTTGCCCTTGACAGGCAAGGGTTCTTTCGGACCCTTATGACATGACGAC